>NZ_NOXG01000003.1:0-360595 GCF_003207955.1 Novacetimonas pomaceti
AGTCACCCAATCCAACCAGCCCCACCATGCCACAAAGTGACACAGCAAAACGCCGCCAACATATCCCTTCCAGTCTCTATTCAATTGTCAATGAACCGGCCTTCAAAAAGCCTCAACCCAACCGGGCCAAACACTCTAGAAAACCAAACCGCTAAACTCAAGAACTTTCTGCCCCCGAAGCGGTGAACGGGGATATACGGCCACCAATCACCACCGTCAATCAAAAAATGAAAGTTTTTTGAAAAGGATCACGACCCATCAGGACCAAAATCGAAAAGAAACGGCAGAAAACCACCATTTCTTTTGATTTCATAAAGTTAGAGAATCAGGGGCTGACCTTCTTCGCATCGGTGAGCGCCGGCGTTTCGACCTTGTCGCCGACAACGATTCCCAGCTTCTCCGTCAGGCCACCCTGAAGTTCCAGCGTCGCGCGCACAGGCCCCTGGCTGCTGATATGGGCAAGGCTGAGGGGGACGGCATTCTCGACAATGGAGGAGATGCGGTTGTCCATGCCGATAAAAACGATATCCAGCGGCACGAGCGTATGCTGCATCCACATCTCGCTGGGTCGGGGATAGGACCAGACGAAAATCATCCCCCCATCGGCGGGAACGGATTTGCGATACATTTCCCCCACCTGCTGTTCACGGGGGGTCGATGCCTTTTCAACCGAAAACACGTGCCGCACATTGTCATGACCCGTGATGGTCAGCGCGACCTTGGGCAGTTCCGCCTGCGCCTGCGTCGGCTCACCAGTTTCCTGCGCCTGCGTGACAACGGGGGCAAACAGCAGCAGCCCGGACAGGCACGCGCCGACAATCCGGACGGGGGTCATCACGGATGACTTCATAGATTCTCTCTCCAGCTAAACAGCCCGCAGGGATCAGCGCAGAAAGAGGTTCCCCTGCCGTTCCGCCCCGATCGTCGTGGCCGGTCCATGACCGGGCAGGATCGTGACATCATCGCCCAGCGGAAGCAATTGCCGCACGATCGCCTCCTTCAGGACATCGGCATCGCCATAGGGAAAATCGGTGCGGCCCACCGATCCCTGAAAAAGGGTATCGCCGACAAAGGCAAAGCGGGCCTGCGGGTCGAAAAACACGACATGTCCCGGCGTGTGGCCGGGCACATGCAGCACCTGGAATTCATGCCCGAGCAGGTCAAGCCGTTCCCCATCGGTCACGAAACGATCCACATGGGCATCCTGCATTCCCTCCACGCCAAAGCGCGCGGCCTGCTGCGTAATGCTGGAGAGGAGGAAGTCATCGCGCGCATCCGGCCCGATCAGCGGGACCTGATGGCCGTCCTGACGTACCGTCAGCTCATCGCGCAGGGCGTCCGCGCCGCCCGCGTGATCGAGATGGCCGTGCGTCAGGAGGATGGCGTCCACCGTCAGGTTCCTGTCCGCGATCACCTTCAGCAGACGGGGAACATCCCCCCCCGGGTCCACGACGATCGCATGACGCGAACGACGGTCCCACAGGATGGAACAGTTCTGTGCAAATGCCGTAACCGGGACAACTTCCAGCGCGAGTGAGGATGGCTGCGACATCTCATTACTACTCCCTTGCAATCCCGATGGGCGGATGATCCCGTCATTGAGCCACAAACCGGCGGACGGGACCATCGTTTATCAACCGTTTATTAACGGATTTTGGGCAGCGGCCATCCCGTCGCGGGAATATCGAAATGGGAGGCAAGGTTATGATCGGGAATATTGGTCAGGTCCTTGTCCACCGTCTTGACCACGGCAGGACGCGACTCAACATCCAGATGGGCGGTGATCTGGTGCATCACCTCACCCGGCGCGGCAATCGCCAGGCCCACGGCTTCCTTCTTGCGCACCGCATCGTTCAGGTACGCGGCGACCACCTTGCCATAGGCGCCGTCGCGGGGCGCTTCGGGGCCTTTCGCGTCGTCGCTCTTGAGATGGGCGATGGTCGCCAGCCCGTGTTCCCCATGCTTGAGGATACGCGCATGCAGGCTGTCGGCCACGACATACCAGACAGGATCAATATAGCTCATGAAATGTCAGCTCCTTGATATGGAATGAAACGCGTTACACATGACAGACTTCACGCGTTTGCGAACACACCCGCTGTCAGATAGATATGGACGCTCGGTTTTTCCAGCGGGTAGCGCGCCCATATCCGTGCTGATCGAGTAGCCCTGCCATGACACAGCCCCTCATCTCCCACGATCCACTTGACCTTGCCATCGCATGGGCACGCGCCGGACAGGCCGCCGCACTGGCCTGCGTGACCTCCACGTGGGGCAGTTCGCCACGGCCCGCGGGCAGCATGATGGCGGTCAGCGCGACCGGACGGATCGAGGGATCGGTCAGTGGCGGCTGCGTGGAAGGCGCCGTCATCGCGGAAGCGGGCGAGGTCATGCAGGATGGCCGTCCACGCAGCCTGTCCTATGGCGTCTCCAGCGAGGATGCGTGGTCTGTCGGGCTGGCATGTGGCGGCCTGCTGGATGTTTATGTCGAATCGATCAGCACGCCCGAAAGGCCGACCGGCACGCTGGAACTGGCGCTGCTTGAACGGCTGTCGGCCCTGCGACAGGCACGCCAGCCCGTGCTTCTGGCCACGCGCCTGTCGGACGGCAGACATATCGTCCTGACCTGTGGTGAGCGGGGCCTGCAGGCACCCGATGTCCTTCCCGAAGATTCCGGCCATGTCGCCTCCCTGTCCGAAAGCGCGCGGCAGGCGTTCCATACCGGTCGCAGCCTGCGGCATATCGACACGCAGGCAGAGGAATGGTTCCTTCACCTGATCCCGATGCAGCCACGGCTGATGATCGTCGGTGCGGTGCATATCGCGCAGGTGCTGGCACCGATGGCGCAGACGGCCGGATTCGCGGTCACGGTGATCGACCCGCGCACGCAGCTTGCCACGGCAGACCGCTTTCCCGGCATCAAGCTGGACACGCAATGGCCTGACGAGGCACTGGACAGCCTGCATATCGACAACCAGACCGCGATCGTCACGCTGACCCATGATGCCAAGCTGGATGATCCCACCCTGCGCCATGCCCTGCGGGGGCCGGCCTTCTATATCGGTGCCCTCGGCTCACGCAAGACGCAGGCCTCGCGCCTGACACGGCTGAGGGAGGACGGATTTTCCGACGAACAGACGCGCCGTATCCATGGCCCGGTCGGGCTGGCGATCGGCGCGGTGGGGGCTGCGGAAATCGCGCTGTCGATTCTGGCGGAAATTGTCGCCGTGCGCCGTAATGCGCCGCTGGGCCACCATCCCGGCTGGACATGACCGCACGTCATCCAGACGGCATTGATGCCATCGTTCTGGCGGCGGGCCTGTCGCGCCGGACGGCCCCCCGGCACAAGCTGCTGGCCCGCGATGCCGACGGCATTCCGATGATCGCCACGACCGTGCGCCGGATACAGGCAAGCAGGGCGGGACGCATTGTCGTCGTGCTGGGCCATCGCGCGGATGAAATCCGCGATGCGATCCAGTCCCACGTGGTTTCGGACCGCCCCTCCCCCGGCTTTGTCATCGCGCCCGACCACGAACGGGGCCTGTCCGCCACCCTGCGATCCGGAATCGGGGAGGCACAGGCACATGGGGCGGCCGGCGCGATGATCTGCCTTGGCGACATGCCCCTGATCCAGACGGAGATGCTGGATCGCATGATCGCCGCCCATCAGGCGCACCATCCCCCGGCGGTTGTCGTCATGCATGATGGGCGGCGTGGAAACCCGGTCCTGTGGGATCGGCGGATGTTTCCGTCACTGCTGGGCCTTACGGGGGACGAGGGCGCGCGCGGGCTGTTGCACCAGCATGAAAAGGACCTGCTGCGATTGCCGGCGGGGGAGGAAATTCACCTCGACTTCGATACGCCTGACCGGCTGGAGCAGTTTTCCCGCCTGTCATTGCCGTCTTGACCTGCCTGCCGGTCATGGCACACAGGACCCGCGACCGGACGGTTTTCCGGAAACATTCCTTTTCCACATGGGAATAATGATCATGAGCAAGATTATCCGCAGCGAATCGAACGACATCCTGTCAAAGGTCGTCGAATATCACGGCTTCCTCTTCACGCAGGGATTCGTCGCCCGCGACCTGTCCGCCGACATCACCGCGCAGACCAAGGACGTGCTGGAACAGATCGACGCCGCGCTGGAGGCCCATGGCACCGACAATACCCGTCTGCTGCAGGCCCAGATCTGGCTGAAGGACATCACCGAACGCGATGCCATGAACAAGGTCTGGAGCGCATGGCTGCCCAAGGGCGGCGCCCCTGCCCGCGCCTGCGTCGAGGCCAAGATGGCCCATCCCGACGTGCGCGTCGAAATCATGATCGTCTGCACGAAATAAGCCTCGTTTGCAGGCCGGAACGAAGGGTGGCGTGGCGCGAATCAACTGTCACATTTATGCCACTCTTTGTTTCTACATGCTGATCTGTCGCTGGTGCGACTCAAGACATAAAGATGTGAAAATCGCCAGAAAAAGCAGATGTTTTTAGTCCGATTAAGGAATTAATTCCTATTTTTTCTTTTTGGCTGGGCCATTCTGCGAAAACTGACTGACTCCCGATCCAGATGCGCCGCTCAGGCTTGTCAGGATTGCAAACAGCTTGCTACTTCACAGGAGCGGGATGCGAATGCCCCCTTACGGCACAACCCAGAGGCGGAGACTTTAAGAGTATGCGGATCGGCAGTCTGAAGCGTGGCTTATACCTATCCGTCCTTACAGCCTCTTTCGGGTTGATGCTTTCCGGCACGACCCAGGCACGCACTGTCCGCCACTCAGCAACGCGTCTTACGCATGCCTCTGCCACCACGCATCACACCACTGCCATTCATCATGCGGGCACCCATCGCCGCTGGCACCATGAAGGCGGCCATGTCATCCAATGTGTGGCCTTCGCCAAAAGCGCGTCGAGCGTCATGATACGCGGCAACGCCGCCGACTGGTGGCATAACGCGGCAGGCCGCTATGCCCGCGGGAACATGCCTGAGGAAGGCAGCGTCCTGAACTTCCGCGCCACGCGTCGCATGCCCCTGGGCCATGTCGCCGTTGTCCGGCAGCTGGTGGACAGCCGCACGATCATCATCGACCAGTCACACTGGGGGCAACGCGGCGTAAGCCGGAATGTTCCTGTCATCGACGTGTCGCCCAATAATGACTGGTCTGCGGTGCGCGTTGCCCTGAACAGCCGCAATGGTTCGTTCGGCAGCATCTATCCCACCTATGGCTTCATTTACGGTCGTCCGGACGGCAATGGCCGCAGCCTGAGCAGCCCGATGTCGGGCATGATGACCGCCGCCGCCGATCAGGAAATCGCCCGCACGCCGGTTTCCAGCCGCAAGGGTCGTCACAGCACCACGACCGAGATCGCGGAAGCGCCTGAGCCCGTTTCGTCGGCTTCCTCTTCCCTCGCCTTCGATGATGACGCGCCGAACCGTTCCTGGGAATAAGGTCTGGCCTTACTGGTCGGACCTTCATGGCCTGAGTTTGGGAACTGTTTAAAAAACAGTCTGCTGGCAATAAATCATAAAAGTTTTTGGGTGCCGCCTTTTTTCAAAAAGGCGGCGTCTTTTCGAAGCTTTTTGCAAAAAGCTTCACCAAAAACTTTTATGATTCCATGGGATGTCAGTCCGGCCGTCCCGCACGATGATAGGGATGGCCCGTTGCAATGGCGCGCGCGCGGTATAGCTGTTCCGCCAGCAACCCGCGCACCAGCATATGCGGCCATGTCATCGGCCCCAGCGACAGTGTATCGTCGGCACGCTCCATAACGCAGCTGTCCAGCCCTTCCGCGCCACCGATCAGGAAACAGATCGGCCGCGACAGCCCCATCCAGCGTTCCAGCGCCCGGGCGAAGGACAGGCTGTCATGGGGCCGTCCCCCTTCGTCCATTGCCACGACATGCGCCCGCGCCGGAAGTGCTGCCAGCAGGGCCTGCCCTTCCCGCCGCTTGATTTCCGCCGTCGCCCCGCGTCCCTCAGGCAGTTCCGTCAGCCTGAGGCGTGGCGAAAGACGTTCGGCGTAACGACTGAACAGGTCCTTTTCGACCCGATCCTTCATCCGCCCGATGGCAATCATGTGCAGCAAGATGCCTAGCCCAGCGGTTCGGCGGATTCCTCTGGCGGGACATCCAGTTCCTTGCCCCACATCCGTTCCAGGCCGTACATGGCACGGGCTTCGGCCTTGAACAGGTGGACAATGATGTCGCCCGCGTCAATCAGCACCCAGTCGGACCCGTTCGCGCCCTCGATCAGGACACGCTTCAGCCCAACCTCGCGCAGCTTGCGCTCGATATGGGAGGCCATGGCCGTGATCTGACGGTCGGCAAGGCCGGTGGCGATCACCATCCGGTCGGCAAAGGCGGCACGTCCCGTCAGGTCGAGCACCACGATATCCTCTCCCTTGTCATCGGAAAGGCTGTTCGTGATGATTTCCAGATAGGTATCGACCATCGGATCATTCACCGGCTCGCGCCGCCCGGATGCGACAGGACCTGCGACGGCCGCTTTCTTGCGTGGGGTTCCCGGCGCCGTAACCGCGCTGCCCAGGGGGGCAACCGATGCGCCTGCGGTTTTCATGCCCGTACGGCGTTTTGCACCCGTTTCGGCTGAAGGCTTCCTGATGATGGCTCTCACTCCTGTCGGGGTGCCTGCGCATGTCCCCGGACATGATCAGGCCGGGCCTTGGCCCGATGCACGTATTTCTGTCGCTGATATAGCGTTCTGCGGCGCGGGAAGAAAGACCCATGCGCATCCTCCCTTCCGCGCCAGCACCGGCGCCTCGCGCGCGGGACGCCGCCATGACGCCATGCAGCGCGCGACCCGCCCATGCAACGCCGCCGGATTGTATCCGGGCCGGGGCAGGATCGCGATCGGCACCAGCTTCATGATGCGTTTCCATCGCCGCCAGCGCGCCATCTGCGCCAGTCCGTCCGCCCCCATCAGCCATACAAAGTGTGCGCGGGGAAAACGTCGCCGCAACTGTGTAATCGTATCGACGGTATAGCGGGTTCCCATGCGGCTTTCGATATCCGTGGCGATGATCCGGCGTCCGAATGGCGCGACACGCCTGCGTGCCTGTTCCAGCCGCTGCGATGCCGGGGCCATGCCCGCCACCGGCTTCAGGGGGTTTCCCGGCGATACCAGAAGCCATACCTGATCAAGGCCAAGCTGCCGCAACGCGCGACAGGCCAGCTGTATATGTCCCTCGTGAATCGGGTTGAACGAACCGCCCAGCAGCCCGATGCACGCACGCCTGCGGTCGCCACGCACGGGAATCGCGGAAGAAGACGCCCCCATCGGAATGAATCAGGGACGGACCTGTCCGTTGCCGAACACCTCGTAACGGAAGGTGGTCAGCTGCTCCAGCCCGACAGGGCCACGGGCATGGAAACGGCCGGTCGCAATCCCGATTTCCGCGCCAAAACCGAATTCCCCCCCGTCACAGAACTGGGTGGAGGCATTCCACATGACCACCGCGCTGTCCGTTTCATTCAGGAATCGTGTCGCCACGGCTTCGTCTTCGGTGACGATCGCCTCGGTATGGGAACTGCCGTAACGCACGATATGGGCCAGCGCGTCATCCACCCCGTCCACCACAGCGATGGACATCACCGCATCCAGCCATTCCGTGGCGAAATCCTGCTCTGTCGCGGGGGGCAGGTCCGGCACGATGCCGCGCGCGCGCGCATCGGCGCGGAACGTGCAGCCCTTTGTCGCCAGATCCTCCACCAGGCCAGGCAGCAGGACCGGCGCGATCGCGTTATCGATCAGTAGCGTCTCCGTCGCGCCGCAGATGCCCGTGCGCCGCATCTTGGCATTCAGGACGATGCGACGCGCCATTTCCAGATCGGCGGCAGCATGGACATAGGTGTGGCACAACCCTTCGGCATGGGACAGGACCGGCACGCGGGCTTCCCGGCAGACACGCTCGACCAGAGATTTGCCCCCGCGCGGGATCAGCAGATCGATCAGGCCCGATGCCGCCAGCATGTCCGCGACATGGCGACGGTCGGTATCGGGCGGGATCTGCACCGCATCGACCGGCAGGCCCGCCGCGCGCAGGCCCGCCTGCATCGCCGCATGGATCACGCGCGCGCTGTTGATGCTGTCGGAGCCACCACGCAGGATCACCGCGTTCCCCGACTTGATGCACAGGGCGGCGGCATCCGCGCCGACATTGGGGCGGCTTTCGTAAATCATGCCGATCACCCCCACCGGGGTGGCGACACGCCGTATCTTCAGTCCATTGGGCCGCGTCCATTCCGCCAGGACCCGTCCCAGCGGATCAGGCAGCTTCGCGACATCCTCCAGCCCCCGGGCCATGGCCTCGATCCGGGCCTCATCAAGGACCAGCCGGTCACGAAACGACGCAGCGCCCGAAAATGCCGCGACATCGCGCGCATTCGCCGCCAGCAGTTCCGTCATGGCATCACGCAGGGCCGTCGCGGCATGGCACAGGGCCGCGTTACGCTGTTCCGTGCTGGCATGGCCCAGCACGCGTCCCGCGACGCGGGCACGCCGCGCCATGTCGGCGACCACCGACGTGGCCGTCATGTCCGCAGCGGCATCCGGGACCGGGGCATGGGGGGCATGATCCATCGGCGTGGAAGTTACGGATGCTCTCATGCCCTTGGTTCCCTGTTCATGCGGCGTTGCCCGCAACCGGCGCGGACAGCCGTGACGGCCGGATCAGACGTTGAAACGGAACAGCAGGACATCGCCATCCTGCACCACATAGTCACGTCCCTCGATTCGCAGCTTGCCCGCCTCTTTCGCGCCAGCTTCGCCATTGCACTGGATATAATCATCATACGCAACGGTTTCGCAGGCGATGAAGCCGCGTTCAAAGTCATTGTGAATGACGGCGGCCGCCTGCGGCGCGCGCATCCCGGCCGTGATGGTCCAGGCACGCGTTTCCTTCGGGCCGACCGTGAAATAGGTGCGCAGGCCCAGCAGGCGATATCCCGCCGCGATCACACGATCCAGCCCGCTATCGCTCAGCCCCAGCCCTTCCAGGAACTCGGCCCGGTCCTCGGGGCCAAGCTGGCTGACCTCGGCCTCGATCGCGGCCGACACGACCACCATGGCGGCGCCTTCCGCCTCGGCCCGCGCGCGGACGCGTTCGGAAAATGCGTTCCCGGTCGCGGCCGATCCCTCGTCCACGTTGCAGACATAGAGGACCGGCTTGGACGTCATCAGGTTCAGCCGGCGCACCGCCTCTTCCTGCCCGGCCGGAATGGCCGAACGCGCAGGCTTTCCCTCCCGCAGCGCCTCGATCAGGGGTTCCATCAGCTCGACCTGCGCTGCGGCCTCGCGGTCATTGCCGCGCGCCTTTTTCTGGAGCGCGACGATCCGCTTCTCCAGCGACTCGAGGTCCGCCAGCATCAGTTCGGTTTCGATGATCTCCGCATCGCGGATGGGATCGACCCCGCCTTCGACATGCGTGATGTCGTCATCCTCGAAACAGCGCAGGACGTGGATGATGGCATCGACCTCGCGGATATTGGCGAGGAACTGGTTCCCCAGCCCTTCCCCCCGCGACGCGCCGCGCACCAGTCCCGCGATATCGACGAATTCAAGGCTGGTCGGCAGGATTTTCTGGGACTTGCCGATCTGCGCCAGTTTCTCCAGGCGCGGATCGGGGACCGCCACGCGCCCGACATTCGGCTCGATGGTGCAGAAGGGATAATTCGCCGCCTGTGCCGAGGCCGTTTCGGTCAAGGCATTGAACAGCGTGGACTTGCCCACATTCGGCAGCCCCACGATCCCGCAGTTGAAGCCCATATCCCTATTCCCCCGTGTGGCTGGCCATTCTGGTCATGAACAGTTCCGGCTGCCCGTCCGCAAGGAGCGCTGCCGTATCCGACAGCGCGTCGAGCATGGGATCGAGCCACAGCCGGTCATCGCGCGAAAAATCGCCCAGCACGTGTCCCGTCACCCGTTCGCGGCTGCCGGGATGGCCGATGCCGATCCGCACGCGCCAGTAATCCTGCGCGCCGAGCATGCGGTCCATCGACCGCAGCCCGTTATGTCCCGCCGCCCCGCCACCGCGCTTGACGCGGATACGGCCGGGGGCAAGGTCAAGTTCGTCGTGAAATGCCGTGATGGCATCGATCGACAGCTTGTAAAAAGCCGCCGCCTGCTGAACGCTTTCACCTGAAAGGTTCATATATGTCAGTGGCTTGAGCAGAAGCACCTTGTGCCGTCCGATCCGTCCCTCACTGACTTCGCCGCGAAAGCGCCTGCGCCACGGGGCGAACCCGTGGCGTTCGGCGATCCGGTCAACGGCCATGAACCCGACATTATGGCGATTCCGGCTCATCCCCGGTTCGGGGTTCCCCAATCCGGCCCAGAGGAGCATGGCATCTCTCCAGTCGTGTCAGGTTCCGTTATCAGTCGGCCGCCGGGGTTTCGGTTTCTTCCACCGTTTCCTCGGCATCGACGGTCGGCGCCGCGATCGTGGCGATGACAAAGTTGGGGATGTGCTGGACCGGGGTCACGTGCTCCGTCCCCTTCAGGTCTTCCCAACGCACGTTGTCATGGATGTCGAGCTTCGACAGGTCCGCGCTGAAACCTTCGGGCATGTTCGCGGGATCGGCCACGACGTCCACGGTGTGACGCACGATGTTCAGCACGCCGCCACGCTTGATGCCGGGGGAGGTTTCCTCACCAGTGAAGGTGATGGCGACTTCCACATGCACCTTCTGCCCTTCGGCAAGGCGCTGGTAATCAACATGCAGCGGGGCATCGGACACCGGATGCAGCTGGATTTCACGCAGAAGGGCGTGTTCCGTCTTGCTGCCGTCGATGGAGATGTCATAGATGCGCGAACGCCAGCCCGGCTTGTGCAGTTCGCGCGCCACGATGCGCGGATCCAGCGCGATCAGCGCGGCTTCCTGCTTGCCACCATAAATAACGCCCGGCACCAGCCCGGCACGTCTCGTCGCCCGCGCTGCCCCCTTACCAGCCTTCGCGCGCGAAGAAACATCGATTTTCGTGAATTTGGTCACTTGTCTGCTCCTGAAACACAAGGCGCGTCGGCCTCCAGGGGTGCCGAACGCGTGCGCGGCCTTTAACGGAAAAGGGCGGCGGATGCAACGCCGGCAATCACTTTTACCGCCGCGATTCCGCGCAGGCAGGCTTCAGAAAGCGCGGTTCAGGAAACGGCAGTCAGGTCCCATGGCTTCCCGTTGCCGGCCGGCTGCGCCCACATCGGGGTGGCATTGGGCAGGCGCACGTTGGGCTTAAGCCCCATCGCCGCGCGCAGGGCGCGGAACATGCCGCCATGGCATACCACCAGCGGCGTGCCGGGGGCCTCCGTCGCGCGATTGATGGCCGATACCGCGCGTTCACGCAGCTCGGCAAAGCTTTCCCCGTCCACCGGGGTGTACTCGCCGGCGATCCAGCTGTCGTACCAGTGGCCCATCGGCTTGCCTTCCTGGTCACCGAAACAGACTTCCTTCAGCCCGTCATCAAGCTGCACCTGAAACAGCGGCGCGCCATGGGCGGCCATGACCTCGGCCACGATTTCGGCCGTCCGGCGCGCGCGGCCCAGCGGGGAGGAGACGATACGCGCGATCGGATGTTCCGCCAGGTGACGCACCAGCACCAGACCGGCCTGCCGGGCCTGTTCCACCCCGGTGGAATTGAGCGGGATGTCGGTCCGGCCCTGCGAGCGCCCCTCGGCGTTCCAGTCCGTCTCTCCATGTCGCAGATACCAGTATGGCCGGGCGAGCAGGTCCGTCATAAATGACTCCTTCTTGATTGGCTTTCCCGGCGATAGCCGCGACACGCCACAGGGTCAATCCCGTGACATACTATGAAATAAACCGGGGAGCCCGCAATCCCCCGGCCCGCGACGCCGGATTTCAGTCAAACAGCGACGACACCGAGCTTTCATCCGACACCGCGCGCATGGCGCGCGACAGCAGGTTCGCCGTGCTGATCTGGCGGATGTTGTGCGACTGGCGCACGTCTTCCGTCTTGGCGATGCTGTCGGTCAGGGTAAGCATCTGCAACGGCGACTGTCCGATGCGGCTGACCGCGCCGCCCGTCAGGACGCCATGGGTGACATAGGCCTCCACCGCCGCGGCGCCGTGGCGCATCAGGGCCTCGGCCGCATTGCACAGCGAACCGCCACTATCGACGATATCGTCGACCAGGACGCAGTACCGTCCCCGCACGTCGCCGATCACGTTCATCACTTCGGACACGCCCGCGCGTTCGCGCCGCTTGTCAATGATGGCCAGGTCCACATTCAGCCGCTGCGCCAGCTGCCGCGCGCGCACGACGCCGCCCACGTCGGGGGAGACGATCATCAGGTTGTGCGGGCCGCCGGGGATGTTCATTTCCGGCGCGTCATAGGGCAGCGGCGCCTCCAGCCCCATGCGTCCCTTGATGTCGCGCGTGAACAGGGGGGCGGCGTACAGATTGTCGACGGGAATATCGAAAAATCCCTGGATCTGCATGGCGTGCAGATCCATCGTCAGGATGCGGTTCGCCCCGGCCTCGACCAGGATGTTGGCGACCAGCTTCGCGCTGATGGGGGTGCGGGGACCGGATTTGCGGTCCTGCCGGGCATAGCCGAAATAGGGCATGACCGCCGTGATGCGCCGTGCCGACCCGCGACGCAGCGCGTCGAGCATGATCAGCAGTTCCATCAGGTTGTCATTGGTGGGCGAACAGGTGCTCTGGATGACAAAGACATCCTCGCCACGCACATTTTCATGGATCTCGACAAAGATTTCCATGTCGGCGAAGCGACGCACGGTCACGTCGCACAGGGGCATTCCCAGTTCGACCGCAACTTTTTCAGCAAGGGGCAGATTACTGTTACAGGCGACGATTTTCATCTTGCGACGTTCCCAGACGACATGAGGCGAAGCGACCGTGGATGACCGCTTCCGTTTCCATGGACCGGGCGCGTTCTAGCAATCGCGCCAGTTCCTGTCACCACCACACCGCAACGAACCACCCCCCGGACACGTCAGGGCGGACCTGCGCGGGACACACGCGCCCGCGACGTGTCGTGACGGCCACACCCTGCGCGTTCATGACCTGCGCGGGGGCAACGTCACGCCCGGCAGCTTCCTGCGCACGGGCGTTGTCGCGGGCGTGTCCTCCGAAACCGGCTGCTGCGGGACGATATCGCGGGGCGGGGCCGAAACACGGGGCGCGGCGACAGACGTGGCGGAAGAAGCGGCGGCCGCCGACGCAACCGGGGCCTGCATCGGCGCTGGGGACGACGGCATCATGGACGGCGCATGCGCGACTGATGGCGTGGCGGCTGCCGACGCAGCCCCGAGTGGCGCGGACTCCACGGCTGCGGGTGCCGGGGACGCAGATACCGGGGCCTTTGCTGGCGCCGATATCATGGAAGACGGGGATGACGACGGGACCGACGCGGCGGATGTCGGGACCGGATTTGTCGCGACGGATGCGGGCGCGGCCGTGACAGGCACGGTCGGGGTGGATGATACCGGGGCTGGCGACACGGCATCGGACGCCTGCGCCAGTGGGGCATTCCTGCCCGGCCGGGAGACAGAAACGTCAGAGGCAGGCGTGGCGGGTGTCGCGGAAACCGGCGCGGCTGATTTCGCCCCGGCCGGTTTCGACGCCTGCGTTGGCGCGGCTGCCGTCGTGGCGGGCAACGGCACGTTATCCCGCCCTGAATAACGCGAAATGATCTGGCGGACGCCGCCCGCGGCTTCCTCGCCCGCGGCTTCGGCCGCGTCCCCCCATTTGCCGTCAAGCGTATGGGCCGCGATATCATGGATCTGCGTTGCGGCACCCGCTTCCTTGCCGTGGGAATCAACCACGCGCCAGGTCAGCGTCAACCGCTGTCGCGCGGGACCGGATACAGGAAGCTGCGTCACGACAACCGTGCATCCGACCGTGAAATCCGCCCCCGACTGCGAATGCTGGATCTGGTCATGCGCATCGCGCAACGATGCGACAAACGCCCGCGACAGCATTGCATTCCCGTCGCCCGGCGCGCCCTTCACCCCCTGGAAATACACATGGGCCGGACGGTTCTTCAGACTGTGGGGATCGCTCTGCATCTGTGCGGCCTGAATGCCGGTCAGCAGGGCGGCGACCTCGGGCGCGGCCTGCATGGCGGAAGCCTGCATCACCGCCTCCGACCCGGCGGACCATGACGCGGCGGGCACGGGCGCGCCCGTCGTCTCGCCGCGTACCTCGCCCTTGGGGGTGATGACGGCATAGGTCGGGATGACCTGGTTCCCCTGCAGGGTGGCGGTCATGCGCAACCACCAGTCGCCGCTTTTCACGGGTTGCCCCACGGCGGGTACCGACTGGTCCAGCATGGCGGCGACCATGTCCTTCTGCCATGTCTGCGCGGCCATGCTGACCAGCAGCGCCTGCGTCGGCTGCGGCACGGCAAGGCGGGCGGGCGGCGCGTTGGAAAGCTGCGACAGCCCCCTGCGCTGGAATGGATGCGGCACGTCAAGGCACCCGGCAAGAAGGCACAGGCCCGACATCGTCAGGGCCATCACGCCATGCCTGAAAAACTTTCCCCTCATGCCGGCATCATACATGGGCGCACGAAATTACCGAAATCTGGTGGCCGATCGCCCCTCCGCCCGCCAGCGTGCGGCGACGATGGCTGAAAAACCGTTCCCCGTCGCCAAGCGTATCCACGCCCAGCGCCATGGCCTGCCCCACCCCCGCGCGACGCAGCCGCGCGACGCAATAGGCGGGCAGGTCGAACTGGTAATGCCCGCCCCTGTGGCCGGGCGTAAAAAACGGCATGGCCGCGTCATCCAGCGCCAGCACGGCGTCACGCATGTCGGCGCCCACCTCGTAACTGTCGCGCGCGATGCAGGGCCCGACGACCGCGCGGATATCGGATGCGACGCCGCCCAGTCCGACCATCGCGGCCACCGTGGCCTCCAGCACGCCCGCCGCGGCCCCGCGCCATCCGGCATGGGCCGCCCCCACCACGCGACCGCGCCCGTCGGAAAACAGCACCGGCGCGCAATCGGCGGTAATGACCCCCAGCGCCAGCCCCGGGCGGGCGCATACCATGGCATCGGCACGCGCGCCCTCGCCCGGCGCCCAGGGGGCGGTGACGCTGACCACGTCCCTGCCATGGACCTGCGTCACGCCAAGCAGGCAGTCGGGGGACACCCCGATCGTCCGCGCGACACGCGCCCGGTTTTCACGCAGCGCCGCCGGATCGTCGCCACTGCGCATGGAACAGTTCAGCGAGGCATAAGGCCCCTGCGACACGCCGCCCAGACGGGTGAAAAACCCGTGGGGTGCTACATGCAGCGCCCCGGCCCGTAGTACCGGCCCCTTCAGCTGATCCTGCCCGGAATGATCCTGCCCGTGTCCGTGCATCACCTGCATCCGCGTCACCCTTCCCCTGCCCGCTCATGGCGTTGTCCCATGCCGGCGCGACCGGGGACAAGCGGGGCCAGCCCCTCGAACCCCGCGACCTCCGTCATGTCCGGCGCTGTCATGGCCATGACGCGGAACAGTCCCCCCATCCGGTCCGGGGCCGCCAGGCGCTGCGCCGCCTCGTTGATCTGGCGGGCCACGTCCCCGGGCTGGTTCCGGGCCAGCTGCGCCGCGCGTGGAAACAGGCCCAGCGCGGAAAGGAACGCCCCCTGCGTCACGCTGCCCCATGTGGCGCATCCCCCATCGCGCGCGGCAGTCGCCAGCGCTGCGAAATCCACGTGCGCCGTCAGGTCCGCCATGCCCGGTCGCGCCAGCGGCCATGCCGGACGCCCGTCGCACAGGGCCTGCAGCGTATCGCCCCAGCCGGGGCCATCATATCCGTAATCGATGAACAGGGCGACGCCACCGCCATGCGACAGCCGCGCGCCAAGCTGCCGCGCGATGCAAAGTGCTCCTTCGCAGACTTCCAGCACCTCCCCCTCGGGCACGTCGCGGGTGGCAAGCGGTCCAAAAGCGGGAAGGTCAGTGGCGGGACGTGTCACGAACACCTCCCCCGTCACCATGCGTTCGTCCCAGCCATGGGCGGTCCGCACGAACTGCCGGATGGGCAGGGCGTCAAGGAATTCGTTGGCGATGAAAACCAGCGGACCGGGCGGCAGGTCGGGGACGGCATCCAGCCAGACGGGTGCCACGACATCCGCGTGCGCCGTCAGCGCCGCGGCCTGCGCCTGGCGCAGCCGTGGCGATGTTTCCACCATATGCACCCGCGCCGCCGCGTAACAGGCGGGCGCCACGCGTGACAGCAGGCGCAGCGCGTCCGCCATCAATGTCCCGCGCCCCGGCCCCGCCTCCGCCAGCACGAAAGGATCGGGCGCGCCCATGCGCTGCCATGTCACCGCGACCCACGCGCCCAGAAGCTCGCCAAACATCTGCGAAATCTCAGGGGAGGTAATGAAGTCCGCAAAGGGATCACGGCGGCTGTAATACGCCGCGTTCGCGCGGGCCATGAAATGGTCGAGCCTGATGGGGGCGGCGTCCCGCGTCATCAGGCGGCCTCTTCCTCATCCATGGCGAAATCCGGGGGCATCAGTTCCGTGCGGGCCGGACGCAGGCAGGCATTGAGCATCAGGCCCAGCCCGCCGATCGCCATGGGAATGCACAGCACCTGCCCCATCGTCACGCCGAAAGGCAGGAATCCGATAAAGGAATCCGGTTCGCGGAACAGTTCGCAGATGCTGCGCGCGATGGCATAGCCGAACAGGAACAGCCCGGCGAGGAAGCCGGGATGTTCGCGCACCTTCAGGCTGCGCGATACCACCCACATCACCGTAAAGAGGATCAGCCCTTCGCCAAGGGCTTCATACAGTTCGGAAGGATGGCGCGGGATCGGGCCTGCGTCGGGAAAGATCATCGCCCATGGCAGGGAGGCCGGGGCCTCGCGGCCCCACAGTTCGCCATTGATGAAATTGGCGATCCGCCCCAGCCCCAGCCCGATGGGCACCACCGTGGTGATACGGTCCGAAAATCCAAGGAAGCTGAGGTGGTTGCGCCATGTAAAGACAATCAGCGCGATGATGACGCCCGCCGCCCCGCCATGAAACGACATCCCCCCATGCCAGACCTGAAGGATCGCCAGCGGATGGGACAGGTAATATCCCGGCTGATAGAACACGATGTATCCCAGCCGTCCCCCCAGCACCACGCCCAGCGTCGCCCATGTCAGGAAATCATCGACCTGCAGCGCGGTGGCGGCGCGCGGCGGCAGCGCCACCAGACGCCGCGCCACCCGCCACCCGACCACCAGCGCGACGATGTACGCCATCGCGTACCACCGCAGGCCGAACGGCCCGAAATGCACCATGACCGGGTCAAATTGCGGAAACATCAGGACAGGCAGCATGAAGCGACTTTCGCAATCGGGAATTTCCAGGCGCGAGGCGTCATCCCCTCACACGTCGCATCAGGCTTTAGACATATGGATCATCGGCGGCAAGGTAGTCATGGATATAGCGCCTGACCCCCTCCTCCAGCGTGACGAAGGGCTGGTCGTACCCCGCCGTGCGCAGTCGCGCCATGTCGGCGCAGGTATAGGACTGGTACTGCCCGTGCAGGGCGGCGGGCATGTCGATGAACTCCACCCGTCGCGCGACCCCGGCCGCGTCACAGACCGCATAGGCCAGATCCAGGCAGGTCCGCGCCACACCCGTCCCGCAGTTGAACACGCCATGGACATGCTGGTGATCCAGCAGCCACAGCATCACCGCGACCGCATCGCCAACCCAGATGAAATCGCGCGCCTGATGCCCGTCGGGCAGACCCGGCCTGTCGGAACGGAACAGGCGGGGCGCCCTGCCCGCGCGAACGTCCCCGTACTTCCCGTGGACGAGGGACATCATCGGTCCCTTGTGATATTCATTGGGCCCATAGACGTTGAAGAATTTCAGCCCCGCCCATGACAGTCCCTGCAGGTCCCCCTGCGCCAGCCGGCGCATCAGGGTGCAGTCGAAGGCGTATTTGGACCACCCGTACAGATTGAGCGGCCGCAGCGCCTCCAGCCGGGCGGGATCATCGGAAAACATCTCCATCCTGTCGGCCGCGCCATAAGTGGCGGCAGAGGAGGCATAGATGAAGCGCACCTCCTCGCGCGCGCACCATTCCATCAGCCGTATCGAAAGGTCCACGTTGGTCCGCCACACAAGGTCCCCGTCGGTGGCCATGGTCTCGCTGATGGCGCCAAGGTGGAAGACCGCGGTGACGTCAGGGCGGCTGTCGAGGAAGGCATCAAGGTCCTGTGGCGCGATCAGGAAATCGGGCACGTGCTTGCGCAGGTTGCGCCATTTCCCGACATTCCCCAGGGAATCCACGATGGCTGTCTGCTCACCGCGCGCATGCAGCGCCTTGTGCAGGCATGAACCGATGAAACCCGCGCCACCCGTAATGATAATCATGAACCCCAAAATCCCGTACGTCCGCGAAACGGCGCCAACATGCCACAAACATGCAAATGCAAGGGAGACAAACTTTGTCACATCATGCTGCACTACGTGACAGCCACGCGGGAATGGCGCGTGTGGATGGCTCTGGCGCGTGGATGCGTCTATACTCGCGCGCCACACGTCGCGACGCGGCGTGCCAGTCCCATCCGGCCCATGCCCAAGGAGTTACGCGCGATGTCCGTCCGACCACGCATTTTTGATGATCTCGCCGGTGTTGCCGGCGGTGCCTTTTCCGCCCTGTCCGGCGTGCGCGAGGAAATCGGCGCGATGGTCCGCGCCCGCGTTGACGAGGCCCTGGCGAACCTGAACCTTGTCCGCCGCGACGAATTCGAGGTCGTGCGCGAAATGGCGACGCGCGCGCGAATCGCGCAGGAAGCGACCGACAGGCAGATCGCCGCCCTTGAAGCGCGCATCGCCGACCTTGAGGCGAGCATGACCACGCCGTCCGCCACCTCCTACAACGGCTGAACACGCCAGCACGGGCAGGCTGATGGGCATGCCCGTGGGAGCGGCGGCATCACGCGCCCTCCCGACACCACGCTGCGTAATTCGTCCCCACCCGTCGCCGCAGGCTTGCCACCACGGCCGTACCAGCCATAGGGTTGCCGTTACGTCTCCTCCCGCAGGGGGAGGCGGGTTGCAGACGCCCGGGATCCGGAAATACCGGATTCCCTCCACGACGGCTTCGGGGAGTCCCACAATGCCTGCCTTGAATTTCACGACATCGCCCAAGGACTCCAACCCGCTCGATCTAATGGAACAGATCGTGGGGGGCTATGAATGGGCATTCGACCGCCGCAACGATTCGGAAATGGCGGCCGAGGCACCGGGAAAATGGTGCGATTACGGCCTGTTCTTTTCCTGGTCGCGCGAAGTCAGCGCGATGCATTTCACCTGCACGTTCGACCTGAAGGTGCCACCCGTGCAGCGACGCAACCTGTTCGAACTGGTCGCACTGGCCAACGAACGCCTGTGGATCGGGCATTTCGGCATGGACCTCGACAATGGCATGCCGCTGTTCCGCCATGCGGTCCTGCTGCGCGGGGCGCCGGGGGCCTCGGTCGAAAGCCTTGAGGACATGATCGATATCGCCCTGACGGAATGCGAACGTTTCTATCCCGCGTTCCAGTTCGTCCTGTGGGGTGGAAAATCCCCGACCGAAGCGCTGGAGGCCGCGATGCTTGACTGCGCGGGAATGGCCTGATGGCGGCAGCGCAGACCTCTCCCCTTCCCTCCGTCCTGCTGGTCGGATGCGGGAAGATGGGGGGCGCGATGCTGCAGGGATGGCTGGCGGAGGGGCTTGCCCCCTCCGTCATCGTTGACCGTCACCGCGACAGCGTGCCCGCGCCGCACCGGCTGGTCCGCGACGTGACCGACCTGCCCGCCGATTTCCAGCCCGACCTCATCATCCTTGCCATGAAGCCACAGAAAGTGGCGGCGATCCTTGGCGCCATCGCCCCGTATGCCCGGCATGCGCCGGTCCTGTCGGTGCTGGCGGGCAGGACGGTCCATGGCCTGACGGAAGGACTGGCCGCCCACATGTCCCCCGGCGCCCGGCCGCTTGTCATCCGCTCCATGCCCAACACCCCGGCGGCGGTGGGCGAAGGGATGACCGTCTCCTACGCGCCGCCACAGGCAACGCCACAGCAGCGCGCCATGTGCGACCGGGTCCTGTCGGCCGTCGGCGAAACCGCATGGGTGGAGCATGAGGACCAGATCGACATCGTGACCGCGATTTCCGGCAGCGGCCCGGCCTATGTCTTCCTGCTGGCGGAACTTCTTGAAGACGTTGGCGTAGGAGAGGGACTGCCGCCCGCCCTTGCCCGGCAGATCGCGCGCCAGACGGTATCCGGCGCGGGCGCGCTGATGCAGCAAAGCGGGACGGAGGCCGCGCAGCTGCGGCGCAACGTCACCAGTCCCGGCGGCACCACGCAGCAGGCGCTGTCCATCCTGATGGCGCCCGACGCATGGCCCGCCACGCTGCGCGCGGCGATCCGCGCGGGGGCGAAGCGGGCGCGCGAACTTGCATCCTGAAGCACGCGGAATATAACGGCGGCATACCCGGCGGAACCTTTCGCCACCCCAGTCAGCGCCTGCCCCGCGTTTCACGGGCATGGCGCGCCTTGGCAACAAGACATCCGGAAGATCGTGATTTCCATGGACAACGACCAGTTTGACGATGCCCTTCTCCGCTCTGCCATGGAGCGTGCCGCGCTGTATGGATGGCGACGGCTGACGGTTGTCGATGCCGCGCGCGACGCGGGGCTGAGTCTGGATGTCGCGCGCAAGCGTTTTCCGTTCAAGGCCAGCATCCTGCTGACGCTTGGCCGGCTGGCGGACGAGGCCGCGCTGGTTGATGACGGCTCCACCGGCACGCCGCGTGAAAAGCTTTTCGACCTGCTGATGCGGCGGCTTGACGTGTTCCAGCAGTACCGCGCCGGCGTGCGCGCGGCCCTGCGCGCGCTGCCGTTCGATCCGCCACTGGCGCTGCTGCTGGGCGGGGCGACGGTGGAAAGCATGAAATGGATGCTTGGCGCCGCGGGGCTGGATATCAGCGGCGTGGCAGGCGCGCTGCGGGTTCAGGCGTTGCTTGGGGCATGGACCGTGACATTGCGGGCATGGGACAAGGATGACAGCCTGGACATGGGCACGACGATGGCGGCACTCGACAAGGCGCTGGACAAGGCCCTGCGATTCAGCGCCCTGCCGGGAATCGGCAAGGCGGCGGCGTCCGGCGGAACGCCAGCACCGGCCGGGCATGATTTCTCCACCGATCCGAGCGTGGATCTCCCGCTCGAACCCCTGGCCTGAAAAACGGATCTTCGGGTCCGCCAGAATGCTGTTGCCCCTTTACGGGAGCCCTCATCCCGCTCTAGAAGGGCGGCAGCGACGAATCGTTCGTAACAGTTGGGGCGTAGCCAAGCGGTAAGGCAGCGGATTTTGATTCCGCCATGCGGAGGTTCGAATCCTCCCGCCCCAGCCAGCATCAGCGCCACGCGCGATGTTTTTCCCATTCCGGAATCATATTACAAAACGGCGGCTGGCCACTTCCCGATGGGCCGTCCCCTTCGCATGTCGTCATGGCCACGCCATGAATACGGCCACCAGCGCCATGTCGCGATTTGGCATTGCCTGGACCGCCCCAGTAATGCGCCAGTAAAGGGATGCGGCATTACAACGGATATCGCCGCATGCCCGGACTTTTCCACTATCATGCAAGAAAGTGGGTTTTCACCCATGCGGGAGCGTAAGCCGTGGTTCCCCGCCATCGTCTCTCCTGTCCTGAACAGTACAGGAGAGACGATCCGGAATATTGTTCGCATCGTTTCAGTCCGGCGCAGCGGACGGACATGAAGCTTACCGGCCCCGGACACCGGGCCTGTTGGATCGGGATACAGCCCCGGATCGGCACATCGTAACGGGAATTAGAGGCTGTTTGAAAAGACAGACCTGACAACCCACTGAAATCATAAAAGTTTTTGGTGAAGCTTTTTACAAAAAGCTTTGAAAAGACGCTGCCTTTTTAGAGAGAAGGCCGCATCCCAAAACTTCTATTTTTTATTATCGGATTGAAATTTCAGGCACCCACATTCTTTTCACCGTGATGCGGTCCGTCCACAAAATCCTGAAATATCCAGTCATATCGCACACCAAAGAAGTATTTGCCGCCCATTGGATATCCCCCTGAAAAAACAGGATGGGAAAGGTTCATCGGGCAGAAATGATATGACGGACAAACATCACTAAATCGTGATTTAATTGTCTTCTGGCATTTATTAAGGTTTTTTAAACTTATGCAGTGAATGATAAGTTTTTGATAATATTTCATGAATTTTGAATCCATTCTGTGGCGCCATGACAAAATCCCCCTGCCGGATGCCTGCCTGCGGCTACCGGTATCCTACTGCCCGTTCATGGATGGCGAATGTCCCTTCCGGGTCCGAGACCGGTGCGAAACAGGCATGCATCGGACATGAGCCCCTGCCCCCCGCATTTCATTCCAATTGTGCATACCTGTCGGGATTCCTTCTTCCGTGGCAGGAATTTTTTACATTTTCCGCATGTAATCTGCTTCGCATCTGAATTCTGGAGTTCGCCATGCCTCGGGACACCCTTGATGACACGCAGGTCACGGTATTGCCTGCCCTTGAACAGACCATTCTGGGTGTCGTCCTGATTGATGAGACCAATACGGTCACGTTCTTCAACAGCGCCGCCGAACGCCTGTGGCACTGTTCCCGCTCAGAGGTGCTTGGCCGCAACGTCAACGTGCTGGTGCCGCGCAAGATCCGCCCGTCCCATGACGACCTGATCAAGCATAACCGTGACACCGGCATCAACAAGATCGTCGGCACCTCGCGCGAGGTGCAGGTCGAACGCTTCGACGGCACCACCTTCTGGGCCGAACTGTCGCTATCGCGCATTTCGGTGGGAGGCAGGATCGGGTACATGGCGCTGATCCGCGACATCTCTCAGGAGGTCGCAGACCGGGAAAAAATCCGCCTGCTGTCGCTCGTGGTGCGCGAAACCGATCGTGGCGTGGTCATCCTCGATCCGGAATTCCGGCTGATTTACGTCAACCGCGCCTTTACCGACATGTTCGGCTATGAACCCAGCCACGTCATCGGCCATGGCCTGTCGGTCATCCTTGCGGGCGATACGACCGACATCAGCACCCTGAACCAGCTTCATGCCGGCGCGCAGAACGCCAAGGGCTTTCACCTCGACATCCGCGCGCGCCACAAGAACGGACGTGACATCTGGGTTTCGGCGGCGATGAACCCGATTTTCCACGATCATGGCGATATCGAAAATATCGTCGTCGTCCTGACGGACATTACTGAAAACCATTTCCTCGAGACGCTGCAGCGCGATGCGCTGGAGGCGATTTCCAGCGACCTCAGCCTGCGTGAAATCATGGATTTCATCTGCCGGCGCATCGAAAATAACGGCATCGACGTGATGCCCGCCATCTTTACGGTGGATAATAATTCCAAGCTGAAATGCGTGGGTCGCGCCAGCCTGCCGCTGTCGCTGGTGGAACTGTTCGATTCGCTGGAAATCGGCCCCGATGTCGGCAGCAGCGGCGTCGCCGCCTACAAGGGGGAAACGGTCACGACCCCCGACATCGAAACCGACCCGAAATGGCTGACGCTGCGCACCCCGGCGATGCGCAATGGCATCCGCGCCGCGTGGGCCACGCCCATCATCCTGCGCGGGGGACGGGTGGCTGGCGTCTTTACGCTGTATTTCCGCACCAAGCGCGAACCGCAGGCCTGGTGTCAGAAAGCCGTCAATGCCAGCCTGCATCTGTGCACGCTGGCGCTGGAACGTTACGAGGCCAAGGAACACATCGCCAAGCTGTCGCATTTCGACACGCTGACGGGCCTGCCGAACCGGCTGTGGCTGCGCCAGCACCTCGACAAGATGCTGCGCCGTCCGACGCGTGGCAATTTCATGCTGCTGTCGCTGGGACTGGACAATTTCAAGAACATCAATGACGTCTTCGGCCATGCGGCGGGCGACGAGCTGATTTCCTATATCGCCACCCAGCTGCGGGAGGCGATCGGCATCGACGATACGATCGTGCGTTCCGGCGGCGACCAGTTCACGATCATCACCAGCGGCGCCCAGCAGCATGCATCGTCCCTGTCGGACATGATCCTGCGCCTGCTGTCGCAGCCCACGCAGGTGGGCGATGTTTCCGTCACATTTTCCGCCAGCATCGGCGTCAGCGTCTATCCTGAAAATGGCGAAACCGGCGAGACGCTGCTCAAGCATGCCGAAACGGCGATGTTCCAGGCCAAGGCGCATGGCGGGGGCAATTACTGCTTCTTCAGCCCCAAGATGAACCAGCAGGCCACCGACCGCCTTATCCTGGCGGCGGCCCTGCGCGACGCGATCGCCCATGACCGCCTGCGCCTTGTCTATCAGCCGCAGGTCCATGCCCGCACGGGCAAGATCTACGGGGTGGAAGCACTGTCGCGCTGGATCGATCCGACGCTTGGTTTCATCTCCCCCGCGCGCTTCATCGCGGTAGCCGAGGAAACGGGACAGATCGAGGCCATCGGCAAATGGTCGATGCGCGCGGCCTGCCGCCAGATGGCGGAATGGATCCGCAACAAGGTGGATATCCCCACCGTTTCGGTCAATCTGTCCCCGCTGCATTTCCGTGATGAAAAGCTGCCGGAATTCGTGGCTGAAGTACTGGAGGAAACCGGCATTCCCCCACGCAGCCTGATGGTGGAAATCACCGAAAGCACGATGATCGACAATTACGAACGCACCATCAAATCCGCGCAGGCATTGCGCGAACTTGGGGTCGGGATGTCGATGGACGATTTCGGGACCGGATTTTCCAGCCTGTCGAACCTGGCGGGACTGCCGGTCAACGAAGTGAAGATCGACCGCAGTTTCATGAACGGGCTGGAAACGGTGGACAAGGTGCGTTCGGTCGTGACAGCCGTGATCCGCATCGGGCAGAGCCTTGGCATGACCGTCGTCGCCGAAGGGGTGGAACACGAGGAACAGCGCCAGATTCTCGTCAACATGGATTGCGACGTGCTGCAGGGATACATGTTCTCCAAGCCGCTACCGGCTGAGGATCTGGCCACGTGGCTGGCAAACTATACCCCCAAGGAAATTGAACCCGCCTGATCCGGCCCCGTCAGCCGACATGCCGGGCCGATGGGCAGTGGAAATGCCTGTCGGCCCGAACGGGGGTTATTGCACCTGTATCGCGGATGGTACCGGGGAGAGCGGCGTTGCAGGCCAGAAGGCCTGCGTGATTTCCTCCTGGATCTGACGTAACTGGCACTGGATCCATTCCATGTATTCATGCAGGCCGCGCAGGATGATTTCCTCGGCAGTCTGTTCCACCAGCGTCACGCGCAGTTCTTCCACCCGTTCGAGGATATGGCTGCCATGGCGCAGGCGGTACTCCCCCGCCAGCAGCCCCAGCGCCGAATGGACCTGCCGCAGGCTGGTGGACAGGGATCGGGGAAAACCGTCATTCTTCAGCAGGAATCCGACGATGTTGACCGGCGTCATGCCCGATGGCAGCACGCGGCGGAACGCATGATAGGCTGCGGCTGACCGCAGGACGGATGTCCACTGGCTGATGTCGATGTCCGACCCGATATCGGCACCCGGCGGCAGCAGGGTATGATACTTGATATCCAGCAGGCGCGTGATCTGGTCGGCACGTTCCAGATGCTTTCCCGTGATGTAAAACAGCCATGCCTGATCGCGGTACAGCGTGCCCTCGGTAATCCCGAAATGGGTCTGGCATTCCTGTTTCAGGCGGGTACAGATGCCCGACAGGCTGCCCGCGCGGATATCGCGGGGGGTCAGTTCATGCACCCATTTCGTAAAGACATTCAGGTGCATCCACATCTCGGTCGAAATCAGGGGACGCAGGGCGCGCGCATTTTCGCGCACCGCCTCCGCCATTCCGGCGATGGAGCCGGGATTATCACGCTCGGTAATGTAAAATGCGACGACCTCATGCTTCGATGCCTGTTCATGGGTCGCGAAGAAGCGTGCCTCGTCCGCGTTGATCTGCAACAGCGAATCCCACCCGGCGCAGACGTTGCGGGGCCGGACGAAGGTGCCCGTCACCTCGATCAGGCGCGCGAGGTTTTCGATCCGCTCCATATACCGCGCCAGCCAGGTCATGCTTTCGGCATAGCGTGAAAGCAGGTTGTTCAGGCCCGGCAGGACCGGCGCAGGGAAAGCCGAAAGATTCGTCATGACGCAAGCACCCATGTGTCCTTTGATCCCCCCCCCTGGGAGGAATTGACCACCAGCGATCCCTTGCGCAACGCGACACGCGACAGGCCACCGGGCAGTACCCATGTGTCCTTCCCCGTCACGGCAAAGGGACGCAGGTCGACATGCCGCGCCTCCAGCCCGGCGGGGCACAGCGTGGGCGAAACCGACAGGTTGATGACGGGCTGGCTGATGTAATTCGCGGGATCGGCCAGCAGGCGCGCGCGGAAATCGTCCAGTTCGGCGCTGGTGGCGTGCGGACCGATCAGCAGGCCGTACCCGCCGGATTCCCCGACCGGCTTGACCACCAGCCGCTCCAGGTTCGCCAGCGTGAAATCCAGTCCCTCCTTCTCCGCGCAGATATGGGTTTCCACATTGTCGAGGATGGGGTCCTGATCGAGGTAATAGCGGATGATCCGGGGCATGTAGGCATAGATCGCCTTGTCATCGGCGACGCCTGTCCCGATGGCGTTGGCAATGGTGACGTTCCCCCGGCGATAGGCATCCACCAGTCCCGGCACGCCAAGCAGGCTGTCAGGATTGAACACCTGCGGATCAAGGAAATCGTCATTGAGGCGGCGATAGATCGTATGCACCGGCGACAGGCCCGCGACCGTGCGCATGAAGACGCGCCCGTCGATCACCACCAGATCGCGCCCCTCCACCAGGGGAATGCCCATCTCCCGGGCAAGGAAGACATGCTCGAAATAGGCGGCGTTATAGATGCCGGGCGACAGCAGCACGACCTGCGGGTCGACCACCCCCGCCGGGGCGGTTTCCGCCAGCGCGCGATGCAGCCGCAGGCCGTATTCGTCAACGGGACGGATATCCACCCCCGAGGCGAGGTCGGGCATCATGCGCAACATCATGTGACGGTTTTCGATCACGTAGGAAACGCCAGACGGCGTGCGGGCATTGTCCTCCAGGATCAGGAAACGCCCGTCCGGGTCGCGGACAAGGTCGGTGCCGTTCACATGGACATACACGCCCCCCGGCACATCGAGCCCCACCATCGCGGAACAGTAATTCGCGTTCCCCAGCACCATTTCCGCGGGCACGACGCCATCATTGAGGATATGGCGATCGTGGTAGATGTCCCACAGGAACAGGTTGATCGCCTGCACGCGCTGGCGCACGCCACGTTCGATATGGTCCCATTCGCCGGCGGTCAGGACACGCGGCACCACGTCGAAAGGCAGGATGCGATCAATCGCCTGATTGTCGGTATAGACGGTAAACGTGATGCCCAGCTGATAGAGCTGTGCCTCCACCGCGGCGGTGCGGCGGCGCAGTTCATCCAGGTCGAAATGCGCCAGGCGGTCACGCACGCGACACAGGCCCGGGGAGGCAGGATCGACGCGGTTCATCAGTTCGCAAAAGGACGCCGGCACGTCATATGTCGCGAACAGTCCAGCGCCCTGCGTCTGGCCGCGCCCCACCGTATCATTCATGCCCCTGCTCCCGTGCCCTGGTCGGAAGGAGGATCAGGCGTGACGGAAACATGCCCACCCACCTGCCTTATTCATTACGCTTCCGTCTTAGCGGAGCAAGAAAATACGACCTTGCCAAGGAGGAATCTGCATCCGGTTTCCTTTTTTCGTCATTCCTTCAACGAAATGACACCCGCGTATGGCGCTGGCCGCGAACTCATGCCATGCATGAAGGTCATGCGATCGACATCCTGCGCGCACGCCGGTCCGGGAACCTGATGCCTTCTTCTTGCACGACATGCCTTCATGAAAGCGATCCCGTGATGACCTGCCATGTCACACTGGTGCACCGGACAAGCTACCGTTACGACCGCCCGGTCTTCCTCGGGCCACAGACCATCCGCCTGCGGCCCGACGCGGCATGCCGCACGCCCATCGTGTCGTACGAGATGGATATCCTGCCATCAGGACACCGGCGTACATGGCGGCAGGACGATTTCGGCAACCACGAGGCCCGCGTCACCTTTGAGGATCGGGTCACACGCTTTGACATCGCCATACGCCTGACTGCCGACCTTTCGCCGATCAATCCGTTCGACCTGTCCCTGTGCGAGACGGGGCGTCGATGGCCCGTGACCTATACCCCCGCGCAGGCGCGCGGGCTTGCCGCCTTCATGGCGCCCCTGCCGGCGGGTCCGCACCTGCGTGCCTTCCTTGCGGAGGTGGCGAGGCTGGAACATGGCGGCACGCTGGACCGGCTGGTGGCGATCAACCGTCTGGTCGCCGCGCGCATCGCCTATCGCACCCGGATGGAGGCCGGCGTCTGGAGCGCGGAGGAAACCCTGGGCCAGCGGACGGGTTCATGCCGTGACAGCGCGTGGCTCCTGATACAGGTGCTGCGGCATATGGGCATGGCCGCGCGGTTCGTCTCGGGCTACCTGATCCAGGACGGGGCGGACGGGACGACAGGCGACCTGCATGCCTGGGTGGAAACATGGCTGCCGGGGGCGGGATGGGTCGGTTTCGATACCACCTCCGGCCTGCTGACGTCGCAGGGACATATCGCGCTTGCGGCGGCGGTCCGTCCCGATCAGGTCGCGCCGGTCACGGGAATGCTGGACAACTGCACCGCGACGCTCGACGTTTCCATGACGATCCACCATCCCGTGGATGCCGACGTGAAAAAGGACTCCCGGACCTGACACGGGGATGTCATATCCTGAGCCTTCCGGATAATGGAATCATGCCCCCCTTCGCGTTATGGAAAGCAAACGGCCTTGCAACTCTTTTCCTGTCAGTCATGTGGTCAGGTCCTGTTTTTCGAAAACACGGCCTGCGAACGCTGTGGGCATAAACTGGGTTACGTGCCGGACATCAACAGCCTGTCGGCACTGACGCCCGATGGAAACGGCGATGGATGGCAGGCCCTTGATCCGCGCGCCACGGATGCTCCCTACCGTTTCTGCGCCAATCATGCGCATGACGCCTGTAACTGGCTTGTCCCCGCCAGCCAGCCGGACCAGCAGTTCTGCGTCGCATGCCAGTTCAACCGCACCATCCCCAACCTGTCGGTGCCGGGGAACCTGGAGCGGTGGCGCAAGATAGAAATCGCCAAGCATCGCCTGTTCTACACCCTGCTGCGGCTGCGCCTGCCGATGCGTACCCGCAGGCAGGACCCGCAGAACGGGCTGATATTCGACTTCCTCGACGATGGTCCCGATGGCAGCACGGTCATGACCGGCCACCAGAACGGGCTGATCACCATTGCCCTGCGCGAGGCCGACGACGCCCAGCGTGAGCGGATGCGCATGGAAATGGGGGAACACTACCGGACCCTGCTGGGGCATTTCCGGCATGAAATCGGGCATTATTACTGGAACCTCCTGGTGCGCGACGGACACCGGCTGGAGGAATGCCGGGCCATTTTCGGCGATGACCGCATGGATTACCAGCAGGCCCTGCAGCGCCATTACGAAAATGGACCGCCTGCGGGATGGCGCACGCAGTACGTCAGCGAATACGCCACCTGTCATCCATGGGAAGACTTTGCCGAGACGTGGGCGCACTACCTGCATATCGTCTCCACCCTGGAGACGGCATGGGCCTATGGCATGACCGTGCGCGAACAGCCGGGCAATCCGAAGGCCCTGCGCGCCATGATCGCCGACAATCCCTATGACGTGGAAACATTCGACACGATTTCGCAGGGGTGGCTGCCGCTGACCTATGCCGTCAACAGCCTGAACCGTTCAATGGGACTGGCGGATTTCTATCCTTTCGTGCTGACACCCACCATCCTGCGAAAACTGGCATTCATCCATCAGCTGGTGCGTGCGGCGCGTGGAAACCAGTAAAAAAATTGCATCTTAAAAACAGGACCCTGAAATAACTTCAATGCATACCTCGGACTGATGAATTCTTGTTCTTTCTTGATTTTTCCTGCATGGGAAAGCACTTTACATTATTTTAACAATTCCATATGAAACATTCGTACACATTAAAGACACTACAAGGTCGTGTTGTACGTGCCTTATCATGTGTCAGAGGAGGTACTTTTTATGAATTTCAAACGTTTCATGCTGGTTGCCGGTATCGCTGGGGCTCTGGGCGCTTATGGCGTTCCGGCAATGGCGCAGGACACCCAGAACAACAATTACGATCATCATCATGAAGATGGCCAGAACCACGATGAACACCATGACGAACATGGTGAGCATGGTGACCACGACTGGAACCATCATGACAATGACAGCAACAGCAGCAGTGACGAGCATCATGGCGAGCATCATCGCGGCCATGGCAAGCATCGCCACCACAAGGAAGACAGCAGCAACTGATCCGGCATGACCCCTTTCATATCGGGGTCATGACGTCAGGAGGGGGCGCTTTCCATACGGGAAGCGCCCCCTTGCTCATTTCAGGGGGGCGGCACCGGGATCGTCCGTGGGAAGAAGCCGCATGTCACGACATGCATCGCGCAGGATCCCCACGAAATGCGAAATCAGCGGCGAATGCTGGCCCACGCGCATGGCGATCGCCAGATCGGCCCTGGGGGCGTCCGGCCCGAGGGAATGATAGGTCACCCCCCCCGAATGGATCTGGTGCAGCGACTGCGGCACCACCGAAATGCCAAGCCCCGCCGCGACAAGTGGCACGGTGGAGGCGATCTGCGGCGCCTGCTGTCCCATGCGGGGGGTAAACCCCGCGTTCTGGCAGGCGGACAGGATGGCGTCATGGAATCCCGGTCCCAGTTCACGTGGAAAGATGATCAGCGGCTCATCCGCCAGCATGCTCAGCTCCAGACGCGGGCGCGACGCCAGCGCATGCCCCTTGGGCAAGGCCACCACGGTCGGTTCGGCCAGCAGCGGGGAGACAATCAGCCCCTCCCCCCCATCAGGGACGGGCGGGCGGACAATCGCGATGTCAATCGCCCGGTCATGCAGGGCCTTGCGCAACGCCGGGGTATTGCTTTCCTCGAGCGAGATGGTGACATCCGGCCATTCCTCGCGAAAACGCCGCACGGTCTGGGGGATCAGCGGCAACAGGGACACCGCCCCCGCCAGCCCGACACGCAGATGCCCCCGTTCCCCCCGGCCCAGCCCCGTCGCAATGGACATGAACTGCTGCTGCATGCCAAGAATGGCCTTGGCCTGATCCACCAGCACCGCGCCCACGTCCGTCAGGCGTACCCCACGCGTCAGGCGCTGGAACAGCAGCACACCCAGTTCATTCTCGAACTGCTTGATCTGCTGGCTCAACGGTGGCTGTTCTATGCCCAGCTGCTCGGCAGCGCGGGTGAAACTGCCATTTTCAGCAACGGCCACGAAATAGCGCAGATGTCTTAAATCCATTTGGCATATAAATAATATATGGAAAACTAGTTCAATATATATTTGACGCCATAACATGGCATGCGCCACGTTCCCCCCATCTGGTAAGGATGAGAGCTCCCTGATGAAGATTGGCCTGTTTATTCCCTGTTATATTGATGCTTTCTATCCGCAGGCAGGGATTGCCACGCTGGAATTGCTGGAGAAACTGGGACTGGATGTCGAATATCCGCTGGATCAGACATGCTGTGGCCAGCCCATGGGCAATTCCGGCTGCAATTCCGACGCGGCCGCGGCGGAGGCGCTTTTCGTGCGCAACTTCGCCCGCTTTGACAAGATCGTCATGCCATCGGGAAGCTGCACCCATCATGTGCGCGACAATTTCGACGCCATCCCACAGACCGACGAAGTCCGCCATGTGCGCGAAAACACCTATGAACTGGTGGAATTCCTGCATGACATCATGAAGGTGGAGGAATTCCCCTGGGCGGAATTCAACCATACCGTCGGCCTGCACAACAGCTGCGGCACCCTGCGCGCGCTGCGTACCGCCAGCATGTCGGAACTGGGTGAAAAGCCCTTCTCCAAGCCGATGGACCTGCTGTCGAAGGTCAAGGGCATCCGTTTCGTAACCCCCAAGCGCCCGGATGAATGCTGCGGGTTTGGCGGCACGTTCTCCGTCACCGAAGAAGCTGTCTCCGCGCGGATGGGCCTGGACAAGGTGCGCGACCATTACCAGGCGGGCGCGGATTACATCGTATCGGCGGATTCCTCGTGCATGATGCACCAGCAGGGCTGCGCCGAACGCGCCGGGATTCCGATCCGCTTCATCCATATCGCACAGATCCTGAACGGAGCACGGGCATGAGCAACAGGCCGGTCAACCACGCCAGGGCCGCCGAAAGGTTCCTGGAGGACGCCCCCCACCTGAAGTTCCATGATGAGCGCCTGTGGGACATGCGCCAGAAGCGCGACGAGCAGATGCACATGCTGCCCGAATGGCAGGAGCTGCGCGCCGAGGCATCGCGCATCAAGGAACACACGCTGTCGCGCCTGCCGGAATATCTGGAACAGTTCGAGGAAAACGCGAAAAAGAACGGCATCCACGTCCACTGGGCGCGTGACGGGGCGGAACATAACCGCATCGTGGGCGAGATCCTCAAGGACCACAACGCACGCAGCCTGATCAAGAGCAAGTCGATGGTCACCGAAGAATGTGACATGCGGCCCTATCTTGAAAAACGCGGCGTCACGGTGACCGAAACCGACCTGGGCGAACGCATCCAGCAGCTTGACGATCAGTTGCCCAGCCATATCGTCGTCCCCGCCGTGCACAAGCTGACGTCCGACGTGGCGCGCATCTTTGCCAAGGATTACAAGACCGATCCGGGCATCCGCGATCCCCACCTTCTGGCGGAGGCGCAGCGCCAGGCGGCCCGCCCGGTCATCCTGCACGCGGACGCCGGCATGACGGGCGCCAATTTCGTGGTGGCGGAAACAGGCACGTTCGTCGTGTGCACCAACGAGGGCAATGCCGACCTCAGCGCGACGGTGCCCAACCTGCATATCGCAACCATCGGCATCGAACGCCTTGTCCCGCGCATGGCTGACCTTGGCGTTTTCATACGCCTTCTGTCACGCAGCGCGCTGGGATCGCCCATCACGCAGTACACCTCGCATTTCCGGGGGCCGCAGAAAGGCGGCGAAATGCATGTCGTGCTGGTCGATAACGGACGTTCCGCGCGACTGGGGATGAGCGATTTCTGGACCTCGCTGAAATGTATCCGCTGCGGGGCATGCATGAATACCTGCCCCGTCTACCGCCGTTCGGGCGGCCTGTCTTATGGCGCGGTCTATTCCGGGCCGATCGGCGCGATCATCGACCCGACCTTCAACGAACGCAAATACAGCACCCTGCCCTATGCCTCCACGCTCAATGGCAGCTGCACGAATGTCTGTCCGGTCAAGATCAACATCCATGAGCAGCTTTACAAATGGCGGCGGGTGCTGGTGCAGCACCACGAAATGCCCTTCGTCAAGCGCGAGATCATGCACATGGCCGGCAAGCTGATGGGGCAGCCGAAACTGTACCGCGCCGCCATCAGCACGACGGAAACGTCGCTGAGCACGCTGCCGCGCTTTGCGCTGTACAACTGGCTCAACCCATGGGGCAAGCACCGCGAGAATCCGCATCCGGTCAAACAGACCTTCCATTCATGGTACAAGGCCAACCGGACAAACAAGACCAGCAAGAGCGGGGGGACACAATGAACGCGCGCGAAACAATCCTTCAGGCCCTGCGTACCAACCGTCCCTCGCCAGAGCAGTATCCCCTGCCGCCCGTGGCGACGCTGGGCGATCTGGACGCGGGACGTGAACGTTTCATCACCTCGCTCAAGATTCTGGGTGGCGACGTGCTGGAACCCCAGGATGGCGAAACGCTGGATGCCGCCATCGCCCGGCGTTTCCCGGATGCGAAAAACGTGTGTTCCGCCGTGCCGGAAACCAACGGCACCATGCGCGCCGAAACCCTGAAAACCCCGCAGGACGCCAAGGACGTGGACATTGCCGTCGTGCGCGCGGCCTTTGGCATCGCGGAAACGGGTTCGATTTTCCTGAGCGAGGCGCAGCTGCCGCTGAATTCACTGGCCCATCTGGCACAGCATATCGTCGTGCTGCTTTCGCCGGATGAAATCACGGCGAACATGCACACCGCCTACCAGAAACGCCCGGAATTCCGTTCCGCGAAATACGGCGTGCTGATGAGCGGACCTTCGGCCACGGCGGATATCCAGGGTGTCCTGATCCGCGGCGCGCAGGGCGTGCGGACCCTGAGCGTCTGGTTCGGCTGAAGGGTTTTTCAGGTTTCCTGACAGGTCATTCGCCCGCCTGCCACCCGTTGGGGATGGCAGGCGGGCGAAATCGTATCAGACAGCCTTTTTCAGATTGGGGCTCGCCTTGAAACGGACGGTCTTGCCGGCCTTGACCTTGACCGGCTCGCCGGTGCGGGGGTTCAGGGCCTTGCGGGCCTTGGTCTTCTTGACGGTGAAGGTACCGAATGACGGCAGGGTAAAACCGCCCTCGCGCTTCAGTTCCTTGATGATCGCTGCCATCAGGTCCGAAGCAGCCTGGTTGGCGGCCACACCAGTGCAATCGATCGAATCCTGAATCACTGCGGCAATAAAGGCTTTGCTCATCGAGACTGTCTGCTCCTTTCAAACCATGCTGTATAAAATAACGCCATGTCCTGATCCCGACATGAAGGGGCATGGACCATCATGACCAGGCGGTCGCGGCTTGTAACGCGGCATGTGAACTTACGCCAGAGGTTTTTTGTCATTACATGCCAATGTTGCTGTTCCAGTCAGCAAAAGCCGTCGCCCTTCCCGAATTGCCCGATATGATACAGACTTTGAGGAAGCTGCAATCAGTCATATCGATTCTGTATCATTATTTCATATGACTGTCATCTTTCCAGATCGGATGACCGGGCATTTTCCCCGCGGCTGTTTTTTTCGTCCCTGATGGATACAAAAAATCCGTCCCGCCCATTCATTGGCCGGAACGGATCATGCGCGGATTGTCCATCCGCGACAGGCCATCAGCCCACGGGCCGGGCTTACGGCTTGAAGTTCTGGGTGCTCAGGTCCGTTACGCCAACGAACGTCACATGCGTATGGTCCGACAGGGAAATGGTCGTGTTCCCCCCCGCGACCGTCGCATTGGCGATCATGTCCTGCAGGGATGCCTGCGTCATGTTGTAGCTCGACAGGTCCACGACATTGCTTGTGGACTTGCCAAAGTCCTTGATGATGTCCTGACCGCCCGCGTGGCCCTTGATGAAGACGAAATCATTGATGCCGTTCGCGCCCGACAGCGTATCGTTGCCGCTGCCGCCAATCAGGGTATTGCTGCCGCTGCCGCCGATCGCGTTGATGTCGCCTGTCGAATTCGCGCCATTGAACAGTTCGCTTCCCGATCCCTGGCTTCCGTCAAAATCGGTATAGGTATCGTCGCTGGCGGTAATATTGAGCGCGTTTTCGCCCGCCGCGCCATAAATCGTGCTGCGCCATGCGCTGACGGTGGCACTCCCACGGGCATTGAGGAAACTCAGGCAACCATCGACACTGATGTCCCCACCAGTGGAGTTGTTGACCGTCAGGAAGCCACTGGCGGAAATCGTATCGCCCGTCCCTCCGGACAGCGACTGCTGTTCCACCAGGTCCTCAAGGCCATACAGGCCTTCCTGATTGTCGAAGGTGATATGTTCATCCGTGCCGCCATTGACGACGCTGCCGCCATGCACGGTCACGTAATTGCCGGAACCGGAATCGGTCAGGTTGGCCTTGGCGCCAAGGTCCAGGCTCGCACTGCCCGAAACGGAACCCTGCGTTTCCAGATCGACGGTCTGCGCGCCCGCATTCTGCGCATAGACCGTATCGGCCCCCTGCAGGTTCAGGGTGTTATTCGCTGAATCGAGGTAGATCGCGGCCGCCCCGCCCTGTCCGGCGTTGATGGTGTCCTGACCGCTGCCGGTGCTGATGGTATCGCGGCCGCCCCCGGTATTGACGACGTAATCGCCCGACCCGCCCTTGAAGACATCATTGCCCGACGACGCCGTAAAGACACCGGACTGGCTGCCGGCGGTATAGGTCACGCTTCCCACGTCGCCCGCGATGACGTTGACGGATGTCGTGATGCCGGTCCCGTCCACGTTCACGGGCTGGCTGAGCGTCTGGCCATTGGGGCCGCCGATCACGACGCCGGCGTCGCTCCCCTTCAGGGTATAGGTGCCACCGGCCGTAATATCGGTATAGGTATTCGCGACGGTGGCGGTATTCACGCCCGGCGTCGCATTGACGATGTAATCGCTTTTCAGCGTGGCGGTAATCTGTTGTGCATACTGCTGCGCAAGGCTGGTGACATATGCGCCGCTGGTCGCAACGGATACGGTTGAACCTTCCGCGCCCGTGATGGTTACAGCTCCCATGCTGTCCGCTCCCTGTTCCATGTTGCGGGCATGGGCTGTGTGCCCCGCCATCAACCAGTTCCAAACCGAAGCGGAAGATGCGCGCGTCCCCGGACGTCCACGCATACCCCGCCCGCAATGGAATCGTCAGCGCCACCAGCAGCGGGCGCCCGATCCCGCAGGAACGAATACACAGACGGAGGTTAACAATTCTCGAATGTCCCCCGACTTCCGTAATGGTTAGGCAGGGGCGTCATTTCGGGGAACGTTATTTTTCGGGAATGGTGCGCTCGATTTCCTCGATCCACAGCCGGGCGTTCCCGTCCGACGGCGCGCGCCAGTCCCCGCGCGGCGACAGCGCGCCACCGGCAAGGACCTTTGGCCCGTTGGGCATCGCGGAACGCTTGAACTGGCTGAAGCCAAAGAAACGTTCGACAAAGACCAGCAGCCAGCGCCGTATCTCCGCCAGGTCATATGCTGTCTTGCGATCCTCGGGGAATCCGGGGGGCCATGCCCCGCGGGCGCGATCACCCCATGCATGCTGCGCCATGAAGGCAATCCGCGACGGGCGGAACCCGTGGCGCAGGATATAGTACAGGTTGAAATCCTGCAGGGCATACGGACCGATCCGGGCCTCCGTGCTCTGGATCGGCTGGCCTTCATGCGCGGGGATCAGTTCGGGCGAAATCTCCGTATGCAGGATATCGCGCAGGATGTCGCAGGTCCGCCCCTCCTCGTCCCCGTGGGACATGACCCAGCGGATCAGGTGCTGGATCAGCGTCTTGGGCAGGCCCGCGTTCACGTTGTAATGCGACATCTGGTCGCCCACGCCATAGGTACACCACCCCAGCGCCAGTTCCGACAGGTCGCCGGTGCCGATGACGATTCCCCCCGACTGGTTCGCCAGCCGGAACAGGAAATCGGTGCGCAGGCCGGCCTGCACATTTTCAAATGTCACGTCATACACGGCCTCCCCCCCGGCAAAGGGATGGCCCATCTGTTCAAGCATCATCCGCGCGGTCGGCCGGATGTCGATTTCCTTCGCGCTTACGCCCAGCGCCTCCATCAGCGCCAGCGCGTTGGAGCGGGTCTGCGTGCTGGTGCCAAAGCCGGGCATGGTATAGCCCAGCACCGAATCACGCCCCAGCCCCAGTTCGTCCGCCGTCCTGACCGCGACCAGCAGCGCATGCGTGGAATCGAGGCCGCCCGAGATGCCGATCACCATCCGCCGCGCGCCGGATGTCCTCATCCGCTGCTTCAGGGCGGATACCTGGATGCTAAACGCCTCGTAACAGTCCTGCGCCAGCTGCTCCGGCGCGGAGGGCACGAAGGGGAAACGCGCGATTTCACGCCGCAGCCCCAGATCGCGCACTGGCGGGCCAAGGACGAACTCCACCCGCCGCCACTGCGCGTCATGCGCCTGCATCGCGCGGCGATTGTCGCCAAACGTCCCCATCCGCATGCGTTCCTGCCGCAACAGGTCCAGATCGACATCCGCCACCGCCCGGACGGGGCCGGTGGGGAAACGGTCGCTCTGGGCAAGCACGCCGCCATTTTCAAACACCGAGACCTGTCCATCCCATGCCAGGTCGGTGGTCGATTCCCCCTCGCCCGCCGCGGCATAGACATAAGCGCACAGGCACCGCGCGGAATGGGCCTGGCACAGCAGCGTCCGGGTCTGTGTCTTTCCCACGGTGATGTCGCTGGCGGACAGGTTCGCGATCACCGACGCACCCGCCAGGGCTGCCTGCGTGCTGGGGGGCTGGGGCACCCATATGTCCTCGCAGATTTCAACCGCCAGCGTCAGGCCCGCGACATCGCGCGCCGCGAACAGGAGGTCGGTTCCGAACGGGGCGTCCTGCCCGCCGACACGGATATGCCCCCCACGCATCCCCGCGCCGGGGGAGAACTGCCGCGCCTCGTAAAACTCGCGATAATTGGGAAGGTAGGATTTGGGCACCACGCCCAGCACGCGGCCCCGATGGATCACGACGGCGCAGTTATACAGCCCGTCCCCATGACGCAGCGGCGCGCCGACGACCACGACAGGCAGCAGGTCGATGCTGCCCGCCGCCAGTTCGGCCACGGCCGCATCCACCCGGTCCAGCACGACGTCCTGCTGGCGCAGGTCCTCAATCGCGTATCCCGAAAGCCCCAGTTCGGGGAACACGCAGATCGCAACGCCCTCGTCATCGCAGGCCTGCGCCTGCTGGAGGGTGCGCAGGACATTGGCCTGTGGATCGGCAAGCGCCACCGGCAGGGTGCAGGCCGCGACCCGCGCGAAACCATGACGATACAGCGCGTGAAAATCGGTCATGAAAACTGCCTCTCCCTGCTCCGCCATCCAGCACCGGATGCCCTCCAGTGTCCGTGGATGGACTGGCTGGCACGACACCAGATGTAATCGCGCGCGCCCCGACCTACAAATTACGGCGCTTCACGATATGACCATCGCAATGAACTTCACCTGTCCTGAAACATTCAGGACAGTAGATGGTGGCGTACCGCCCGCGGGCACCCCATTGCAAAACACCAGATGAAGGAGTGCGGACATGGACCTGTTACGCTGGACCATCACCTTCCTTGTCCTGGCCCTGATCGCAGCGGTCTTCGGCTTTGGCGGGATTTCATCGACCTTCGCCTATTTTGGCAAGGTCCTGTTCTTCATTTTCATCATACTGTTCGTCATTGGATTGTTTTTCGGCCGCGGCCGCGGAAGCGTCCCTTGACCTTCAGGCCCCGGGGCACCAGCGGCAGCAGGGCAAGGGCATAAAGGCCGCTCATCGCCGTCATCGATACCGGCAGCCACGCGATAAGGTACGTCGGGGCGTCACATGGCTTTGCCGGGCGGACAGGCATGGAGGCCAGCCGCTCGGCAAACGTGCCGCCATGGAACGTGGGGGCCATGCATTCCGGCAGGGGACTGGGCCACCATCCCTGCTCCACCCCCACATGCAGCACCGACAGCCCGCATGACACCAGCAGGACGGGCATGCAGCACCACAACGCGCCACGTGCGGCGTCACGCGGCAGGACCATGGCCCCCAGGCCCAGCACGATCAGCACGCGATAGGGCCAGCGTTCCCACAGGCACAGCCCGCAGGGGACATGCCCCAGCCCATGTTCCGTCCACCAGGCCAGCGCAAGCGCAAGCGAACCCGCCAGCGCCATGACAAATCCAGTACCTCTCATCATCCCCTTACGAAGAGACGCAAACTGGTGCCCCGTCAAGCGCCCGCAGGAAATCATTGGCCCAGCTGACGGCCGTCGTGCGGCAGACCTCCTTTTCCAGCGCGGTCCAGCGTGTCTGGCGTTCCGGACGCTGCATCGTCAGCGCCTGATGCAGGGCATCGGCGATTTCATCGGTATCATAGGGATTTACCAGCACCGCCTCATCCAGCTCGGGGGCGGCGCCGGCGAAATGCGACAGGATCAGCACGCCGGGGTCGGCCGGATCCTGTGCTGCAATATATTCCTTCGCCACAAGGTTCATGCCATCACGCAGCGGCGTAATCAGCGCCACGTCCGCCATGCGATAGAAACCGGCAAGGACATCGCGCGAAATCGGCCGGGTGATATAGCGGATCGGCGTCCAGTCGAATTCGGAATAGGCGCCGTTGATCCGCCCCGTCAGTTCGTCCAGCTGGCAGCGCAGCTGGCGGTATTCCTCGACATTGCCGCGTGAAATCGGCGCGACCTGAAGGAAGGTGACCCTGCCGCGATGTTCGGGATAACGCGACAGCAGCGCCTCATACCCCTTGAAACGTTCCGGCAGCCCCTTGGAATAATCCAGCCTGTCCACCCCCAGCACCAGTGCCGCGCCACGCAGGCTGTCGCGCAGGCGGCTGACCTCCGTCCCCTTCATGCTGGTTTCGGCCTGGGTGCGGAACTCCACCGGGTCGATGCCGATCGGAAACGCCTGCGCCCGTTCGGCCATGCTGTTCATGCGCAGCGCATGGTTGAGGTTTTCCGCGTCCTCGGGCGTCTGCACGCCCACCAGGTCATAGGCCTGCATGTCCTCAAGCAGCAGTTCCGCCCCCGGCAGCGCCCGCACGAGGCTCCATGGCGGAAAGGGGATATGGAGGAAAAAACCGATCCGGCACTTCACCCCAAGGTCCCGCAGCGCCTGGCCCAGCGGGAACAGGTGATAGTCATGGATCCAGATCGTATCGTCAGGCCGCAGCAGCGGACGCAGCGTGCGGGCGAACATGGCATTGACACTGAGGTACATTTCCCAGTCCAGCCGGGAATAGTTCATCAGCCCGACACGGTAATGGAAAAGCGGCCACAGGATGCCGTTGGAGAAATTCTGGTAAAACCCGGTATGCTGCGCCGTGGTCAGGTCGATGGTGGCATAGGTGACATTGCCCACCCGGTCGATGGCGGGCGTCGGGTCACCCGACATTTCCGGCACCTGACGGCCCGACCACCCGAACCACAGCGCATCGCCCTGGCGCAGGGCATCCTTCAGCCCCACCGCCAGGCCACCGGCGGGCTGGTTACGCTCCCTTGGCGCGGGAACGCGGTTTGATACGATAATCAGGCGCCCCATGCGTCATCCCCCCCGCCCGACAGCGCCGCGAGCCATGCCCGCACCGCGGCGGGATCAGGGAAATCGCGCGGGATGCGAAAGCCCATCCCGCCCAGCGCGACCGCCGCGCGGATCCCGTCCTCGTCCGTCACGTCGTCACCGATGAAAACCGGATAGCGTCCCACGAATGGCGCCGCCGCCATCAGGTCGCGCACCGCATGTCCCTTGTCGATGCCGGCGGGGCGGATTTCCCACGCCATCTTGGCTTCCTGGATATGGAAACGCGGATCCGTCGCAACCCATGCCTCCGCCGCGTGGCGCAGGGCCGGGCCGGCATCGGGCGCGCCACGGAAATGCAGGACGACCGCCGCTTTCTTCCGTTCGATCCGCACGCCGGGATATTTCGCCGCCAGTTCGTCCGCCTGCTTCAGCCACGCGGCCGGCACGGCGGGCAGGTTGGCGCGCTGGATCGGCGCGCCCGGGCTGCGACGGATGGCAATCCCATGCTCCCCCGCCACGGCATAGGGCACGTCGCCAAGGAAAAAGTCGATCTGATCGATGGGCCGTCCCGAAATGACCGCCACCGCGTTTCCGCATTTCCTGCGCAGCCGCCGCAACGTCGCCAGCAGCCCTGCCTGCACCTTGACCGATTCGGGGGTCGGCGCGATTTCCACCAGCGTACCGTCGAAATCCAGCAGGAAAGCCGTCCTGTCAGGAGGGGGCAGATCGCCGCTTCTGGGCAGGAAAGACATCAGGCTCATAATGGTTCAGACCTCCGGGAAACCGAACGGACGGAAAAAAGACATGAACGTGCGACAGCGTGAGCCATCCCACCCGTTCATGCCGTGTCGGGTCATGCTGACATATCAATGCAGCAAGAGTGGGGCAGCCCCGGAATTATTATCCTCAGGCGTCGGGGGCATGGGCGGCGGGACGGCGGGATGGGCCGCCGGTGGGGGCGAAAGGGGCACGGGCGGCAGTGGCGCATCCGGTGACGGGGTCGGGGCTGCCTGCGCCGGCTGATCCGCTGGCGTGGGAACGGGGGCGTCGGGCGATGTGGCCTGCTGCTGCACCACGGCAAGCGGCGGCGGCACGGGCGCGACATCGTCGCCGCCACATCCGACCACCTGCACATCGTAAAGCGGGTTCTGGAACACGCCGATGGCGGGTTCCTGCGTCAGCATCCATCCATCGAACGCCGCCATCCCCTCATGCGCGTCATGCACCGTCAGCCATGCCGCCGTATCCGCCGCAAGGGTCGGGGGGCGTTCCAGGCAGGCGCGTGCATGCAGCGTCAGGCTTTTGTAAGTCGCGTCCTGTCCGGCGGGGATATTGATCACCTGCACATGCGCATCGAGCTTGTCGAGGATGCGCACCACCGCGACAGAGCGCCCCTTCCATGTATCGGGCGGATACATCGGGGGCGGGGCCAGCCACTGCGTATCGGCCAGCGCGGGAAACGGAACCATGGCCATCCCGCCCATCAGGGACAGCACACAGGCGACGGCACGCATCCGCCGCGTCATGCGTGGGGACTCCGCATCCTGCCGACCAGTTCGATCAGGATACGCCGCATCTGCGCCTCATCCACACCCATCAGGATCGCATCCTCGAACGCGTCGCGCATGACATCATGCAGTTCGACATAATTTTCCCGCAGGACCACCAGTTTCTCGCGGCACGACACGGGCTCCCCATCCGGCTGGGGCCAGATCGCGGGAACCGCATCATCGTCACTGCTACCCTGACCATCATTACCCTGGTCACCGTTACCTTGGGCCATCCTTACGGTCCCTCATGCGCGGCGGGGGCGGCGGACGCGCCATCCGGCGACGCGGGGGTGGCGGCGGGCGCAGTGCCGCCGGCAGGGGCCTGCTGCGCATGGGCGCGCGCCTGATTGGCCTGTGTCAGCGTATCGGTGACCGAGAATATGAACTTGCTGAGCAGCTGTTCCAGACTGATGGAGCCCTGCGTTTCGCCGATCGTGGCCCCCGGACGCAGCATCTTGTCATCCCCGCCGGGGGAGAGCGCGATATACTTGCCGCCCAGCAGGCTGTCGCTGGTGATGATCGCCGCCGTATCGTCGGGCAGCTTGATGTCCGGACGCACCGTAAAGGTCACACCGGCGGAAAATGTCCGTGGGTCGACATGTTCATCGACCACCTGCCCCACGGTGATGCCGGCAAGCCGCACATCCGACCCGATGGACAGGCCATCGATATGCCCGAATGTCGCATTCAGGCGATATCCGCTTTCGGCAGGGCGACCCTTGTCGATCACGGCGTAGGCCAGAAAGCCCCCCAGCAATGCGAGGACCGCAAACCCTGCCACAAGATCCGCCGGTTTCCGTTCCGGACGTGCTGAAACCGCAGCCACCATAACGCGATGCTTTCCCAAAATCGATCGGCATCACCCATAACAGGTTATGCCGAACGTTTCACCCTTCGGGAAACCATGCCTCATAATCGCTGGTGGTTGAAGCCCGCTGGCCGCCACGATAATCGCTGCCGGGGGGGCGATAGGCCTCCGGCGTGCCGGTCTGGTTGGGCTGATAGGGGATCTGCCACGACTTGCGCGCGCTTTCGGGCAGGGGGGCATCATCAATATGATGCAGCCAGCCCCACCATTCCGGCGGAACGGCGGAGGCGTCCTCCCCCTTGTGATAGATGACCCAGCGTTCGTGCCGCTTCAGACCTCCACCGGTCCGGTTGGCCGTGCGGGCCTCATAATAGCACCGGCCATCGGCATCCTTGCCAACCAGCCGGCCCTTGAATCGGGTGTATATACGGGTGCCGAGATTTGCCATGCCCCATAGCCTAGTGGCATTTTCATCGAACGCGGCGTCACATCTGCGGGATCAGGGATGCCCGCATCACGCGCATGGCGTCACGCCCCGCACGCACCCCGCTTCCACTTCACGCAAAGTTATCCCCCATATCCACGATATACAGTGGAATGTATAGCGGCGACTCCCGCCCGGACGGGTTCCGGCGGCACGTCACGGGGGGATAAAATGCCCCCATGACAGCACGAAGCCACTGGAACGGCGTTCGCATGCGCACCGTGCAGGCCGCCGCGGACCCCGACGATGCACCACGCACCGTTACCCTTCCCGCCGACTGGGACGACACGGCGGCCGAGGCGCTTGCGCGCCTGACGCCGGGCCACCGTCCCGTCGACCTCGCACAGGAGGCGGCGCGGTGGATCGACGACCTGTGCGCGGGCGACATCGCGCGCCCGGTCATCGAACCGGTCGCGCGCTCGCTCTCATGCCTGCTCCTGCTGCGGCAGGCCGCCCCGAGCGAGGCCCTGTGGCACGGGCATTTCGACCGGCGGGCGGGGTTTGTCGTCAACCTGGCGGCGTTCGTGCATCCCGACATCGGATTCCGCGCCGATGATTTCGTCGCGGCCCTGCGCCTGATCGCGCGCGTCCTGCGCACCATCGCCCGGCAGAAGGCGGGCCAGCGCAACGGGGAACTGCCGCTGGGCGATGGCGCGCTGTCCGCGGCAAACGCCCCGGCGGCCGATGACATGGCGTCGGGACATGCGATGGTCGCAGGGGAAATCCTGCTGACCAACCTTGACGCCTGCCTCGCGGGGCTGGGACTGGATTATGACAGCGAGGGCGCGCGCGACGCGGCATGCAGCCTTGTCGCGCTGGCGACGCTGGTCGCCCACGCGGGCGAGGGCGCGGACGCGCTGCCCCTGCCGCCCGTGCGCAGCGTCGTGCCCGGCGTCAACCAGATCGCGCGCGCCGTCTGGCAGGATGCAGCGGTGGAAGCCGAACACCCCATGTCGCGCGTCGAAACCGGATTTTCCGCGCCCGGGCCGATCGATGCCCTGCTGGGGGTGGAGGCGTGTGGCCTTGCGCCGGCCTTCTCCCCCCTGCGGCCCGACGGGCGGCTTGCGACCAGCACGCTTTCGCGCCTTGCCTGCCGTGGCCTGACGCTGGAGGCCGCCTTTGCCGCCATGCTGGCGGGCGAAACCGTGCTGCCCCTGCCTGATGCCGCCTCCCACCAGGCGATGTACCGCGCGCTGGCGGGGTTCATCGACCGCATGCCTCCGCGCCCCGATTCCGTGCGCGATACGTTGCAGACCCGCGCGGCGCTGGAACGCGGCGTCCGCCGTCCCCTGCCCCCGCGCCATGGCGGCTTCACGCAGAAGGCCAGCGTCGGCGGCCACCGGCTGTACCTGCGCACCGGCGAGTACGAGGACGGGACGCTGGGCGAGATTTCCATCACCCCCACGCGCGAAAGCCCGATGACGCGCGGCCTGATGGACAGCCTGGGACAGGCCGTCAGCATCGGGCTGCAATATGGCGCGCCGCTGGAAATCTATGTCGATGCCTTTGCCTACAGCCATTTCGGCCCGGCCGGAACGGTGGAAGGCGACGCGGTTGCATCCTATGCGACATCCATGCTGGATTACGCGTTCCGGGCATTGTCCGATGCCTATCTGGGGCGCAGGCTGCCTGATGCCCCGCATGAGGACGACCTGACCCCGGCGCCATCGCCGATGCTGCCGCTGGACCTGCCGGCGCGGGCGCATTCGGGCGATGACAATGACGAAACCCCGCCGCCGCGTCGCGGCAGGCTGCGGCTGGTTGTATAAGGGGCGTTCGCGCCCACCGAACATTCGTGCCACGAAAACCCAACGGAGAAAGCCGATGTCCGCACATACCCCCGAAGAACGCCTCCGGCAGCTGGGCATTGTCCTGCCGACACCGGCGGCCCCCGTCGCCAATTACGTCGCCGCCGTCATCAGCGGCTCCTCCCTGATCGTCTCGGGGCAGCTGCCTCTGGTGGACGGACGCCTGTATGCCAGCGGGAAGCTGGGCGACAGCGTCGCGGTCGAGGTCGCGGTCGAGGCCGCGCGCTACAGCATGGTCAACGTGATCGCGCAGGTAAAGGCGGCGATTGGCGACCTCTCGCGCGTGCGGCGCGTGGTGCGCCTGGGTGGGTTCATCGCCTGCACGCCCGATTTCACGCAGCATGCGAACGTCATGAATGGCGCGTCCGACCTTGCCGTCGCGGTGTTCGGCGACGCGGGACGCCATGCGCGCTCCACCGTCGGCGTGCCGTCGCTGCCGCTGGATTCGGCGGTCGAGGTCGAGGGCCTGTTCGAAATCGCCTGATCCACGCCCGCGGCGCCCGCAAAGATGCCGGATACTCCATGCCGGACAGATAGGACGCCGCGGCACAGACATGCGGGAAAATGCGATGCCTTCCTCCGCCCCGAGCCTGAGCCTCCATCGCCGTATCGCGGACATTCCGGCGGCGCAGTGGGACCTGTGCGCGGGCGATGACAACCCGTTCGTCAGCCATGCCTTCCTGTCCGCTCTGGAAGACAGCGGCTCGGCCGAGGCACGCACGGGCTGGCTGCCGCAGCACGCCGCCGTGCATGCGGCGGACGGGTCGCTGCTGGCGGTCGCCCCGATGTACGCGAAATCGCACTCCTTTGGCGAATACGTCTTTGACCAGCAATGGGCCCGCGCCTTTGAACAGGCGGGCGGGGAATATTACCCCAAGCTGCAGGTCGCCGTCCCCTTTTCCCCCGTAACCGGGCCACGCCTGCTGGTTCGCAGGGACATGGGCGACGGGGCAGCCGAAACCCATGCCCGCATGCTGGCGGGCGCGCTGCGGCAGGCCTGCGGGGAACTGGGCCTGTCCTCCACCCACGTGACGTTCTGCGAACGTGGGGAATATGAACTGATGGGCCGCGAAGGCTGGCTGCAGCGGCTGGGGGTGCAGTATCACTGGGACAATCCCGGTTACGGCAGTTTCGAGGATTTCCTGGCGACCCTTGCCTCGCGCAAGCGCAAGACGCTCAGACGCGAACGCCGCGACGCCAATGGCTGCGGCCTGACGTTCGAGGCCGTGCGCGGTCCCGACATCACCGAGGACCTGTGGGACCATTTCTACCGCTTCTACCTCTCCACCGTGGACCGCAAGTGGGGAAGCGCCTACCTGCGGCGCCCGTTCTTCTCCCTGCTGTCGCAGCGGCTGGGTGACCGGGTCGTGCTGATGATCGCGCGCCGCGACGCAACGCCGGTGGCAGGCGCGCTGAACCTCATGGGTCGCGATACGCTGTATGGCCGCAACTGGGGTTGCGGCCGGGGGGACTGGCCCTTTTTGCATTTCGAGCTGTGCTATTACCAGGCGATGGAGTTCGCCATCGCCCACGGCCTGCGCCGCGTGGAGGCCGGGGCGCAGGGGGAACACAAGCTGCAGCGCGGCTATCGCCCCTGCCTGACCTATTCCACGCACTGGATCGAACATCCGGGCCTGCGGAATGCCGTGGCGGAATTCCTGGAACATGAACGCGCCGCCATCATGGGCGAAATGGACGTGATGAACGCCATGACGCCCTACCGCACGCAAAGCTGATCGGCTGTCTGAAAATAACCTGCTGATAGAAAACAGAAGTTTCCGGGCGTCGCCTGTTTTCAAAAAGGCGGCATCTTTTGAAGCTTTTGCAAAAATCTTCACCAAAAACTTTCATGATTTCAGGGCATTATCAGGCCACTCTTTCAAACAGGCACCTAAGGACGCGATGTGGCGATCCGTGATGCAGGTCATGCGTCCGTGGGCCGCATGGTGATAGGATATTCCCCGACACGGCGCCCGCGACAACAGGCACCGATGACGACAAGGGAGGAACACCCGACATGCATGCCATGAGACTGAACGCCCCGCACACACCGCTGCAATGGACGGAACTGCCGGATCCCGAACCCGGACCGGGACAGATCCGGGTCAAGGTGGGCGCATGCGGTGTCTGCCGCACCGACCTGCACGTGGTCGACGCGGACCTGCCGTTTCCGGGACATTCCCTGACGCCGGGGCATGAAATCGTCGGGCGCATCGATGCCATCGGCCCCAACGTCACCGACCTGCATATCGGGCAGAGGGTGGGCATCCCGTGGCTGGGCCATACGTGCGGGCACTGCCATTACTGCGAAACGGGGCATGAAAACCTGTGCGACCATCCGCTGTTCACCGGCTATACCCGCGATGGCGGATACGCCACCATGGCCGTGGCGGACGCGCATTTCACCTTCCCCCTGCCGGAAGGCACCGATGACGTCGCCACCGCGCCACTGCTGTGCGCCGGGCTGATCGGGTGGCGTTCGCTGGTGATCGCGGGCAAGGAGGCGCAGAGTGTCGGCCTTTACGGGTTCGGGGCGGCCGCCCACATCATCGCGCAGGTCGCGCTGTGGCAGGGGCGCAAAATCTACGCCTTTACCCGCCCCGGCGACACCAGGACACAGGATTTCGCCCGCAGCCTTGGCGCGACATGGGCGGGCGGTTCCGACGAACTGCCGCCCGAACAGCTGGATGCCTCCATCATCTTCGCCCCGGTGGGCGCGCTGGTGCCCGCCGCGCTGAAATCCGTGCACAAGGCCGGCCGCGTCGTATGCGCGGGCATCCACATGAGCGAAATCCCCGCCTTTTCCTACGACCTGCTGTGGGAGGAGCGTCAGCTCGTCTCCGTCGCGAACCTGACGCGGCAGGACGGCGTCGATTTCCTTGAACTGGTTCCTCGCGTCGGAATCCGCACAAAAACAACCGCTTACCCCCTGCGTGAGGCCAACCGCGCACTCGATGACCTGCGCCATGGCCGCTTTGAGGGGGCGGCCGTCCTGGTCCCCTGATACGCGCGCGCCGTTGGTGCGCGCGACCCCGGATGGAAGGGGGATGATCGGAAGGGTGCGTCATTATTGCTGGTATTTCGGGCCATCTTTCTTTATGCACCCCCTTCCCCCATGACGCATGAACGGCCGGCGGCCTCTCCTCCTGCGTCGCCTTATTTACCGTTTATGCCCGGATTGCTTCATATATGTCGTTTCCTGAAACCCATCCCGCACTTAAACGCGCGCTGGACGAACGGGGTTATGAAACCCCCACCCCCGTCCAGACCGCCGTTCTCGACGTCGCAGCCGACGGGCGCGACCTCCTTGTCTCGGCCCAGACCGGGTCGGGCAAGACGGTCGCCTTCGGCCTTGCGATGGCCGATACGCTGCTGGGCGGGGCCGAACATTTCGGTCCGGCCGGCGCGCCGCTTGCGGTCATCATCGCCCCGACGCGCGAACTGGCCATGCAGGTCACGCGCGAACTGACATGGCTGTACGCGCCTGCTGGCGCGCGTATCGTGTCATGCATCGGTGGCATGGACGCCCGGCGGGAGGCCCGTGCCCTGCAGATGGGCGCGCACATCGTCGTCGGCACGCCCGGACGCCTGTGCGATCACCTGTCGCGTGGCCGGCTGGTCCTGTCGGACCTGCGTGTCGTCGTGCTGGACGAAGCGGACGAGATGCTGGACCTCGGCTTCCGTGACGAGCTGGAACAGCTGCTTGACGCGATGCCGAAAACCCGGCGCACGCTGCTGTTTTCCGCCACGATCGCGCGTGAAATCGCCTCCCTTGCCAAGCGTTACCAGAATGACGCGCTGCGCATCGATACCCTGTCGGGCGCCAGGCAGCATGCGGATATCGAATACCGCGCACTGCTGGCCGATGGGCGCGAGATCATCCCGGCGGTCGTCAACGTCCTGCGCGAAACCGACAGCCCGACCACGATGGTGTTCTGCGCCACGCGCGAACTGGTGCGCCACCTGCAGTCCGCGCTGGTCGAACGGGGCTTTTCCTCCGTCGCGCTGTCGGGGGAACTGGGACAGGCCGAACGCACGCGGGCCATCGACAGCCTGCGCAAGGGACAGGCCAGCGTCTGCGTCGCAACCGACGTCGCCGCGCGTGGCATCGACATCCCGGCGCTGGCGCTGGTGGTGCATGCGACGCTGCCGACCGATCCCGCCACCCTGTTGCACCGTTCGGGCCGCACGGGCCGCGCGGGACGCAAGGGGGTCTGCGCCCTGATCGTGCCGGTCTCCCAGCGCCGCCGCGCCGAACGCCTGATGATGGGCGCGAAGATTTCGGCCACATGGTCCCCGGTCCCAAGCGCCGAGGAAATCCGCGCGCTCGACGCGCAGCGCCTGCTGTCCGACCCGGCCCTGTCGGAAGAGGTGCCGGCGGCGGACCATGAACTGATTTCCCGCCTGACCGAAGGGCATTCCCCGGAACAGCTGGCGGCGGCCCTGCTGCGCACCTATCGCGCGCACCTGCCCCAGCCGGAAAACGTGCGCCAGATCACGCCCGATGCCCGTCCGCCGCGTGCCGAGGGCACCCGTCCCGCGCGCGAGGGACGTGACCGCGCGCCGCGTGAACCCGGCGCCTGGTTCTCCCTCAGCGTTGGGCGGCAGGACAAGGCCGACCCGAAATGGCTGGTACCGCTGATCTGCCGGCTTGGCGGGGTGCGCAAATCCGATATCGGTGCCATCCGCATCGCGGACACGCAGACCCTGTTCGAAATCGCCCCCGACACGGAAGAGAAATTCCGTTCCTGCATCGCGGCGATTGACAATGACGAGGTGCAGATCGCCCCGGCGTCGGCCCCGGCAGGGGGAACAGGACCGCGCCGTTCGTCCGGCCCGCGCGGCCAGGGACGTCCGCCGGTGGGGGCACGTCGTCCCCGCGCCTTTGGCGGGGGTGGCCAGGGCCATGGCGGCCCGCGTGGCGGCGCGACCGGATCGTCGCGCAAGCGTACTCCGCGACCGGCCTGATCCACGATCGGGGGCGACGGGCCATGGATATGGCCCGTCCCCTGCCCCACCAATAACAGGGGCAAACAGACCGCCTGAAAATGTAAAAGTTTTTGGTGAAGCTTTTTGCAAAAAGCTTCGAAAGACGTCGCCTTCCTGAAAAAAGGCGACACCCAGAAACATCCGTCATTCCTGATCGGCAGGCTGTTTTCAAACAGCCCCAAGAACATCCAAAGGCGCGTAAACCGGCATTCCGGTTCCCGCGCCCTTATCCGTTACGCACACAGGGTGACGGGGCCGCTCCGGAATTACTGACCGCCACCCAGCAGGCTGTCGACGTCCGAGCGGGTCTGGTTGCGCATGTTGTTCCAGTTCTGCTTTTCCGCGTCCCCGGCCGAACGGATCTGGTCCAGCTTCTGCTGCGGGGCGTTGCGGATCGCATCCAGACGGTCGCGGCCGTTTTCAAGGCGCTGGTCAAAGTTGGAACGTGCGTTCGTCAGCTTCTGCTCCTCCGCCTCACGCGCGCGGTCCAGCCGTCCGGTCGTGTCGTTGCGCAGGGTGTCCTCACGATCCTTCAGGGCCTGTTCACGCTGCTCGATGCTGTTATGGGCCCTGTCGCGATAGGATTGCAGGCGATTGTTGGCGCAGTCACCGGCCTGCGCCGCGCGATCAAGCACGTCCCAGCTTGGCGTTGACTGGCTGTTGTCGCAATCCGTGGCATGCGCCGCGGGCGACAGGGCGAAAACGGCACCGGACAGGCTCGCTACAAGAAAAAACCGATTGAACTTCATTATTACCCTCATCAAATGCAAGATAATCCAACCTGGCTGGAAACAACCACGGACATATGGCCGCATTGGGACGGACCTGTGACGAAATCCATCCCGCGCTGTTTCACGTTGACATAATGATCCATGGCCGTGCGGATAAGGTCGCGCAGCACATGGCTGCCTTTCCCTGGCACAGGCTTTTCCTTGGCATGGGGGAAATTATGGCCTATCCGGTCGTATTGAAAAAATAGTATATTTGTTAAAATATTGTGATGATATAATATTGGTGACATACGTATTGAACGCCTGACAATTTCTTATCGATATTCATGATGATACGCCCCCCATGTGGCCACCGTTACCGATCTTGTGGTCCCGGCCCGTCCGGCAGCCCCCGCGCTGTCCGGGGATGGACGGACTGACGCCATGTGGGACGAACCTTATCTGGAGACATGCTGCCGTTCGGCGCTGCACCGCCTGTATCTGAGCGGACAGGCAGGTCGGCCCGAAGGAATGCCCGACACCCCCTGTCTGGAACGGCTGGTGGAGATGGGGCTGGCCCTTCGGCGTCCGGACGGTCGTTTTGCAATTTCAGCGACAGGAACCACACGACATTGCAGCGAAATCCTGAAACGGCCCTGACTGAAGCGGCCCCCCCATGATCAGCCACGAGGATATCTGGCGCGCGCTGGATCTTCTGGCGACCGAACGCGGCATGACCCCCTCCGGCCTGGCGCGGGCGGCGGGACTGGACAGCACCACATTCAACCCGTCCAAACGCATGACATCATCGGGTCGGCCGCGCTGGCCGGGGACCGAAAGCCTTGCGCGCACGCTGTCGGCCACCGGCATTTCGCTGGAGGGTTTTGGCCGGCTGATGAACGGGCACGGGGAAAAACCTTCGGCCACGCATCATTCCCACCTGAAAATCGTCTCCTTTTCGGAACTGTGCCAGCCGGATCTGTTCGATGACGCGGGCCTGCCCTGTGGCGACAGGTGGGAGACATGGGATTTCCATGGGCTGGCGGATCATCATTCCTATGCCGTCCTGGTGGATTCCGACAACATGGAACCGATTTTCCGCCGCGGCGCGGTCGTGGTCGTTTCCCCTACCGCCGCCATCCGCGAACATGACCGGGTGCTGCTGCATGGTCCCGATTCCCATCCATGCTGCGGCATCGTGACCGACAGGTGGCACGATGCGCCGGCCACGGCACCGCTGCATGAACGAATCCGCATTCGTGGCGTTGGCCGGATGGAGGGGGAGACCATCGAAATGGACGGCGCGTCACGCGTTCACCGCATTGCGCTGGCCTGTCTGTAGGCCGCCCGTGTCCCCGGTGTAACCGGCGCGCGAAAACCGGATCAATTCATGATGTTCCGGCTGACTTTTGGCAATTTTTACCTTATGTCTCGCGCATGACCGACACACCCCTTTCCCTGATCCGCAATTTCTCGATCATTGCCCATATCGACCATGGGAAATCCACGCTGGCGGACCGCCTGATCCAGGCGTGCGGCGCATTGACGCAGCGTGAAATGACGAACCAGGTCCTCGACAACATGGACCTGGAGCGCGAACGCGGCATCACGATCAAGGCGCAGACCGTGCGCCTGACCTATCCCGCCAAGGATGGAAAGACCTATGTCCTCAACCTGATGGACACGCCGGGCCATGTCGACTTCGCTTACGAGGTCAGCCGTTCGCTTGCCGCGTGCGAGGGGTCGCTGCTGGTTGTCGATGCATCGCAGGGGGTGGAGGCACAGACGCTGGCCAACGTGTATCAGGCCATCGACGCCAATCATGAAATCGTGCCCGTCCTGAACAAGGTGGACCTGCCCGCCGCCGACTGCGAACGCGTCAAGGCGCAGATCGAGGAAGTCGTGGGCATCGACGCCGAAGACGCGGTGGAGGTTTCCGCCAAGACCGGGCTGAATATCGAGGCCGTGCTGGAGGCGCTCGTGACGCGCCTGCCGCCGCCCAAGGGCGATGCCGAAGCGCCGCTCAAGGCGCTGCTGGTCGACAGCTGGTATGATCCCTACCTTGGCGTCATCACGCTGGTCCGGGTCAAGGAAGGACGCCTGAAGAAGGGCATGCGCATCCGCATGATGTCCACGGGCGTGGTCCATAATGTCGATCAGGTGGGCGTATTTGCCCCGCGCATGACCCCGGTGGACGAGCTGGGTCCGGGCGAAATCGGCTATATCAACGCGGCGATCAAGACGGTGGCCGACTGTAACGTGGGCGACACCCTGACCGATGACCGGCGCCCGGCGGACAAGCCGCTGGCCGGGTTCAAGCCGTCCATTCCCGTTGTCTGGTGCGGCCTGTATCCGGTGGTCGCGGATGATTTTGAAAAGCTGCGCGACAGTCTGGCGAAGCTGCGGCTGAACGATGCCTCCTTCCATTACGAGGCGGAGACGTCCGCCGCGCTGGGCTTCGGGTTCCGCTGCGGGTTCCTCGGGCTGCTGCATCTGGAAATCATCCAGGAACGCCTCAGCCGTGAATTCAACCTCGACCTCATCGCGACCGCGCCATCGGTGGTCTATCGCCTGTGGCGGACCAACGGCACGATGGAGGAACTGCACAACCCCGCCGACATGCCGGACGGTTCCCTGATCGAACGGATCGAGGAACCGTGGATCCGGGCGACCATCATGGTTCCCGACGAATATCTGGGCGCGGTCCTGACCCTGTGCACGGAACGGCGCGGGGTACAGCTGGACCTGACCTATGTCGGCAACCGGGCGATGGCGGTCTATCGCCTGCCGTTGAACGAAGTGGTCTTTGATTTCTATGACCGGCTGAAATCCGTCTCCCGCGGGTATGCCAGCTTCGACTACCAGATGGACACGTATGAGGAGAGCGACCTTGTCCGCATCTCCATCCTTGTCAATCAGGAACCGGTGGATGCCCTGTCCTTCATCGCCCACCGTTCGGCGGCGGAAACGCGGGGACGCGCGATCTGCGCGAAGCTGAAAGACCTCATCCCCCGGCAGCTGTTCAAGATCGCGATCCAGGCCTCCATCGGAAGCCGCATCATCGCGCGCGAAACGCTTGGCGCCATGTCCAAGGACGTGACCGCCAAATGTTATGGCGGCGACATCTCGCGCAAGCGCAAGCTTCTGGAAAAGCAGAAGGAAGGCAAGAAGCGGATGCGCCAGTTCGGCAAGGTGGAAATCCCGCAGAGCGCCTTCCTCGCCGCGCTGAAGATGGATCACTGAGGAACGGCGCACGGCCATCATGATTATCCCGCCAGGGGGTGGGATAATCATGATCTTCCCCCTTGCGCTTGCATGAATTGCTGCTATGTTCCGCACCCATCAGGCGGGATTGCGTGCCCGTTCCTGATCGGCTGGAGAGATGGCCGAGCGGCTTAAGGCGCACGCTTGGAAAGCGTGTGTACGTTAATAGCGTACCGTGGGTTCGAATCCCACTCTCTCCGCCACGACACCCCATCGCAATGATTGCCTGAATTCCTGTGGTTGTACCTCCGTCAAAGACGGTAGAACATGGGAATGCCGTCTTTTCAGGGGATGCTCACGAAATACCGTGACATCATAAGAAAGTTTTTGGTGAAGCTTTTTTCAAAAAGCTTCGAAAGACGCCGCCTTTTTGAAAAAAGGCGGCACCCAAAAACTTTTATTACTGTTGCTGGCAGGTTGTTTCAAACAGTCCTTCGGATGACACCCGACAGCATCTCCGTGGCATCAGTCCGCGAAAATCCGTGCCATCCAGTCTTCGACCGTATCGCCACTGCTGATGGCAGGATCAATCAACCCGTCGACCATGAAGGTCGGTGACACATGAATGCCGTTCTGGCGCGCATATTTGCAGTGCCATTTGATCGCCGCCTGCAATTCCGGCACCGCAAAGGCCTGCGCCAGCGCAACGCCGCTATAACGTTCCATGCGGCGGATGATATCATTGGGCGTGGCGTCCATGTTGGGACCGGCGCAATGATGCAGGAATTCGAATTCCTCCCGATGGGCGCCCACCGCATTCATGACGGCACGCGCCGTCTCCTTGCCGCCCTCCAGCGTGGAGGCCGCCAGAATGGCGCGCACGATCACGCCCGAAAACATGTGCCACGGCTGGGACTGGAAACGGATCTTGATCGTGATCCGATCCTCCCCCGCCTGCTGCAAAAGGGCATCGAGCTTACCCATGGCACGGACGGAAAATGGGCAGGTCGGTTCGACAAAAATCTCGAAAATCCTGGGTCCATGCCCCCAGATCAGCGGATCAACGCGACAGGATGAAGGCGTTTCGGACATTGTGCATGTTCCTTCTTCTGTATGAGGCCGCGCCATGCCCTCGCATTTTCAGGACAGGCATGGCATGCCGGCAGCCCGTAAAGCAGTATGGTGCCACCCGTCAGGCGCCCCATGCCATCCGTTCAATCATTCTGGCAAAATGAACGGGGCAAGATTCCACGCATTCACCCCGACATCCCATGACTGCGCCGCTGGCAGCCTGAGCATCCTGCCTGTGACCATAAACCCGTAATGGAACATGTCCGATGCCCGCAGGGGATGGTGAAACGGGGGCATCCATGTTCCCGCCAATGGCAATGGCGCCATATTCCTGAATCTGGACCATCCATACCGGTTGCGGGCATGGCGGCATCCATTTCCAGTGTGTCGGTAAAAGAGCACGCGCAATGCTTCCAGACCGCCGCATGTCCGGAATGTAAACCACGTTGCGTACATGCCCGACAATACCGGGGAAATGACCGACGCATGGCTGAAGGGATTTTTAACCGGGAGGAGTCCCCCCGAAAAGCAACAGCATCCTGTCGCGAGAAAGCTATGGTGCCGGGTGAGGGATTTGAACCCCCGGCCTTCGGTTTACAAAACCGCTGCACTACCGCTGTGCTAACCCGGCAATAGCGTCTCCTTTTGCCCATATCGCCGCGCAGGGTCAAGCGGGTATTGCCCCCGGCAACGGGGGCCAATATCCCCTTTTCCTCAGGAATGCTGTCCCTTCATCCTTTGCGTCCAGACCTGCTTGATACGCGCCCGTTCCGCAGCACTCAGCCGGCCTGTTGGCGCGGGATGCGGCGCATGGGCGGCATGGGCGCGATGGGCCGCGCGTGCCTGATGGTGGCTTACGCGCTGTGGACGCCCCGCGACCGGCACCTGCCCCGAGGCGGGATTGTCGCGCATCTGGCGGATCGCCTGCGCGCACAGGGATTCCTTGCCAACCCCTGCCTCGATCGTCGGCAGCAGGGCGACAGGCGTTACCACCCCCAGCAGGACAGAACCCACGGCACGGGCGATCGTCTCCGTCCCCGGCATGATGGACGGTTTTTTCAGCAGGCCGGTAATATGCAGCGTCCCGGGAAAGGATCCGACCGCGAAATGACGGGAATCCGTCATCAGGGCGTAATCGATCGTGTTGTCGCGGAAATTGATGTCCCCCTTGCCCACCGTGCGGGTATCCCCCGTTTCGATCAGCAGCGTGCGCGTTCCCAGTATTCCCTGACGCAGCGGCATATCGGCAATCACGCATTTCAGTTCCGTCTCGCCCGGCAGGCCGAGGAGCGAAAGCAGCGCCTTGCCCAGTTCCAGCCCCAGCAGGTCCGGCAGCACGGCGGAAATATCGCCCCCCTGGTCCAGCGCGACGGTCATGCCGCCATCGCCATTGCCCACGATGGCCGCCAGCGAATTCCCGGTCCCATGGACCGCCAGATGTCCGCCAAAAACTCCGTTGCCATGAAACCGCCCGGTTGCCTGCATCAGGCGCGACAGGTTGATGCGCACCATGTCGATGCCGATCCGGGCCTCCACCGCGTCACCCCGGGGGGTAAAGGTCCCGCTGCTGGCCAGCGTGCCGGACCCCACGGCAAAGTTCAGGTGATGGACATCGATCACGCCATCGCGGATATCGGCCAGCACATCGATATTATCCAGCGGCGTATGGCGGTTTTCGATATGGTCGCCGTGATAGGCGAAATGGACGTTGGTCGCCCGGATCTTGGGCATGTTGATGGGCGTGCTGGGCAGGACGGCATTGCTGCTGGCATGGGCGCGGGCTTCTTCCTGCTGCTGCGCGGTGGAGGGTTTTTCCCCCGGCGTCGCCCCGAAAAATCCGCCAAGATCGGCAAGGTCGACGCGACGGGAATGAAGTTCGGCATCCACGAAGGGCACGGCCTGGTGCGGATCGATCGAAAGATCCCCGCCAAGGTCGCTGGAACCGACATGCCCGTCCAGATCGCGAAAGCGGACATGCGCCGCGGTGTAGTCAAGGTTGCCCTCCACCCGATAGGGGGGCGTCTGGGGAATGACCACGCCCGTCAGGGGATAGAGCAGCGACATGTCCGGTCCCGCCAGCGACAGGCGCAGCCGCGCCCCTGCAAGGGACAGCGGGTCCTCCACCGCGCCATGCAGCGCAAGACGCGTCTCTCCATGCCGCACTTCCAGATCGACGGGATAGGGTTGCCTGCGATCCTGCAGCGATACCAGCGTGCCGCCGGAAAAATGACCGGTAATCGCCTGACGGACATAGGTGCCATGGGCATCCATCACCAGACGCGCGCCTTCCGGATCGCTTGCCTCGGTCGTGTGGACCTGCCCGCGCATATCGGTATGCAGCCGGGCATGCATGACATGCAGCTGCCCGCCGACGATGCGCACCGCGCCGATCCGGGGCATGGAGGCATCCCCCTTCTTCGGGGCCCTGTCTCCTTTCGGCGCATTCGGATCGGAAAAATCGTAATTGCGGCTGCCGTCCGCGCGTTCCTGCAGCTCCACCACCGGCGTATCAAGCGAAATCAGCGGCAGGTCCAGCCCCCCACCCGACAGCAACGGCCACCACCGGATCGCGACATCAAGCCGCTTCGCCGTTGCAAGTGGCGGCAGGTTTTCGAAACCCGCAGGCTGATCGATACGCACATCGTCGGCCCCGATCACGATCACCCGGCCGGGACGGACATGCAGGTGCGCGATGGTGACCCTGCGGTGCAGCGCCGCGCCGGCCCTGCGTTCCACCAGCGGGATGAACCAGTCCCACGACCACAGGATGACCAGCACCAGCACGGCGACACAGATCGCACCCGCGACAATCGCGCGCACGGGCGGAACCGCGCGGCCCTGCCGGGGGGGTGGGGGATCGTTCCTGCGTGTGAGTGCCTTGCCTGTATCCGTCATGCCTGCCCTTTCTTCCCGATTGACGCAAACGCCTGCCACGACACGGAGTTTCGCCCCCTCCTGCCCGCTTTGCCGCCGCATGCCGGTGCAAAACCGGGAAATAACAGGACTGGCGTGGGGGAAGGCGCTCCTGTAATTGCCGTGTAGTCATACCCATCTCTTCCCGGGTTGTCCCATTTACCGCAGAAAGGTTTACCCATGCCTGCCTACCGTTCCCGCACCACGACACATGGCCGCAACATGGCCGGTGCGCGCAGCCTGTGGCGTGCGACCGGCATGCAGGATGGGGATTTCGGCAAGCCGATCATCGCGGTCGCCAATTCCTTTACACAGTTCGTGCCCGGCCATGTCCACCTCAAGGACCTGGGACAGCTGGTGGCCGGCGCCGTGGCCGAGGCCGGGGGCATCGCGCGTGAATTCAACACGATCGCGGTCGATGACGGCATCGCCATGGGCCATGGCGGGATGCTCTACAGCCTGCCGTCGCGCGAACTGATCGCCGATGCGGTCGAATACATGGTCAACGCCCACTGCGCGGACGCGCTGGTGTGCATCAGCAACTGCGACAAGATCACGCCGGGCATGCTGATGGCGGCAATGCGGCTGAACATCCCCGCCATCTTCGTCTCCGGCGGTCCGATGGAGGCGGGGAAGATCCTGAACGAAGGGGTCGAACGTCGCGTGGACCTTATCAGTTCGATGGTCGCCGCCGCTGATTCGCGCATCAGCGATGACCAGTCACAGCGGATCGAACGCTCCGCCTGTCCGACCTGTGGATCATGTTCGGGCATGTTCACCGCCAATTCCATGAACTGCCTGACCGAGGCACTGGGCCTTGCCCTGCCCGGCAACGGCAGCCTGCTGGCCACGCATTCCGACCGTCGGGACCTGTTCGTGCGCGCCGGACACCGTATCGTCGAACTGGCGCGGCAGTGGTACGAACATGACGACGCCACCGCCCTGCCGCGCGGGATCGCGACGCTGCCGGCGTTTGAAAACGCCATGTCCGTCGATATCGCGATGGGCGGATCGACCAATACGGTGCTGCACCTGCTGGCCGCCGCGCATGAAGGCAAGGTCGCGTTCACCATGGCCGACATCGACCGCCTGTCGCGTCGGGTGCCGAACCTGTGCAAGGTCGCGCCCTCGCGCTCCGACATCCATATGGAGGACGTTCACCGCGCCGGCGGCATTCCCGCCATCATGGGCGAACTGCTGCGCATGGGGCTGATCCATGATGACGTCCCGACGGTGCATGCGCCCACCCTCCGCGCGGCGCTGGCGAAATGGGACATCAGCGCCCCCGACGCGGACGAGGCCGCGCGTACCCTGTTCCGCGCAGCCCCCGGCGGGGTGCGCACCACGCAGGCATTTTCACAGTCCAGCCGTTACAGCGAACTCGATACCGACCGGGCCACGGGCGCGATACGCGATAACGAGCATGCCTACAGCCATGATGGGGGCCTTGCGGTCCTGTTCGGCAACATCGCGGAAGACGGCGCCATCGTGAAAACGGCGGGCGTTGCGGCCAACCTGCTGAGCTTCAGCGGTCCGGCGCGGATTTTCGAAAGTCAGGATGACGCCGTGTCCGCCATCCTGGGCGACAGGATCAGGCCGGGCGACGTCGTGGTCATCCGTTACGAAGGGCCCAAGGGCGGCCCGGGCATGCAGGAAATGCTCTATCCCACCAGCTACCTGAAATCCAAGGGACTGGCGGAAAAATGCGCGCTGATTACGGATGGGCGCTTTTCGGGGGGCAGCTCCGGCCTGTCGATCGGCCATATCTCCCCCGAGGCGGCGGAAGGCGGCATGATCGGCCTTCTTGAGGAAGGGGACATCATCGAAATCGACATTCCGGCGCGCATCCTGCGCGCCGCCGTGGGGGATGCGGAAATGGCCGCGCGCCGCGACCGCATGGAAGAACGCGGGGACGCGGCATGGCAGCCAAAGCGTGACCGCGTCGTCTCGACCGCGCTGCAGGCCTATGCCGCACTGACGACCAGCGCATCGCACGGCGCGGTGCGCGATGTGACCCAGCTGCGTCGTCGGGTCATTCGCTGAACCGGCACGAAAAAACGGGCAGGCCCCGCGGCCTGCCCGTCATCTTCAGGATATACTGCAAAAAGACTTCCCGGTTTCCTTGTGCCATGCCCCGGGAAACGGCTGGCGGATGCGGCATCAGCCATGCAGCCGCTTCAACGGCGGGGCCTGGCAGGCAGCATGATGCCCCGCCAATGGAGACTTCTCATGCCAGGGCCGGGGCCTATGCCTGTCCCTGCGGCCTGAGGCGGGAAAATCCGCCCATTTCCCCATGCGCCATGCGGCGGAATGTCTGGGCCACGCGGTTTTTCAGGGCCGCGATGTCCGGCACCACCATATTGTGCAGCGACCTGACCCGGTCATGCGTGGCATAAAAACGGCGGCTTTGATTCTGGTCCATCTGGATCGCCGTTCCAACGAAAATTCCGTCTATTTCGATAATCTGTGAATCAAGCATGGATATCCTGCCTTATCATGGCCGGTTAAGCGAAAACCCGTAAACGGGACAGGGATGTCCGCTGTTCCGGCAAGCTTCCGAATTATGGGTTCCGGTTCGTCTTTTTCATTGCTGTCACTGGCGTCGCGGGCCTGTCGGCCGCGCACCACGTGATGTTCATGTCAACATGCGCGCCGCCCATCCGGGCCGCATGCATACGGACACGTCAACGCATATTGCCTATCACGCGGATGCATTCAATCGGAAAAACAATATTTTGATATGAATTTTTAAAGTAACACCCCGGATGTACTTTTGAAACGTGCGTTCCGGAAGCGGGGTATTATGTCTTTTTTATGTCTTGGTTTGCTTTTTACTTAATGACGATTTCGAAACAGATCGTCATTCGAAATCATGCGCGAACCTGCGGGTGGAAATTCCTTCCCACCCGCAGGGCCTGCCTGATTACGGCGCGTCGATATCGACGACGTTGATCAGCTTCTTGTTGACGAACTCGTCGATGCCCAGACCGGAAAGTTCCCGGCCATAGCCCGACTTCTTGATGCCGCCGAACGGCAGTTCCGGGGCCGTCCATGTCGGGTGGTTGATGAACACCATGCCGGTGCGCACCTGACGGGCCACTTCCACGCCGCGCTTCTCATCGCGGGTGAAGACGGAACCGCCCAGCCCGAATTCGGAATCGTTCGCCAGCGCGATCGCTTCCTCATCGCTGCCGACGCGGAAGACCATGGCCACGGGGCCAAAGAATTCCTGGAAATAGGCCGGGTTGTCACGCGCCACATCCGTCAGGATGGTCGCGCGGACGAACGCGCCCTTCTTCGGCACCTCCGCCCCGCAATAATGCGGACGCGCGCCGTTGGCGACAGCCTGGCGGACCTGTTCGTTCAGCTCGTCCGCCGCACTCTGGGAGGACATCGGCGGCAGGGTGGTGGCCGGATCGCGCGGGTCGCCCGCGACCAGCTTGTCCAGCGCCGCCTTGAACTTGGCGATGAACTCGTCAGCAATGGATTCGGCCACGATGAAGCGCTTGGACGCGACACAGCACTGCCCGCCGTTGTTGAGGCGTCCCCACACGGCCCACTTGACCGTCTTGTCGAGGTCGGCGTCGTCCAGCACGATGAACGCGTCGGCCCCGCCGAGTTCCAGCGTCGTCTTCTTCAGGCTCTTGCCCGCGCGCGCGGCGACATGGCCGCCCGAACGCTCGCCCCCCGTCAGGCACACCGCGGCGATGCGCGGATCCTCGATCAGGTGGTTGAGCTGATCGCGCGTGGCGAACAGGTTGGTATAGGCACCGGCCGGCGCGCCGGCATCATGGAACAGCTTGTCAAACGCCGCCGCGCACTGCGGCACGATGGAGGAATGCTTCACCATGACGGTGTTGCCCGCCATCAGCTGCGGCCCGGCAACGCGGGCAAGCTGGTAATACGGGAAATTCCACGGTTCCACCGCCAGCAGGACACCAATCGGGTCGCTGACGATCATGGGGCGCATATGCTTGTTTTCCGCCTCCTTCAGCGGAACCGGGGCAAGGAAACGCTCCGCATTGTCGGCGTAGTAGTCAAGGATGTCGGCCGACAGCTTGACCTCGCCCTGTGCTTCGCGCGCCAGCTTTCCCATTTCCAGCGTCAGCAGGGAGGCGTAATGGTCCGCCTGCTCACGCAGGAGGGACGCCGCCTTTTTCATGATGGCGCGACGCTCCGCGAAAGAGGTGCGCGACCACTTCTCAAAAGTATCGACCGCCTGCGCGAGCAGGACCTCGACCTGGGCATCCTCCAGGTCGGGAAAACGGGCGACAACTTCGTTGGTATAGGGGTTTGTGGTAATGTATGCCATGACTTCGCTTTGACACATCAAAACCGCCAAGAAAAGGGCATATGTCCCATGGTGGCGGCCATGACCCCACGGCGGACGGCGCTTTTTTGCGAAAACCGTGGCACCGGCCGCCCCATATGGCTGATTTTACCTTCTGGGTGCTGGATTTTTGGATATGACGTGGCGCAACAATCGGTCACCTGGCGGTGATTTTCAAGAAAGTTTAATAAAAATTTTAATGCGAATTTGCTCGTTCCTGTTCCTATCCGAACATTCACGGGGGATATGGCCGTTCCGATTCGCAACTGGCGCGGCAGTTGCAATGGCAGCCGGGCTTACGATGGCGGACGCCCACGCGGCCCCCTATCCCGCGCCGATCCTGCCGCCGCATTCGATGGCGCAGGCGTGGGGTGTCACCGCGCGGATCGAACATGCGGGACAGGGCTGCACCGTGCATGCCACCATCGATCAGGCGCGCTTCATCGCGCAGATGCCCCAGATGATTTCGGCGGGGATCTTCAGCACCCGCCTGACGCCCGAACTGATCCGCAGCACGCCACATTACCTGATGAACACGCTGCAGACCGATGTCAGCCCCGGCTTTGTCCACGCCCTGTTCACGCAGGCTGGCGCGCCCGCCCGCTGCCGCTTCGTATGGGATTACGTCGCGGCCGACCCGTCGGGGGCCATGGCGTCCCACCCCATGCTGTCATTTGAATTCACCCGGGCCGCCCATGACCACATCGACTGGCCCAACCTGAAATTCGGCGACATGGTGGCCAGCGAACAGGCCGTGGCGGCGGACCGCATCTTTGACGCGCAGGTCAATCAGGAAACGCTCGACATCACCATGGCGCTGGCGCGTGAGGATATTACGGCGGCTGGCCCGTCCTGAGGGAACGGACGTCCCTTGCGCGGTCCTATCGCGTGCCGTGCAACCAGTGTAACAGCATGTCCCCCATCGCCAGGCAGGCCAGAAGAAGCACCACGACCCTGACGCCGACATGCAGGGCACGCTGAAACGGGGTCAACGGCTTTTCACGACGCCGCATGATGACCCTGTCCGGATCGGGGGCGTGCACATACCGTGTATGCGGGGAGTCAGCCATGTCGTTCACCATCCCTTTTGTGCCACATCCGTGATTAACAGACATGACAGGATGGCACCACTCGCCCCGCTCCATGGCTTTTGCATGAAAACCCTTTTCTTTTGTCTCCTGTCGTTCCTAATGCTCGCCATGGGAACCGCAACCCCGGCATGGGCGGAACCGTGCGATGCCATGGGGCCAGACAATCGCATGCCGGCCCTGACGAACGAAAAGCTGGGCGCGCAGACGCGCCTGCTGTGCAATAGCGCGTTCGTGGTCCTGTATTCAGGTGTCGCGCGCGACCCGATCTGGTCGGCCGAACACCTGACGGCCAGCGTCATCCGACAGGCGCAGGCCACTCCACGGCGCGGGGAATTCCAGCCCGACGACCGCCTGCCCGCCAGTGCGCGCGCCGAACTGTCGGATTATGTTCATTCCGGATATGATCGCGGGCACATGTCCCCCTCTGGCGACATGCCGGATGACGCCACGCAGGAAGAAAGCTTCCGCCTGTCGAATGTCGTGCCCCAGACGGCCGCGCTCAACCGTGGACGGTGGGAAGAAATCGAAAGCGCCGTGCGCCGCCTGACCCTGCGCGACGGGGACATCTATGTCGTGACCGGCCCGGCATTCCACACGCGCCGCCTTTCCACCATCGGAAGCGACCGGGTTCTGGTTCCGACATCAACGTGGAAGGCGGTCTATGACCCGCGCCAGCAGGTCGCGGGCGTCTATGTCTGCCGCAACGCGGTGCGCACGCCCGCCTGCCACCGCGTCACGATTGCAACCCTGATCGAAACGGTGGGGGTTGATCCGTTCCCGGCCCTCCCGCCCGCGCTGAAACAGACCTATATCACCCTGCCCATACGGACCGTCTGGCATGGATCGTCGCGGCGATCATCACGACGCCATACGCACCGTCGCCGGAGCCGGTATTACCGCCATGTATAAGGGACAGTCTGAAAAAGAAGGTTCCGTAACAGGCTGAAACCATGAAAATCTCAGTGGAAGCTTCGAAAGACGTCGCCTTTTTGGAAAAAGGCGACACCCAAAAACTTCTGCTATTTTATCAACAGGGTATTTTCAGACAGCTTTTATGGTTCTGGCACCCAAGCGAGGAGACTGCGGACATGAAACAGGCCCAGCATCCGGCCATCGTTCCCTTTGCCGATGACAGCGCGTCATGCACGATTGACGGGATGACCATTGAAAACGGCACCGACAGCATCGCCTTTTACGGACAGACGGACCTGACCCGCGACAAGGCCGGGCTACGCCGGGCGCAGGACCTGCTGACATTCCTGCAGGCCGTCGTGGACAGGCTGCAATCCACGCCGGACCTGCCCGCCGCCATCAAGCCGGCCCCACGCAAGGCGGGCAAGGTGGACAACCCGTTCATGTGAGAGGCTGCCTGAAACTCGACAAACCCCAAAAATCATAAAAGTTTTTGGTGAAGCTTTTTTCAAAAAGCTTCGGACAACACTGCCTTTTTGAAAACGGAAACTTCCGTTATTTTTATCAGCAGGATGTTTTCAAACAACCTCCACGGCTGCGTGAACAAGGGGCACGGAAACCTGTCCATTCTGGCTGCAGCAATGACCCGATGCGACAGAACGGTATGTGTTCCCCTGGATCCCGGCCCCTGAAAATGGCCTGAAAACACAAACGGGGCGGACCGCATGCGGCCCACCCCGTCGTGATGATCGCCTGACCTTTGGCATCCTCCCGACATGTGCCGGAAAAGACGCCGCAGGATATGCAATCAGCGCTTGCTGAACTGGAAGGAACGACGTGCCTTGGCGCGACCGTACTTCTTGCGTTCGACAACACGCGGATCGCGCGTCAGGAAGCCCGCGGCCTTCAGGATGCCACGCAGGGCCGGTTCGTAATGCGTCAGCGCACGGCTGATGCCGTGACGGACCGCGCCCGCCTGACCCGACAGGCCACCGCCGGTCACGGTGCAGTAGACATCGAACTGGTTATAGCGATCGGCAACCAGGAACGGCTGCGTGATCAGCATGCGCAGGACGGGACGGGCGAAATAGGTGCCGACCGGACGGCCATTGACGACGATGTCGCCCTTGCCCGGCTTGATCCACACGCGTGCCGCGGCGTCCTTGCGACGGCCCGTGGCATAGGAACGGCCCTGCGCGTCGCGCTTGGCTTCGTAAACCGGGGCCGCGTTCTCGGTGGATTCGATCTGACCCGACGCGACTGCTCCCTGCAGATCGGCCAGCGTGCCTGTACGTTCTTGGGTTTCAGACATGGAGATCAGGCCCCGTTCTTGTTGCTGGAAACGGAATTCTTGCGGTTCAGCGCCGCAACGTCGAGAACCTGCGGCTTCTGCCCTTCGTGGGGATGCTCGCTGCCGGCATAGACATACAGGTGCTTCATCTGCGCGCGCTGCAGCGGACCGCGGGTGATCATGCGCTCGACAGCCTTGCGCACGACATGGCCGGGGTTCTTGCCTTCGAGGCGCTGGGTGATCGTGCGCTGCTTGATACCGCCGGGATAGCCCGTGTGGTAATGGAACAGCTTCTGCGCCACCTTGTTGCCGGTCAGGCGGACCTTTTCGGCATTGATGATGACGATGTTGTCGCCACAATCAACATGGGGGGTGAACTGCGGCTTGTGCTTGCCGCGCAGGCGCTGTGCGACGATGGCCGCCAGCCGGCCCAGGACCAGACCTTCGGCGTCGATCAGGGTCCAGCCCCGTGTCACCTCGGCAGGTTTCAGGGAAAGTGTGGTCTTCATGGATTCAGTGTTCCGTCTTGATATGAGCGGTAACGGGTGGCGCGTTATCATCCGGACGCAACACGAACGTCAAGAGGACAATGCGATTTTCCGGCGCTTTTCCGCAGAAAATCGCATTGTGGTAATATGATACCACAATATTTGACGCCAGAAGATTGCCCCGCCCCCTGTGAATGATATAGCTGACATGCAAGAGATCACTGTGGACACCGCGCTCGTGAAGAAAATATTTCCCGCCTTACCGATGGTCGCACTTGTCCTTGTGGTGGGCAGCTGGGGCCTCCATCACTTCGCCCAGCGCAGGCTGGAGGCCGGCATCGCGGACTTCCGCGCCGCCATCGGGCCGAACGCCAGCTTCAGCTATGCGACGGCGAAACCCCGCACCCTTGCGCGCGGCGCCCGCTTTACCTCCGTCACCTATCATAATCCCGCCATGACGCTGACGGCGGCCAGCGTGCGGCTGGGCGGCATGAAGGGAAACAACGTCCAGGGGGAAAAGATCGGCAGCGTGGTCCTGCAGAAGGTGCAGGTCATGGCATGGGGCAACACATTTTCCCTCGACGAGGTGGACCTGTCTGACCTGACCCTGCCCAATGGCGCGCGGCCCGTCGATAACGCGCCCCAGTCGCTGGGCTTCGATTCGCTGGTGCTGGGCGAAGGGGTCTTCACCAACTTCCACCTTGCCGCCCCCGCGACGCAGACCGACATGACCGTGGCCCACATGCGCGTGGACCATTACGGGCTGGGACAGGCATCGCACCTCGACCTCGACCATCTGGCGACGCAGATCAACCTCACGCCCACGCGGCGCATCACGGTGGACCACCTTGAGCTTGATGGCCCGGACTTCGCCGGACAGGTGGCAAGCCTGATCCAGTCGGGCCATCTGGTCCATGAGACGCATCCCTACAAGGTGGACCTGAAAAAGGGCGTGATCGAAAGTTCCCACCCGCTGCTGCAGGTGGACCGCCTCGTCTCGTCACGCACTTCGACCGAGGTCGAGGACAAGATGGATTCGCGCCTGACCAATCTTGCGATCTGGTCCACGGGAACGGACAGCATCTCGCTTCTCAATGCCTTCGGCTATGACCATTTCATGGGGAACGTGCATGTGGTGAGCGCGGGCGACCGCAGCGCGGGGCACCTGCGGCTGGAACCCATGACGGTGGAGTCGCCGGACATGGGCAACCTGACGGTGATCGCGGAACTGGACCAGATCCCCTTTGACGACATGCTGGTGGTGCCCGAAACCGCGCGCGTCGTCTCGGCGGCCATTACGTGGGAAGATCGCTCGCTGGCCGGCCATGTGATCGAAGCCCTTGCCCGCAGCCGCGAGACGCCGGTGGATGCCTACCGCCAGACGCTGCTTGCCAGCCTGTCTTCTTCCGATGATGCCTCGATGCGCGCGCTGGGCCGTTTCCTGCAGTCGCCCGCGGACCATCCGCTCCAGCTGGCGCTGCGCCCGATGAAGCCGGTCAACCTGATGATGATCGGCGTCGCCCTGTCGATGGCCAGCGACCCGTCCATCGCCGCCCCGCTGGGCCTTACGATTTCAACGCCCTGAAACGCCCCGATTTAATGTCCTGAGGCTTCGCCACCGTGATGACGCCCTGATGCCCGCACCTGCTGTCCCCGCCATGCAGGGACCGGTGCATGTCATCGGGGCGTCGGGCCGATCGGGCCGGGCGCTATGCATGGCGCTGCATCAGCATGGCATTGCGTTTGTTCCACTGGTGCGCGACCTCGGCCGGTGGCGTGCGACGGGCCTGCCGGGACAGGCACGACGAATCGAGCTTACCTCCACCGACGGCACACTGGCTGCCGCACTGCGCGATGCACGGCGGATCGTCTCCACCGCGCATGCGCGTCATGTCGCGGCCATCGTGGCGGCCGCCCCGCCAGAAGCTTCGCTGGTCTGTCTGGGCAGCACGCGGATATTCACCCGCTGGCCCGATGCGCATGGACGCGACGTGGCGCGGGGACAGCAGGCGCTGCTGTCGTCGGGGCGCAACGGCGTCATACTCCACCCGACCATGATTTACGGCGCGCAGGGGGAAAACAACATCCAGCGCCTGCTGGGCCTGATCCGGCGCCTGCCTGTCCTGCCGCTGCCATCGGGCGGCCGGGCGCTGGTGCAACCGATCTTTCAGGGGGATGTCACGCGCGCGATCATGGCGGCGCTGGCGCGTGAATGGCGCGGGGGGCATACGCTGGTGATCGCGGGGGGGCAGGCCGTTCCCTATCGCGTGCTTGCCACCCTTGTCGCGCGTCACGCCGGGCTGCGCCCGCGCCCGGTCATCAACGTGCCGGCGCCGCTGCTGATGGGGCTGGGCCGCCTGATGCCGCCCCTGCCCGGCCTGCCCCGCGTCACCCCGGCGGAAATCCGTCGCCTGGGTGAGGACAAGGCCTTCGACATCGCCCCGATGCGCGCGGCACTCGGCTTTACGCCCCTTACGCCCGATGAAGGACTCGGCAGGTTCCTGGCCGCATTGCGGGCAGAGACGCAACCCGCGCGGACATGACGGCGCGACGCGTGATTCCGATTGGGAAATTTCAGAGGGAAATGATGGGGCGAATGACGGGGCTCGAACCCGCGACATCCAAGACCACAACCTGGCGCTCTACCAACTGAGCTACATCCGCCGCAACGAGGGGTGATTTAGAGGCTCTGATGCACGACGTCAATAACCCTTTTCCCGCCGCGTGGCGTTTGGTGTGCCACCCCTGTCCTCATCCCCTCAGCCCGTCCACGCGGGCCAGCCGGCGGACCGCCTCCGCGATGACTTCGGGCCGCTTGCAAAACGCAAAGCGCACGAGGGTGCGCGGGCCGGGGCCGCCGTCAGGGTCATAGAAGGCGGAGACGGGAATGGCCGTCACCCGCAGCTGACGCGTCATCGCCTCGCAGAACGCGACATCGTCGCCCGCGAATCCCAGTCCCGCGAAATCGGCGATGACGAAATAGCTGCCATCGCAGGGCAGGACCTCGAATCCGGCATCGCGAAGCCCTTTGACCAGCATGTCGCGCGACTGGCGCATGCTTTCGGAAAGCTGGAGGAAATAGCCGGTGTCCTTTTCCAGCCCGATGGCGACGGCGCGCTGCAGGTTCGGCGCGACCGTAAAGGTCAGGAGCTGGTGCGCCTTCGCCACCAGCGCCGCCAGCGGCGCGGGCGCGGTGACATAGCCGACCTTCCAGCCCGTCATCGAAAAACTCTTGCCCGCGCTGCCGATGCGGATGGTGCGCGCCTTCATGCCCGGCAGGGACATCAGCGCGACATGGCGCGCCGGGGCGAATGTCAGATGCTCGTACACCTCGTCGCAGACGGCATAGACATCATGGCAGACCATCAGATCGGCGATGAATTCCAGCTCCGCGCGGGTAAAGACCTTGCCGGTGGGGTTCATGGGGGTGTTGAGCAGGATCGCCTTGGTCTTCGGGCCGACCGCCGCCGCCAGTTCCGCGCGCGGCAGCGACCAGTGCGGCGGCATCAGGCGCACCGGACGCACGACCGCGCCCAGCATGCGCAGCACCGGCAGGTAGGTGTCATAAAGCGGTTCGAACACGACCACCTCGTCCCCCGGATTGACCAGGGCCATCAGCGAGGCCGTGATCGCCTCGGTCGCGCCGCAGGTCACCACGACTTCCGTCGCGGGGTCGGCCTCTATCCCGCAGAACCGCGCATTGGCCGACGCCACCGCCATGCGCAGTTCCGGCACGCCCGCCAGCGGCGGATACTGGTTGCGCCCGTCGCGCAGGGCCGCGGCGGCCGCGTCGATCAGGTCGGCCGGCCCTTCGGTATCGGGAAATCCCTGCCCCAGGTTGACGGCATCATATTCCACCGCCAGCGCCGACATGACGGAAAAAATGGTCGTCGGCAGGGCCGACAGCATCGCATTCGCGGGTTTCATACCTGACATCCTGTCCAGGGGCGCCAATGACGCCGGGCTTGCGATTTTTGCCATATCATCCGATTGCCTGAAATCCCAACCCGTGCAAACCTGTAGCCGAAAAGAAGCTGAAACGGCATCTGCGTCCGTTCCCGCAGGAATACGATCCGGTACCGGAATGCCGCCGGTCCGCCAGACTGGAGATTGACGACGCGGCATGAAAAAGATCGAGGCCATCATCAAACCCTTCAAGCTCGACGAAGTGAAGGAAGCCCTTCATGAAATCGGCCTGATGGGCATTACCGTGACCGAAGCCAAGGGGTTCGGCCGGCAGAAAGGTCATACCGAGCTGTATCGTGGCGCCGAATACATCGTCGATTTCCTTCCCAAGGTGAAGCTTGAAATCGTGTGTTCGAACGATCTGGCCGACCGCGCGATCGAAGCCATCATCGCCGCCGCCCGCACGGGCCGCATCGGCGACGGCAAGATCTTCGTCTCCCCGGTGGAAGACGTGATCCGTATCCGTACCGGCGAACATGGCGAGGATGCCGTCTGACATGGCCTGTCCCGTCCAGCGGGACGGCACGGTCCCCTCGACATGGCCATTCCTTTTCCGTAACCGTTTCGGTATCCGCATCATCCTTGCGGGACCGTTCACCACAGGCAGGTAGAGAACAATGCCAAAAAAAGCATCGGGTACCCCTTCTTCCCCGACATCAGGGGTGTCGGCTGAGGCCATCGCCAAGGTCTTCAGCATGATCAAGGAAAACGCCGTGGAGATGGTGGACCTGCGTTTCACCGACCCGCGCGGCAAGTGGCATCACACGACCCAGTATGTCTCCACCATCGAGGAAGATACCTTCCGCGAGGGTTTCATGTTCGACGGTTCGTCCATCGCGGGATGGAAGGCCATCAACGAAAGCGACATGATCCTGCTGCCCGACCCCGCCACGGCGGTCATGGACCCGTTCTCGGCCAAGCCGCAGCTCATCCTGATCTGCGACATCGTCGAACCCTCCACCGGGCAGTTCTACAACCGTGACCCCCGCGCCACGGCGAAGCTGGCGGAACAGTACCTGAAGTCCACCGGCCTGGGCGATACGGCATTCTTCGGCCCGGAAGCCGAATTCTTCATCTTCGACAGCGTGCGTTTCGGCACCGGCCCGAACTTCGGCAAGTACGAGCTTGAAAGCATGGAAGGCCCCGGCGCCTCGCTCAAGGACTATCCCGAAGGCAACATGGGCCATCGCCCGGGCGTCAAGGGCGGCTATTTCCCGGTTCCCCCCGTCGACAGCGAAAGCGACCTGCGCGCCGAAATGCTGACCACGATGGGCGAAATGGGCCTGCCGATCGAAAAGCACCACCACGAGGTCGCGCAGTCGCAGCATGAGCTGGGCACCAAGTTCGCCACTCTGGTCGAATCCGCCGACTTCATGCAGATCTACAAGTACTGCGTGCACAACGTCGCCCATTCCTATGGCAAGACGGCGACCTTCATGCCCAAGCCGATCTATGGCGACAACGGATCGGGCATGCATGTCCACCAGTCGATCTGGAAGGCGGGCAAGCCGACCTTTGCCGGCAATGGCTATGCCGACCTGTCGGACGAGGCGCTGTACTACATCGGCGGCATCATCAAGCACGCCAAGGCGCTGAACGCGTTCACCAACCCGTCCACCAATTCCTACAAGCGCCTGATCCCCGGATTCGAAGCGCCCGTGCTGCTCGCCTATTCCGCGCGCAACCGTTCGGCGTCGTGTCGCATCCCCTACGCCACCAGCCCGAAGGCCAAGCGCGTGGAGGTCCGCTTCCCCGACCCGACCGCGAACCCCTACCTTGCGTTCTCGGCCATGCTGATGGCGGGTCTGGACGGCATCAAGAACAAGATCCATCCGGGCGACGCGATGGACAAGGACCTGTACGACCTTCCCCCCGAAGAGCTCAAGCAGATCCCGACCGTCTGCGGATCGCTGCGTGAAGCGCTGACGGCGCTGGAAGCGGATCACGAGTTCCTGCTGGCCGGTGGCGTGTTCACCAAGGACCAGATCGAAAGCTACTGCGCGATCAAGTGGGACGAAGTGTTCAAGTTCGAACACACCCCGCATCCCGCCGAGTTCGAGATGTACTACTCGGTCTGAGGACCGCGCGTTCCGCATTCCCTGCGGCACGACATGGCAAGGCATCGGGATCATACGATCCCGGTGCCTTTTTTGATGTCCCCGTTTTCATGCGCCAGCATCCGAACCCCGCCTCCGGCGCGACGTTGTCCATGATGGCGGCATGCGCCATGCACGCAGACATGTCATCGGGGGGCCGCATGATCGGGGCATGATATTACGCCACGATGTGTTATCGACGGGGGTACGCCACCTTGCCCGGAATACCGACGAAAGGACGATCATGAACCCCACCCTGCCGGTCATGATGCAGGCCGTCACCTATGCCGATCCCGGCGCCCCGGATGTCATGACCCTGAGCGACGTGCCCGTGCCCGCCCCGAAGGAGGGAGAGGTGCTGGTGCGCGTGATGGCGGCGGGCGTCAACCGCCCCGACATCATGCAGCGCCAGGGTCTGTATCCCCCACCGCCGGGGGCGAGCCCGATCCTCGGGCTGGAAATCGCGGGCGAGGTCGTCGCCCGTGGCCCCGGCATTCCCGACGATGCCTTTCCCGCCCTGGGCGCGCGTGTCTGCGCCCTGTCCAATGGCGGGGGATACGCCCAGTACTGCACCGTTCCCGCCGGACAGTGCCTGCCGTGGCCGTCGGGGTTCGATGCCCTGCACGCGGCCGCCCTGCCGGAGACGTTCTTTACTGTCTGGTCCAACATCTTCATGACCGCGTCCATGCGCGCGGGGGATCGTGTCCTGATCCATGGCGGCAGCAGCGGCATCGGCACGGTGGCGATCCAGCTGGTGCGCCAGATGGGCGGCATTGCCTATGCCACCGCCGGCACGCCCGAAAAGACCGAACTGTGCACGGCCATCGGCGCGGACGCGGCGATCAATTACCGGACCGAGGACTTCGTCACCCGCATTGCCGAACTGACCGATGGAAAGGGGGTGAACATCATCCTCGACATGATCGGCGGTTCCTATCTGGAGCGCAACCTGAAGTGCCTCGCCCCGGAAGGGCGGCTGGTGATCATCGCGCTGCAGGGCGGCGCGCGGGCTGAAAATATCGGCCTGGCGCGGATCATGACGCGACGCCTGGTGGTCACCGGCACGACGCTGCGCCCGCGCAGCAGCGCCTACAAGGCGGAAATCGCAAGGCAGCTGGAACAGCATGTGTGGCCACTTCTGGAAAAAAAGGCCGTCCGTCCCCTCATCCATGCCACCTTCCCCCTTGCGCGGGTCGCGGATGCCCATAAGCTGATGGAAAATGGGACGCATTCGGGGAAAATCCTCCTGAATCTCCAGACATCTTGAATCCAGGGACAAGGTAATCGCGGTGCTGCTGAATGTGATTGAACGGGGGCCGGAGGAAGCATCCACGCGGGATGCGGGCCGACCACCGGTTGTCCTGCTGCACGGGCTGTTCGGGCGGGCACGCAACCTTGGCTTTTTCCAGCGGCGTCTGGCGCGCACGCGCCGCACGCTGGCGATCGACCTGCGCAATCATGGCGCCAGCCCGCACGGGCTGATGGATTACAACGTGATGTCCGCCGACCTTCTGGAAACGCTGGGCCATCACGACGCCCTGCCCGCGACGCTGGTGGGTCATTCCATGGGCGGCAAGGTCGCGATGACGCTGGCGCTGATGCATCCGGGAATGGTGCACAGCCTGCTGGTCGCGGACATCCCGCCCGCGCGCACCGGCCATGGGCAGTTCGGGCTGGGCGAACAGATGCTCCACGTGCCCTTTCCCCCTTTCCTCAACCGGGCGGGGGCGGACCTTTTGCTGCAGCATTACATTCCCAACGCCGACGTGCGCGCGCTGATGCTGCAGAACATCCGGGTCGGGGAAAACCCCGACTGGTACATCGGCCTGCGCGAAATCGTGGAATCGATGCCCAATGTCGAAAGCTGGCCCTACATCCCCGAAGGCTACAGCTATCCGGGGCCGACGCTGTTCCTCGCGGGGGAGAATTCACCCTATATCCGGGCGGAACACTTCACGACGATGCGTCGCCTGTTTCCCAACCACCGGCTGGAACTGATCGAAAAGGCCGGGCACTGGCTGCACGTGGAAAATCCCGACCGTTTCGCCGAACTGCTGGAACGCTTTGTCGAACGCTACTGACGCAACGCCACCGGCACGGGGAAACACATGCGGCCACATGTTGTATCGCTCTTGACATCGTGACCCGTCCCCGCAGTTATGCTGGCAAGCCGGAACAGGTAATGGCACGATAGTGGCGGCAACCTGTCTTGCGATCACAGCAGCCACCCCAAGGCGGAGAAACGCGCCCTTTCATGTCGGTGACACTCAGTCCTTCTTCCCGGTACCGCCATGCCGTGGAACCCGTACTGATCCCGCGCGGGGACGAGCCGGTCCGTCCCGCGCCGCCTGTCACGCCATCGCGGTCCCATACCCGTCAGGACGAACGGCTTGAATCGCCCGACCTGGTTCCGCGTCCCCCCGGCTATCGCGGGCTGCGTCCCGTTACCTCGGGCCTGATCCGTCCCGACACGCTGGAGGACCCGGGCGCCGGCAAGGCCGCGGCCATTTCCATCGCGCTGCATACCGCGCTGCTGTGCGCCATCCTCATCAGTTCCGCGCACCACAACCCCCACGGCGACCCGTCCTCCTCTTCCGAATCCCCGCAGGTGGAAATGGTGTTCTCCCCCCCGTCCTCCAGCGGGATGCAGGGACAGTCCTCCCCCGACATGGCCGGGGGGGCCGATGCGCCGCGCAAGGAAAGCCAGCACAGCACGACGGAAAGCACCCCGACCCCCAAGGAACAGAGCGAGGATTCCTCCCCCTCGCCCAACGTCCCGACGCCGGAAACACCGTCATCGCCACAGCTGACGCAGGCCCCTTCCGACCTGTCGGTGCCGCAGTCGACGGAACAGAAGGAGTTCAATCCGGGCATGCAGAGCCCCGGCCATTCGACGCACGCCGCGCAGCAGCCGCGCCATCATGCCTCCAGCCAGTCGCATTCGTCGCTGCAGTCGCCGATGGACCTGTCGTTCGCGCCGTCGCCGCTGCCGCACCGCAGCCGCCATGGCCGCGCGGGCGGTTCGGGATCGCCCATCGATCTGTCCGTCGGGCCGCTGGTCAGCAACGGGAAGATCAATTCCCCCTATTCCACCAACACGCAGATCCATGGCGTCAGCGACGATTACGCCTCCGAACTGGACCAGTGGATCCGCAGCCACATGTATTACCCCGAAGAGGCCGCCCGCGCGGGCGAGGAAGGGCCGTCATCGGTGCATGTCGTGCTGGACCGCAACGGACAGGTAGCGAAGGTGCGCCTGACGGGGCAGTCGGGATCGTACTACCTTGACGCCGCGACGGTGGGGATGTTCCGCAATGCGCAGCTGCCGCCCGTGCCGCCGGACATGGCCGGGGACCATTTCGATATCGACCTTACGATCAACTATATCCTGATCCGCCACTGACCGGCCTGCACCCTGGGGGGGATCCCGGACGGGCGCGGCAGCGCCGTGCTAGTTGATTGTTTTTTCCGCCCTCTTCATAGTTTCCCCACCAGAGCAAGGGGATGCGCCATGACACCGACGACAAAGCGCCTGCTGGAAGAGGTCGGGACGGATTTCGAATCCTTTGACGACGCCAGCGCGGCCGTGGCGCGGATTACCGACCTGTACGATACGGCGGCGCACCTGCTGCGCAAGGCCTTTGCGACGCGCGATACGCGGCATCTGGCGCAGGGAGTGTATCCCTACCTCGCGTTCGTTCAGGAAAGCGGGCTGCCCGCCGACATGCCGCGCCCCCCATTCGATATTGTCCTCGAATCCGGATTTTACGGCACGACCCTGACGCACCCGGCGCTGTTTCGCGAATACTGGCGCGAACAGATCGACATCCTGCTGCGCCATTACCGCCAGCCCGTGCTGGTGGGACGTTCGCGGCGGCCCATCCCGCTGTCCTATGTGATGGAAGATGCCGTCACCTCCCTGACGGAGGCGGACATGGCGTGGCTGCAGCAGCATTTCGCGCTGCCGGACCTGTGGATGACCGACGATTCCATCGCCAACTGCGAACAGGTGCCACGCCCCGGCACGCCGCGCCCGCTGGCGCTGTTCACGGCGGAACGCACCGATTATTCGCTGGCGCGGCTGCATCATTACACGGGCACGGCCCCGGGGCATTTCCAGCGCTTCATCCTGCTGACGAATTACCAGCGCTATGTCGATGCCTTTCGCGAATATGGCCACGCGCAGGTCGATGCAGGTGATGAATACGATGCCTTTGTCGAACCGGGGGGCGTGATCCACCGCAGGGGGACATCCCCCCGCCCGCAGGGCAGCGCGGGCAGCCTGCCACAGATGCCCGCCTATCACCTGTGCCGCCCGGACGGCGATGGCATCACGCTGGTCAATATCGGGGTGGGACCGGCGAACGCCAAGACGATTACCGACCACCTCGCCGTCCTGCGTCCGCACTGCTGGCTGATGGTGGGGCACTGCGCCGGGCTGCGCCGGACGCAGCGGCTGGGCGATTACGTGCTGGCCCATGGCTATCTGCGCGATGACAACGTCCTGGACGAGGACCTGCCGCCATGGGTGCCGGTCCCCCCCATCGCGGAGGTACAGACGGCCCTGCAGGAAGTGGCCGAACGGGTAACGGGGCTGCATGATGCGGAACTCAAGACCCGGCTGCGTACCGGCACGGTCATGACCACCGACAACCGCAACTGGGAACTGCGGCTGGAGGCGCTGTTCACCCGCATCAACATGACCCGCGCCATCGCGGTGGACATGGAATCGGCCACCATCGCGGCCAACGGTTTCCGGTTCCGCGTTCCCTATGGCACGCTGCTGTGCGTTTCGGACAAGCCCCTGCATGGTGAGGTAAAGCTGCGTGGCATGGCCAACGCCTTCTATCGCGAACGCGTGCGCCAGCACCTGATCGTCGGGATCGAGACCATGCGCCAGTTGCGGGCGCAGGGCGTCGGCCGGCTGCATTCGCGCAAGCTGCGCGGCTTTTACGAACCGGCCTTTCGCTGATGGGATGGGCGGCGGACGGCTGACATCCGTGGGGCGGGGCCTGTCCGCGCGTCGTCAGAAATCGGGCCGCGTCTGCGCCAGGTGTCCCCCCAGCCGCAGCGGGGCCATGCGCAGGGCAAGGCCCGTCGCGTCATCGGTTTCCACCATCATGCCCGCGATGCTGGCATCGCCTTCCGCCGGCTGCAGGCGTTCGCCCGGCATCTTGCGCACGAATCGCGCGATGGCGGCATCCTTGCCCATGCCGATCACGCTGTCATAATCGCCGCACATCCCCGCATCGGTCTGGAACGCCGTCCCGTTGGGGAAAATACGATGGTCGGCGGTGGGCGTGTGGGTATGCGTCCCGATCACCAGCGACACGCGACCATCACAGATATGGCCCATGGCCCATTTCTCGCTCGTCGCCTCCGCATGGATATCGACCACGATGGCCTGCACCGTCACCCCCAGCCGATGGCGCGACAGGATGTCGGACACCGCGCGGAACGGATCGTCCATCGCATCCATGAACTGCCGCCCCATGACGCTGATGACCAGCGCCTTGCGCCCATTGACCAGTTCCACCACCACGCTGCCCTGCCCGGGCGTGCCGGGGGGATAGTTGGCGGGACGGATGATGCGGGGTTCGGCATCGATATGCCCGATCATGTCGCGCCGGTCCCAGCTGTGGTTGCCCAGCGTAATGACATCGGCGCCCGCCGCGAACAGGTCACGGCCGATGGCCGGCGACAGGCCAAAGCCGTGGCTTGCATTTTCCCCGTTCACCACCACCAGATCCAGCGACAGCTCGTTACGCAATCCCGGCAGGCGGTCGATCACCGCCTCCCGCCCGACGCGGCCGACAATGTCGCCCAGAAACAGTATCCTCAAAAAACCCGACCTTCCTCTTTACCCGCGCGTGGACGCATTCCCATGACACGCGATCCGTTCGCGCTCCGTCACGACGCCCGACAGCGGCACGTCATGCGGCCCCATGGGAATGTTCGCGACCTCCTGCGTGGCGAGACCATAGCCGATCGCAATCGCACGGGGCAGCCGCGCAAGCGTGCGATCGTAATATCCCCCCCCGTATCCCAGCCGCCCACCCCGCCTGTCAAAGGCCAGCAGCGGCACGAACACCATGTCGGGCCGGTGGGCATGCCCGTCAGGATGCCACGTCGCGAATCGGCCGTTGCACATCGTCACGTCAGGATGCCAGTGATGGAACGACAGCGGCTGCCCCCGTGGCGGCGTAAAGGGCAGCAGGACGCGATAGCCGCGCTGGTGAAGGGGCATGAAAACCGGCCGCAGGTCGATTTCCCCCGGTAGTGGCCAGACCAGGGCGATCGCGCCACCAGCCGGGACCAGATCCACGCAGGCGAGGATGCCCGCGCGCAGGGCATGTTCCTGGGCCGCCGTGGGCGGGGTATTTTCCCGTCGCGCCCGGCACTGCCGCCGCAGTTCGGCCTTGGCCCGCGCCAGGGCGGGCGAATCGGAATCGGGAGATATCGTCATGAATTACGGAGCCACCATGACCGTTGGTCTTATCAGCCCTCCCGGACCTGCAGGTGCAGGTGGGCGCCAGGTAACGTGACCACGGTCACGACAGTGCCAGCTCCCTTAGGAAGTGCTTATCGGCCCAGGGGTTGAATGTTGCCTGACGCGTCCGGCAGCCCCGCACCTGTTATCTAGTCACGTTCGAGGGCGGCTGCAATGTTTTCCGCGCGTTCCACCAGATGCGTCAGCTGATCGCGACGGCGCTCGTTCTCGATCCGGGCCTGACGGCCCTGCGCCAGCTGGTGGGCGGTGTCGGCGGACATCTTTTCCGCTGTCAGGTCATGGATCTCGTCCGCCATCAGCAGCGCCGCCAGCGCCAGCAGCCGCCCTTCGCCGCTGTGACCGCCCAGCGCACGGATACGGTCGATTCGCCGCTCCACTTCCTGCGCCATCGCCTGCAGGTGCTGTTCCTGCCCTTCCTCGCATCCAACGGTATAGGAATACCCGTTGATGCGTACCGTCACCTGTCCCATCGTCATTCGTCCCTTACATCCGCGATCACGGCTGCCGGTTCCCCGTCATCCAGAAGATCGCGCACCCGGGCGATCAGGACGTCAATATTCGCCGCCAGCGCCTGAAGGTCCACCTCCGGCGTGGAAGAAGGTGACGGCGGCAGCGACGGCCACGTTCCCTGTTCGCGGCATTCGATGGCAAAGGCGATACGCGTCAGCGCCTGTTCCAGCCGGTCCGCCGGGTCAATCGTCCCTTCATGCGCGGATGCGGAGGCTTCCTGCCCCGTCTGCGTTGTGTCAGTATTGGACACGTTCATCCTTATTTCCTGCCATGGTCCCTTGCAAACTGATCGCCCGGTGGCGTCTGAACGTCAAGCATGATCGATAATCATGACATTTTTGCGCTTCCGCGTCATTTCGTCGTCATTTCCACCCTTGGGGAAATGGAAATGGTATGCACCGCGCTGAACACCCGGCCCGGCAGTTCCTGCGCACTGGTATCCGAACCCGATGCCGGCTGCTTCATGGGGATCGCATGGTGGAAGGCGCTGACGGCGGGGGCCGGCATGCCCGCCTTTCTTGATTGCGGCATGGCGGCGGCCCGCGCGGCCGAAGGGCTTCGTGCGGGGCTGGGGGGCGTCATCGTCGAACCCGCCTGCACGCAGCACGACGCGCTGGCCCAACTGGCGGGGATCATGGGGGCGACATGCCTGCGGGGCCGCCCGGACGCGCATGTCATCGCCGGCCCGGACGCGGCAGACGCATTGCAGCGATACCTGCGATCCCACCCCGCCGGCTGAGCGGCGCATCGTCATTTTGCATCGCCATCCCCTTCGAACGCGGGGCATGCCGCGACCGAACGCCTGCCCAACACACCCCATGCGCCGTGAGGGCTGTTTTCCATGACGGATGTGCGTCATATGATCGGCTTACCATGACCGATTGCCAGCTTTATCTTGTCACGCCCGAGTCGCTTGACCCCCACGCGTTCGCGCCCACACTGGCGCGCGCGCTTGACGCCGGGCCGGTGGCGGCGGTGCAGCTGCGGCTCAAGAACGTTCCCGACGATGCGATCCGCCGCGCCATCGACGCGCTGCGTCCGGTCGCGCACGAACGCGACGTCGCCTTCATCCTCAATGACCGTCCCGACCTTGCGCGCTCCACCGGCTGCGACGGCGCGCATGTCGGCATGGACGACATGACGGTGGAAGAGGCGCGACGCATCCTTGGCGACGACCTGCAGCTGGGCGTCTCATGCTATGACAGTCGCGACATGGCGATGCGCGCGGGCGAAGGCGGGGCGGATTACGTGGCGTTCGGCGCGTTCTTCCCCTCGGTCTCAAAGGAAACCTCCGTCCGGGCGGGCACCGACCTGCTGACATGGTGGAGCGGCATGATGGAGCTGCCGGTTGTCGCGATCGGGGGAATCACGCCAGGCAACTGCGCGCCGCTGGTCCGTGCGGGGGCTGATTTCCTGGCGGTCATCAGCGCGGTATGGTCACATCCCGATGGCCCCGACGCGGGCGTGCGGGCAATGAACGCCGCGATGGACGCCGCAGCCGATTCGGTTGACTGAACCCGACAGACCCTGGGGGCTGTCTGAAAAATCAGGCCCGATAATACACTGAAATTATAAAAGTTTTTGGTGAAGCTTTTTGCAAAAAGCTTCAGATGACGTCGCCTTTTTTCAAAAAGGCGACACCCAAAAACTTTTATCAATCTTACCCAACCTGCGGTTTCCAAATAACTCCTTTCATTCCGGCAGCCATAATATGTCACTGATGCGCCGCGTCCCGGCAGCCAGCATCACCAGCCGATCCAGGCCAAGCGCGATCCCCGCGCAGGGCGGCAGGGCGTCCAGCGCCGCGAGGAACGCATGGTCCATCGGCCACGCCGCATCCGGGTCATCCGCGTACAGCTCCGCGCGGCGGGCGCGATCGGCGACGAAACGCGCCTCCTGCTCCGCCTGGTCGGTCAGTTCCTCGAACGCGTTGGCCAGTTCGATCCCGTCGGCATACAGTTCGAAACGCAACGCCACGCGCGGGTCATGTGGATCACGACGGGCAAGGGCCGCCTGACTGGCGGGCCAGTGCGTCAGGAAGGTGGGGCGGAGGCGCCCGATATGCGGCTCGACCCGTTCCATCAACAGGCGAAAGAACAGGTCCTCCCAGCTTTCGTCCGATCGCAGGTCGCACCCGGCGGCATGCGCCAGCGCGGCCGCGTCATCGCCCGTCGCCAGCAGGTCAACGCCTGCGTACCGCCCGAATGCCTCCGCCATCGTCAGGCGCTCGAACGGCGGGGCGATTTCGACCTGCGTCCCCTGAACCACGGGCGGCAGCGTCGCGCGCAGCAGGGCCTCCGTCTCGTCCATCAGGTCCGACAGGCTGGCGTGGGGACAATACCATTCCAGCATCGTGAATTCATGCGCGTGCAGGCGGCTGCCCTCCGCATTGCGCCACACGCGCGCCATCTGGAACACCGGCAGCCCCGTCGCCGCGACGATGCGCTTCATCGCGAATTCGGGGCTTGTGTGCAAAAACAGCGGACGCGTCCGACCATCGGGGCTGTGCTGCTCGGTGCGGAACACCTTCAGGTGCACTTCCTCCCCCGGCGTGGGCACGGCATAGGGGGTTTCGACCTCCAGATAGCCACGCGCCTCGAAAAACGCGCGTATGGCACGGATGACCAGCCCACGGCGCCGCAACAGCGCAAGGCGTTCGGCAATGCGGGCGGGGTCGTGGCCCGCATGCGCCGGTGCCGGGCCGGGAGATTCGTTTCCGGAAGATTCGTTCATGGACGCGCAACTCCGGTTGCAGGGAAAACCGGCGCGCAGTACAGCGCGGCAGGAGAAGCGCAGGTCAACCCCCTGCGACCCGCCGACTTCCCTTTTTGCCGTCCCGCTTCATCCCCGCGTCACGGAGGTCCCGTCATGCCAGACACCCCACGTCCCGCCGCCCGCACGCTGCGCACTGTCGGCGACCTGGTTGACGCAGGCCTGGCGCCAGAGGGGGCGCGATCCGCGCTGGAGGAGGTGGCGCGACATTACGCCACCGCGATTCCACCGGCCTTTGCCGAGCTGATCGAACATCCAGACGACCCGATCGGGCGGCAGGTCATCCCCGATCCGGCGGAACTTGTGGTCACGGCGGAGGAACGTTCGGACCCGATCGGCGATGACGCGCTGTCGCCGGTGCCGGGAATTGTCCACCGCTATGCCGATCGCGCGCTGCTCAAGCCGCTGCTGGTCTGCCCGCTTTACTGCCGGTTCTGTTTCCGCCGCGAACATGTCGGCCCCGATGGCGGCGTGCTGGACGAGGCCGCCCTGGAACGCGCGCTGGACTGGCTGCGGGACCACCCGGCCATTGGCGAGGTGATCCTGACGGGCGGCGATCCGATGATGCTGTCGCCGCGGCGCATGTCGCGCATCATCCGCGCGCTGGAGGCGATGCCCCATGTCCATACCATCCGCATCCATACCCGCGTGCCCGTGGCCGATCCCGCGCGCATCACCGAAGAGATGGCCGCGGCACTGGACACCACATGCAGCATGTGGGTGGTGGCGCACGTCAATCACGCCCGCGAACTGACCCCGCAGGCACGCGACGCCATCCGCCGGATACAGGCGCGCGCCATTCCCGTCATCGCGCAGTCGGTGCTGCTGCGCGGGGTCAATGACACGCCCGAGACGCTGGAGGCTCTGCTGCGCGCGCTGGTGTCGGCGCGGGTCAGGCCCTATTACCTGCACCAGCTGGACCCCGCCCCCGGCACGTCACGCTTTCGCGTGCCCATCGCACAGGGGCAGCGCCTGCTGGCGGCGCTGCGCGGGCGGGTGACGGGGCTGGCATGGCCGACCTATGTCCTCGATATCCCCGGCGGCCATGGCAAGGTGCCGATCGGCCCCGCCTATCTGGAAACGATGGAAAACACCGTCGTCGGGGTGCGCGATCCGCAGGGCAGGACCCATCGGGTGGAAGAAGGCGACAGCGCAAAACTTGCCCTTCCGCGCCGGGGGAGGTAGAAGCCCATCCTTCAAGACATTCCCACAAGTTCAGACAGAGACCCCTATGAAACAGCAGGCGAACCTGATCCGTGCCGGACAGGTCATCGAGCATGACGGCCGTCGCTGGACGGTCCTGAAGCAGCAGATCATCACTCCGGGCAAGGGCGGCGCCTTCATCCAGGTGGAGATGCGCGACCTCAAGACCGGCAACAAGACGAACGAACGCTGGCGCACGGCGGATACCGTCGAACGCCTGATGACCGAGGAAAAGGAATATACCTATTCCTACATGGATGGTGACAACATCGTCCTGATGGACCCGGAAACGTTCGAACAGCTGCTGCTTCCGCTGGACCTGCTGGGCGATCAGGCCCCCTTCCTGCAGGACAACATGACGCTGGTCCTCAACCTTGTCGAAGGTGACCCGGTCGGCGTCGTGCTGCCCAGTCAGGTGACGCTCGAGGTCGTGGAGGCCGATCCCGTCGTCAAGGGACAGACCGCCAGTTCGTCGTACAAGCCCGCCCGCCTGTCCAACGGCGTCAAGACCATGGTCCCCCCCTTCATCGAAGCGGGCGAAAGCATCGTGGTCCGCACCGAGGACGGCAGCTATGTCGAGCGCGCCAAGTCCTGAATGACCGACCCGCGTGGCGCCCGTCCGGGCGTCCGCGGTCATTGCGTTTTCCCATCCCGCTTCCATTCCCGTTTCACCGCCGAACCAGACAGGACCGATCACCGTGGCAATGCGACTTTCCCCTCATATGACGGTGATGCAGAACGCCGCGCAGAAAGCGGCGCGCCGGCTGCTGCGTGATTTCAATGAGGTCGAGCAGCTTCAGGTCAGCATCAAGGGACCCGGCGATTTCGTGTCGCAGGCCGACCTGCGCGCCGAGACGACCCTGCGCGAGGAGCTTGGCCGCGCGCGTCCCGGCTATGCCTTCCTGATGGAGGAAAGCGGCGCGTCGGGTGGCGATGGCTGGACATGGCGCTGGATTGTCGATCCGCTGGACGGGACGACCAACTTCCTGCATGGCATCCCGCACTGGGCCATTTCCATCGGCCTGCAGCGCCGCCTGCCCGATGGCGCGATCGAAATGGTCGCCGCCCTCGTCTACAACCCCGCCGCGAACGAGATGTTCTGGGCCGAAAAGGGCATTGGCGCGTTCCTCAACGAACGCCGCCTGCGTGTCTCGGCCCGGCGCAACATGGACGAATCGCTGTTCGCGACGGGAATTCCCTTTGCCAAGGTGTCGGCCAAGAACCGCCTGTCCTTTGCCCGCACGCTGGGCGCGCTGATGCCGCAGGTCGCAGGCATCCGCCGCTTCGGGGCGGCGGCACTTGACCTCGCATGGGTGGCGGCCGGCCGTTACGAAGGGTACTGGGAACTGGGCATCCGCCCGTGGGACTGTGCCGCTGGCGTGCTGCTGGTGCGCGAGGCCGGGGGCTATGCCACCGATCCCCAGGGCGTCGACCTCAACGACTTCCCGGACTCGGTGGATGCGGTGGCGGGCAACCCGCACCTGCATGGCGTCCTGCGCGAACTGGTCGCCAACAGCCTGACGCCGCGTTCCTGAAGACCCGCCCAATGGGCCGGGCAATGTCCCGGGCCCGGGGATTGGGCCATCGCTGACGGGGCCGCGATTTCGCGTCCCATGCGCACGATCATGTTGAGTGCGCCCCGCCCCTCGTCTAGCGTGTCGGTCACCATGTCACATGAACCGACCTTCACGCGCCCTTCCCCCATGCCGCCCCGGACACCTCCTGTCCCCCGCCTGTCCCCCGCCCGTCCCGTGACGGCATCGCGCGCGGGCACGACACTGGTGCCGGGCCTCGCGCTGGGGCTGCTCCTCGGCCTTGCGCCGGCGGGACACGACATCCTCCATGCGCAGGTGGTCACCCATCCGGACGTGCTCAATACGCTTGGCGCGCCGCCGCCTGCCCGCGCGGAGGCGAAACCCTCCCCCCACGCCGCCAGCAATGAAATGGGGCCCCATGCCCCGGCCAGTATCCCGTCCGCCAATACCCCGTCCGCCACGGACGCGGCCAGCCCGGCCGCCGTCGCGGCGGTGCCGCAGGTTGCGACGACCCCGCCCGCCAATCCCGTCCTGCGCCCCCCCGAAGTGCATGTTCCGCTGCATCCCGCACCGCCCCCGCCGGAGGTCAAGCCCGACCCGGCGGCCAAGGGCCACGCGATGCGCATTCCCGGCGGCACGCGGCTGTTTTTCGGAAACCAGAGCGCGGACATGAACCCGCGCATGATCGCGGCCCTGCAGACACTGGCGGGCGTCATGCAGCACCTGCCGGACCAGCGCATAAGCATCGCCGCGTATGGCGAGGGGAATGGCGACGATGCCTCCACCCCGCGTCGCATCGCGCTGTCGCGTGGGCTTGCCGCGCGCTCCGTCCTGATCCATGCCGGGGTCGCATCGACCCGCATCTATGTCCGCGCCATCGGGCTGCCGCCTGAAAACCAGATCGGAATAACTCCGGACTGTATTGACGTGACCCGCTCTGGTGTGGTGGCGTCAAATCCTTCTCCTTCCTGAGCGAGCAGCTGCGTGACGCGACCTACGACCTATATCCTCCGGATTGTCCTGTTCCTTCTGGCTGTAGGCATTGTTGCCTCCATGCTGGGGACTACGCTGTACCAGGCGTTTTTCAACAACCCCTACCTCGACGGGCTGATCCTTGGCATCCTTGCGCTGGGGATCGCGTGGAACGTGTCCATGGTCCTGCGCCTGATCCCCGAGGTACGGTGGGTGGATACCATCCGCCACCCGCGCGAAGGGCTGACCACGCCGCAGCCGCCGCGCCTGCTGGCGGCCATGGCCTCCATGCTGGCGACGCGCGAACGCGGCACCCGCCTGACGCTGTCGGCCCCCGTGGCGCAGTCGCTGCTCGACAGCATTTCGTCGCGGCTTGACGAAGGGCGCGAACTCTCGCGTTACCTGACGGGGCTGCTGATTTTCCTGGGGCTGCTGGGCACGTTCTACGGGCTGCTGCTGACGGTGGGGTCCATCGCGGATGTCATCGGCGGCATGACCGTCGGATCGGGCGACATGACGGCGATGTTCGATCAGCTCAAGACCGGGCTGGCCGGGCCGCTGCACGGGATGGGCACGGCATTTTCAGGTTCCATGTTCGGTCTGGCGGGCGCGCTGGTCCTGGGTTTTCTGGACCTGACCGCCGGACAGGCGCAGAACCGCTTTTTCAACGAACTCGAGGAATGGCTGGCCAGCATCACGCGCCTGTCGGGCGGTGGCGTCGCCGCTTCCGGCGAGGAAGGGACCCTGCCGGCCTATGTGGAGGCGCTGCTGGAACATACGGCGGAAAACCTTGAAAAGCTCCAGACGCTGCTGGCCCGCAACGAGGAACATCGCGCGCAGGAACAGCACATGCTGTCCACCCTGAATGACCGTCTTGCCCATCTGGTGGATCCGCGCGGGGGCGAACATCTGCAGAATATCGAAGCCCTGCTGGCCCGCCTGGTGCAGGAGTCCGAAGCAGGACGCACGCAGATTTCCAGCGAAATCCGTGGCGACCTGCGTCTTCTGGCCCGCACCATCGCCGCGGCCGCCCCGGGCGCGGGACGCCCTGCCTCCTGATTCATAGAAAGTTCCCGCCATGGCCCGCCGTTCCCGCCGCCAGTCCCGCTCCTCCGAACTGAATGCATGGCCGGGATATGTGGACGCGCTGTCCACCCTCCTGATGGTCATCATCTTCGTGCTGCTTGTTTTCGTGCTGGGACAGGCATTCCTGTCCGTGGCGCTGAACAAGCGCCAGCAGGTCCTTGACCAGCTCCAGCGCGAGGTCGCACATCTGGGCCAGATGCTGTCGCTGGAACAGGGACATAACCGTTCCCTGCAGCAATCGGTCGCAACGCTCCAGAAAGAACATGCCGCCGATCAGGCCACCGCCACGTCGCTGACGGCGCAGGTCACCCAGCAGGCCGCCGAACGCGACAGCGCGCGCCATCAGGCCGATGACCTGAACGCTCAGGTCGCGCAGCTCAGCGCACAGCTGGCGGCCGTCAGCACCGCGCTGGAGATCAGCGAAAACGAGGTCCAGGACCGCGATCGCAAGATCGACAACCTTGGCATGCAGCTTAATGTCGCGCTGGCCCGCAAGGTGGAACAGCTGCAGCGCTACCGCTCGGAATTCTTTGGCCGCCTGCGCGACGTGCTGAAGGATACCAAGGGCATCCAGGTGGTGGGCGACCGCTTCGTCTTCCAGAGCGAGGTCCTCTTCCCCGTTGGCAGCGCCGACCTGTCGCCCGAAGGCGTGCAGGAAATCAGGGTGCTGGGCCGCACCCTCAAACAGGTGGCGCAGCAGATCCCGCCCTCGATCCCATGGATCCTGCGCGTGGATGGCCATGCCGACCGCCTGCCGATCCACACGGCCTTCCCCAGTAACTGGGAACTGTCATCGGCGCGTGCCATCACGGTGGTCAAGATGCTGATTTCCGACGGGATCGACCCACATCACCTGGCAGCAACCGGCTTTGCCGATTTCCAGCCGCTTGATAACGGCACGACGGCGGAAGCCTATGCCCGTAACCGTCGCATCGAATTCCGCCTGACCGACCGGTAAGAAAAGGCAGGTCCAAAGAATACCCTGAAATCATGAAAGTTTTTGGGTGTCGCCTTTTTTCAAAAAGGCGACGTCTTTCGAAGCTTTTGCAAAAAGCTTCACCAAAAACTTCTGTTATTTTTATCAGCCGGCTGTTCTCAGACAGCCCTGCAATGGGTCACCTGATGCCTACCTGACCGCGCAGCCGGCGTCAGGAGGGACTGTCGGTCATGCGCGGGAAATCAGGTGGGACGTCCGAACGCCTTGAGGCGCAGGTCCTCGGTCTGGTGGGCGGCACCGGGAAACATGGGATAAAGCGACAGGACGTGCTGCCATGCCTTCCACGCAGCGCCCCAGTCGCCACGCACGCCCTCCGCATCGCTCAGGATCTGCCATGCCAGCACGTCGCGCGGGTCATGATGCAGCGCCACGCCAAGGTCGGCCACCGCCCCGTCGGCATTCGCCCCCGCCAGACGCGCCTGCGCGCGCGTGCGCCACAGGATTTCCAGATCCGGCTGCAGGACCAGCGCATCATTCAGGTCGGTCTGCGCATCGCCCACGCGGTCTTCGCCAAGGTCATCCTGCGCGCGGCGTACCAGCAGGCGGGTCGTGGGCGAAATCTCTTTCTGGCGCAGCTGTTCGATCCGGTCCAGCAGATCGCCCGCCGCCTGCCGTGACTTCGCGTGCGCCAGTTCATCCTGAAGCTCGGGGAGCGTCGGTTCCTTGTCTTTCTCCGCCTTATCCTTCTGCGTCGTGGCATCCGGTTTGGCCATGGGGGCGGAATGATGGGCGGGCGGGGGCGTTGCCGGATTGCCCGCGGCGGGGGCGGCCATGACGGCAGGCCCCGCCATTACGGGATACAGGGACGCCAGAACGCACAAAAGGCCGCGCAAGCGGGCAGAGTTATGCCAGCTCACGCGACCCTGTGTCGCATCAATATGGAACCTGACGGTCAAATCCGTCCGGCAATCAGCCCTGACGGGCCTTCATGCGCGGGTTCTTCTTGTTGATGACATAGACCTTGCCACGACGACGGACCACACGGCAGTCCTTGTCACGAACCTTGGCCGACTTCAGGCTGTTTCTGATTTTCATGATCCGACCCTCACTGGCGGCTGAAACCGCAAAGAGGCGCCCGAATACCCCTGACCGCGCGATGAGTCAACCGCAACGACGCCCCCTTCCTACTTTTTATCCCCGGAAAACGGCGCCCGCGACGCTTTTCCTTCCCTTGTGGACAGGTGCGGGGGAATGAAAAACGGGGCAAGCGTCCGGAAATCCCCCATCCGTGGCGAACGCGGACGCCACGCCAGCCCGATCGTGCGCCATGCCTGCCCCCCTGTCACGGGACGCGCCACGACCGCCTGCTCACGCAGCAGCCCGGCCTCGACCGCCATCTGCGGCAGCAGGGCGACCCCGAGTCCCGCGCCCACCATTTCCACCATGGTATGCAGGGACGTGACGGTGAACTCCTCCCCCCCTTCGGCGCGGGACCATCCCCGCACCTGACGGCACAGCGCCAGCGTCTGGTCCCGCAGGCAGTGCCCGTCCTCCAGCATGATCATGCGTTCGGAGACGATCCGTTCAACCGGCACCGCCGAGAGTTTCGACAGGGGATGGCTTTCGGGCATCGCCAGCATGAAGGCATCGCGCCACAGGGGCCATGTCTCGCTGTCGGCGCAGTCGCACGGCATCGCCAGCAGCACGAGGTCAAGCCGCCCCAGCGACAGCTTTTCCAGCACATGGTGGGTCAGGTCCTCGTTCAGCGAAAGCCGCATCCGCGCGAACCCCTGCCGCAGCCGGCGGATCAGGTCGGGCACGACAAACGGGCCGATCGTGGGAATGACCCCGATGCGCAGCAGGCCGCTCATCGGTTCGTGCGACGCCGCCGCCACGTCAAGGACCGACTGCAATGCCTCCAGCGCCAGCCGGGCGCGGGCGACCACCTCGTTCCCCAGCGGCGTGAACACCACCTTCTTGCCGACATTGCGGTCAAGAAGCTGCACGTTCATCTGCCGCTCAAGGGCAAGGATTCCCGCCGAAAGGGTGGACTGCGTGACGGCGCAGCTTCTGGCGGCGCGGCCGAAATGACGCAGCTCCGCCAGTGTGACGAGATAGCGGAGCTGCTGTGCGGAAGGCATGGGAAGCATCGATCAATTCGATCATGAATATATAAATTATTCACTGGTCTGATAGCAGCATCAGGGTCATAGATATAGCCCATCGGACGCGCCCATCCGGGTGGACTGCCTGACCCTCAACCGAATCAAGGGAGATTCTTCAAATGCTTACAGTCGGTGACAAGTTCCCGAGCTTCAACCTGCAGGCCGTTCCCGGCGGCCCCGAAGGACTGAAGGGCGAGTTCGTCCAGATTTCGGATGAAACCAATGAAGGCAAGTGGAAGATCGTTTTCTTCTGGCCGCTGGACTTCACGTTCGTCTGCCCCACGGAAATCGTGGCGTTCGGCAAGCTGGCCGGTGAATTCAAGGACCGCGACGCGGTGGTGTATGGCGTGTCGATCGACAGCGCGTTCGTGCACCTGAACTGGCGCCTGCATAACGAGGACCTCAAGAACCTCGAAATTCCCATGCTGTCCGACATCAAGCGCGAACTGATCGAAGGCGTTGGTGTGATGTCGCAGGGCGCGGGTGCCGCCTATCGCGCCACGTTCATCATCGACCCGCAGGGCATCATCCGCCATGTCAGCGTCAACGACCTGTCGGTCGGCCGCAACCCGCAGGAAATCCTGCGCATCCTCGACGGCCTGCAGAGCGACGAGCTGTGCCCGTGCAACTGGAAGAAGGGCGATGCCTTCATCAAGGCCTGATCGCACGATCAGGGCCTGACCGGTCCAGGCGGTATCCCGCGCGGCGCGTCACCGCGCGGGATGGCGTCCGCATCCCCGGCTTCCGCGCCTGCCGCCATGTTGCCCGCAGCCCTGTCCCCTGCTGTTCCGGCGCGCCCGCGGCATCCCGGCATGTGGACCCCGATATCCCCTTCCGCCACGTCATCCGATGACGCCCGCATGGGGCATGCATGCTTCTTCGCGGGCGGGATGTCCCCTTTCCCGTTTTCCTGACCTGCGCGAGGCACGTCTTCATGTCGCTCGATACGCTCAAATCCCTCCTGCCTGATTACGCCAAGGACCTGAAGCTCAATCTGGGTTCCCTCTCCCACGACGTTACCCTCACGCCGCAGCAGCTGGCCGGGACGTTCGTGGCGTCGGCCATCGCGTCACGCAACCCGCTGGTCACGGACCTGCTGAGCGCGCATTTCGCCGAATCCCTGTCTGGCGCGGCACTTGACGCCGCGCGCGCCGCCGCCGCCATCATGGGCATGAACAATGTCTATTACCGCTTCGTGCATCTGGTCGGCGGCGATTACGCCAAGATGCCGGCACAGCTGCGGATGAACGTCATCGCACGCCCGGGCGTGGAAAAGGTCGATTTCGAACTCTGGTCCCTGGCGGTGTCGGCCATCAACGGATGCGGCATGTGCATGGAAAGCCATGAACATCAGCTCCGCAAGGCGGGCCTTGGCACCGAACAGATCCAGACCGCCGTGCGCATCGCCGCGACCGTGCATGGCGTGGCCGTGATCCTTGACGGGGCCAGCCTGCCGAAAGCAGGCTGATCGGGACGGGCGGATTTTCGGCAAAAAACGGCATCACCATGAAAAAGATGCCGTTTTTTTTCGACAGGCCGTTGCCAGAGCAGCCGAAGCCTGTTATTTGCCCATCCACCGAATGGTTCCGGGGCTTCTTCCTCCCCGGCAGCCCACGCGGGTGTAGCTCAGTTGGTTAGAGCGCCGGCCTGTCACGCCGGAGGTCGCGGGTTCGAGCCCCGTCACTCGCGCCATTTCCTGGCATTTCCTTTCCAGAAAATCCTTCCCTGCCCGGATGATGGGATCGTCATCCCCGTCCCGCATGGGTGGCTTTCATTGCATCGGTTTTCCATTGGCGGCAGGATGGCTTCCTGTTTTTTCAGAGTCGCCAGAGGACCAGATGCCTGACCTCTTTACGCCCTATACCCTCAAGGGATGCACCCTTCGCAATCGCATCGCGGTATCGCCGATGTGCCAGTATGTTGCCGTCGATGGCGTCGCGGGCGAATGGCATGACGTCCATTACGCCTCCCTTGCCCGTGGGGGCAGCGGACTGGTGGTGGTGGAGGCCACGGCCGTCTCCCCCGAAGGACGCATCACGCCCGGCTGCCTGGGCCTGTGGAACGATGCACAGGCCGATGCCCTGCGCCCGATCGCGCGCGCCATCCGCGATGCCGGGGCCGTGCCGGGCATCCAGATCGGGCATGCCGGACGCAAGGCCAGCGCGAACCGCCCGTGGGAAGGCGATGACCACATGGCGGCCGACGACCCGCGCGGGTGGGAGACCATCTCCCCTTCCGCCATCGCGTTTGGCGCCAACCTGCCCAAGGTGCCACGGGCCATGACGGGCGATGACATCACGCGGGTGCGTCAGGACTTCGTCGCCAGCGCCATCCGCGCACGCGACGCCGGATTGGGATGGCTGATGCTGCATTTCGCCCATGGCTATCTGGGGCAGAGCTTCCTTTCCCCTTACGCCAACCAGCGTACCGACCTGTATGGGGGCACCCTTGAAAACCGGGCACGGTTCCTGCTGGAAACGCTGAGCGAGGTGCGCGCCGTCTGGCCGGAGGATCGCCCGCTCAGCGCGCGTCTGGGTGTGGTCGAGTTCGACGGCCATGATGAACAGACGCTGGAGGAGGCGATCACCCTGGCGCGTCATTTCCGCACGCTGGGCCTTGATTTCCTTGACGTCAGCATCGGCTTTTCCACGCCGGAGGCAAAAATCCCGTGGGGCCCGGCCTTCATGGCGCCCATCGCCGCGCGCGTGCGCAGGGAAAGCGGCCTGCCCGTCGCGACAAGCTGGTACATCAGCAGGCCGGAACAGGCCAATACGCTGATTCAGGATGAAAATCTGGATCTTGTCATGATGGGACGGCCATTCCTTGAAAACCCGCACTGGCCTTATGCCGCAGCGCGCGCGCTGGGACGGCCGGACGCGGCGCAGGTGCTGCCCGAACCCTATGCCCACTGGCTGGCGCGCTACCGTTCGGAGTGAGCGTCAGGCTGGGCCTGCCATACAGGCCGCCCATGAAATATCCATAAAATCGTGAAGAAGTTTTTGGTAAAGCTTTTTCCAAAAAGCTTTGAAAGACGTCGCCTTTTTGAAAAAAGGCGACACCCAAAAACTCTTATTACTTTTATCGGCTGGCGTTTTCAGCGGGCTTTCTGCTTCAGATGCAGCGCAAGGGCTTCCGCCCCTTCGCTGACATCGCGCCATGTGACCGTGAAATCGTGGGCCGTGCCGTAATAAGGATCGACCACAGCCTGCCCCTCGCGCTGCGCCACATGATCGAGCAGAAGCGCCAGTTCCGCCGTCGCATCCTCGGGCCTCAGACGCTTCAGATGTTCCAGATTGGCGTGATCGAGGGCAATGACATGGCTGAATTCGTGAAAGTCACGCTCGGTCACGACCCGGGCGCGGTAATGGTCGATATCGATGCCATTCTGACGGGCCACGGCGCGGGCACGCCGGTCCGGCGGATCGCCTACGTGCCAGTTGCCCGTCCCGGCCGAATCAATATGCACATCCAGCCCATGGCGCGCCGTCGCCGCGCGAAACGCGGCCTCCGCCAGTGGGGAGCGGCAGATATTGCCCATGCACACAAACAGGACCGACAGTTTACGCGCCATGTTTCCTGATTCCCGCAGGTCCGGGCTGGCCCATGAATCGCGTCATGGATGCCCGATCCGGATAAAATATCGATACTGGCGAAGGACAGGGATCAGGCCGGTGGAAAGGCGTATCGCCACATCCCCCCCCGGCCGTCATTCCGATGGATTGCCAGCACCCTGCCACCGCACCGGCGTCCCGTCAGGACTTTCCCCGGCCAGCCCCGTGCGCAGGGCGGGCGGGATTATTCGGGGTAGCGTTCCTGCAATATGCCGATGGTCTTCGCGATCATGTCCGCAGGCGTTTCCTCCAGCGTGACAACCACCGGATGCTCGTCAGGGGTGGGAGGCTCCAGCGTCGCAAGCTGACTGGGCAGCAGGCTGGGGGGCATGTAGTGCCCACGCCGCCGCTCCAGCCGGGCCTTGAGGATATCGGGCGGGATTTCAAGATAGACGAACACGATCCCCGGCGCGTCCGCGCGCAGGATGTCGCGATAGGACCGTTTCAGCGCCGAGCAGGTGAGTATCCCCCCCTGCCCCGATTCCACGCGCTGTTTCAGCCAGTCATGGCAGCGTTCCAGCCACGGCATGCGATCCGCGTCGGTCAGGGGAATGCCCGCCGCCATCTTTTCAACGTTCGCCTTGGGATGCAGCAGATCCCCCTCCTGATAGGGCCAGCCCAGGAGGTTGTGCAGACCGGAGGCCAGCGTGGTCTTGCCACATCCCGATACCCCCATGATCACCAGGACAAGTGGACGGATACCCTGATCCTGAAGAACGGCAGAGGTCATGATGGCTCCAGATGTTTCAGGCCGTCATGCGCGGCCACGATGACTTCGGATGTGCGGCCGATGAACAGGCCGGTTTCAATGACGCCGACAATGGCGCGCAACCTGCGCGACAGTGCCACGGAATCGGCAATCGGGCCAAAATGGCAATCAAGGATCATGTTGCCACCGTCGGTGACAAAGACGTTCCCGCTGCGGTCCATGCGCTGCGTTATGCGCGCGCCCAGCGCCTCCAGCTGGCGGGCGGTGCTTTCCCAGCCAAAGGTCGTGACCTCCACCGGGACAGGCACATGATGGCCCAGACGTTCCACCAGCTTGCTTTCATCCACCACCACGACGAACCGGCGCGACGCGGCGGCGACGATCTTTTCGCGAAACAGCGCACCACCCAGCCCCTTGATGAGGTTGAGCGTGCCCAGTTCCACCTCGTCCGCGCCATCGATATCGAGGTCGATCTGCGGATGGGTGGCAAACGTCACCAGCTTTATGCCATGGGCGCGTGCCTGTTCCGCCGAATGTTCGGACGTGGGGATGGCGCAGAACCGCAATCCCTCGGCCCAGCGGCGGCCCAGTTCCTCGATCATGTAGGCCGACGTGGTACCAGATCCCAGCCCGACCACCATGCCGTCCTGCACCATGGAGGCCGCCTCGATCGCCGCCTGACGCTTGAGTTTCGCCCTGGGATCGCCACTCTGGCTTGACATACCCTGTTTTCCTTCCCCGCGCGGGCCGTTTCCGCGTCCGCGCGGCGGCCCATCGTTATTGTTCTGTTCTGCGGTCACACCCGCCTGATACGCTGGATTATTGCCCGGCGGCCGCCTTGTCCAGAAGCCAGATGAGTTCCCCTTCGGTGGTGATGTGGCTTGCCGGTTCCGCCGGGTCGCCCGCGCGCACCTTCGCAAACGCCTCCTTCTTCCCCGCGCCTGCCAGCATGAACACGACATGGCGGCTGGAATGGATGGCGGGATAGGTCAGGGTCAGGCGCGTATGCGGCGCGTCGTCCGGAACACAGGTCGAAACCCACAGTTTGCGTTCCTTCAGGACGGGCTGGCGCGGGAACAGCGACGCCGTATGGCCGTTATCCCCCAGCCCCAGCATCACGACATCGAACAGGGGACGCCCCGGCTGGAGGGTATCGGCGCCATAGATTTTCTGCAGTTCCGCCTGGTACTGCGCCGCCGCCTGCACCGGGTCGCCCGATGTGGGCATGCGATGGATGTTCTGCAGGGGCACCGGCACGTGCTCAAGCATCTCCGTCTCGACCATGTTGTAATTGCTGGCGGGATCATCGGCGGGAACAAAGCGTTCATCGCCAAAGAAGAACTGCGTGTTCGCCCACGGAAAGCGCCCGGCATATTCATCGGACGCAAGGATCTGGTACAGCCGCTTGGGCGTCGACCCGCCCGACAGCGACAGCACGAACGGCCCGTCCTTTTTCGCCAGCGCCTGCTGCGTCAGCCATTTTGCCATGTAATGCGCAATTGCTTCCCCATCGGCAAGGACGATCATCTCGCCCGTCCTGACATCATGCCCGCCCGTCATGTCATGCGTCTCCCAGCACGTATTTTTCGATCCCGTTGGCGAATCCCTCCTCCTCGCACGAGGTGGAGACATAGGTCGCCTGCTTCTGGACTTCCGGGCTGGCCTGTCCCATGGCGATGGACATCCCGCTCTTGCGGAACATCAGCACGTCATTGGGCTGATCGCCCAGCGTCACCATCTGCGACGCGGGAATGCCCAGCAGCCGTTCCAGCGTCATGACCACGCCGCCCTTGTTGGCGTCGCGGTTGGTGACGTCCACGTAATAAGGCTGCGACAGCGCGGCGGAGGCGGTATCGCCAAGCGCCTGCTGCAGGTCATGTTCCAGCCGCTTCATCAGGTCGAGGTCATCGCTGACGCCGGTAATCTTGACCACCTGATCCAGTTCGTCACCGATGACACCGACCTTGGGGGGAAATTTGACCGTCCACTGTTCGCGCGCGACATGCGGCGCGTCGATTCTGGAGACGATCCAGTCATTGCCGTTATAGACCCACGGATCCGCCTTGTGATCGCGGATGATGCCGATCACCTTGCGCGCGGTATCCGCCGTCAGGGTCCGCGCCTCGATCACGGAAAAATCGGGCCGGACCATCATGCCGCCATTGAAACCCGCGATGGGCTGGTCGATCTTCAGGGGGTCGATCACCATCTTCATGCCCTTGGGCGGGCGCCCGCTGGTGATGGTGAACAGGATGCCGCGTTCACGCAGGCGTTCGACCGCACGGATCGCGCGCGGCGTCAGGATCTTGTCCTTCGTCACCAGCGTGCCATCGACGTCGGCAAGGACCAGCCGTATCTTTTCCGCCGGCGTCGCCGTCGCGGCTGTCTGTGTCCCGACTGGTTGCATAACCTTCTCCTTCTGCGTCATCTGACGTCAGGCCCGGGGCAGGACAAAGCGTTCCATCGCCCGTGCCCATCCGTCCTGCGTGTTGGTGTCCGTCACGAAATGGGCATGTCCCTGCACCTCGGCCGGGGCATTGCCCATCGCGATGGCCACCCCGGCCACGTCAAGCATCGGAATATCATTATTCATGTCACCGATGCAGGCCACTTCGTGAATATCAATGTCCATCAGGTGTGCCAGCTCGCGCGCGGCATGCCCCTTGTTGGCCAGGGGATGGGTGACATCGACCAGGCATTCCGACGAACGGTGCACGTTCGCCCGTCCCGCCAGCTGCACGCTGAGTTCGCGTTCCACCGTGCGCAGCCGCGCCTCGTCGGTGGAAACGCCCATGATCTTGCCCACGCCCTCGTAATGGCGCGACAGGTCGGGGGCCACGACGGGGGTGGTCTTCACCACCTCCTCCTCATGACGGACCAGCGGCGTGTCGTCACGACGCACCAGCCAGGCGTAATCAATGAACAGCCATGGCTCCACCTCCCGCGACAGCAGCTCCTCCACCGCCTCGCGCGTGGTGGCGGGGTCCAGCGAATGACGCGACATGATTTCACCCCCCGCCGTGCAGATCAGCCCGCCGTTGAGGGCCGCGATCGGCCGGTCGATGCGCAGCGGCGCAAGGAAGGGCCGCATGCCCACCGGGCCCCGGCTGCTGACCAGGCACAGCGCGATTCCCGCCCGGCGCAGCTCCTCCGCCGCCGCCAGCGCGGCCGGGGTCAGCCGCTTGTCCGGGGTGACAAGGGTGCCATCGATATCCGAGACCACCATACGTATCCTGGCCGAAGGCGGGCGCCGAGCTGTCATGTCCGTATCATCCTGTGTGTCATGAACCTATCTTGAGCCAGTGCCGGTGATCGCGCGCCAGCAGGTCGTCGGCGGCCTTCGGCCCCTCTGACCCGGCGGGGTAGAAATGCAGGAAACCGGGATCACGTTCCCATTCCAGAACAGGCTGGACCACGCGCCATCCGGCCTCGATATTGTCGGCGCGCTGGAACAGGGTGGCATCGCCGATCATGCAGTCGTAAATCAGCGTTTCATAGCCGGTGCTCGGCCCTTCCTTGAACCATTCGGAATAGTCGAATTTCATCCGCACCCCGCCCAGATGCACCGTGGGGCCGGGGATTTTCGCCGAAAACTGCATCGTCACGCCTTCGGTGGGCTGGATATGCAGCAGCATGATGTTGGGGGTCAGCTTGTCCACCGGCGTATCGCGGAACAGCGCATAGGGGGCGGATTTGAAATGGATGGCGATTTCGGTCTTGCGCGCCGCCAGCCGCTTGCCCGTGCGCACGTAAAACGGCACCCCGGCCCAGCGCCAGTTATCAATCCGCAGCTTCATCGCGACATAGGTTTCGGTGCGGGACTGCGGATTGATGCCCGGCTCTTCGCGATATCCGACGACGGGCTCGCCCTTGATGGTGCCAGCGCCGTACTGGCCCCGGACCACGTCCTCGCGCCCGACGGCGTGGATGGCCTTGAGCACCTTGGTCTTTTCATCACGAACCGCGTCGGCGTCGAAGGAGGTCGGGGCTTCCATCGCCGTCATCGCCAGCAACTGCATCACATGATTGGGCACCATGTCGCGCACCGCGCCCGTGCCCTCGTAAAACTTGGCGCGCTGTTCGACGCCGACCGTCTCCGCCGCCGTGATCTGGACATGGTCGATATTGTCGCGGTTCCACAGCGGTTCAAAGAAACCGTTGGAAAACCGCAGCGCCAGGATGTTCTGGACCGTTTCCTTGCCCAGGTAATGGTCAATGCGATAGATCTGGCGTTCACGCAGGCTTTTGAGCAGGCGGGCATTCAGCGCCACGGCGGAGGCCAGGTCGCTGCCGAAGGGCTTTTCGATGATGACGCGACGGAACATGCCGTCGGTTTCATGCGCAAGGCCGCTATGGCCCAGCTGATCGACGATCGCGCCAAAGAACCGCGCCGCCACGGCAAGGTAGAAGATGCAGTTCGTCTCGCCCACTTCCTGCGCAAGCTGGGCATAGGTCGCCTCGTCCTCGAACGAGCCACGGACGTAGCGGATGCGCGACTGCATCCATTCCCACACATCCTCGCGCAGGGGGACGGATTCCGTTCCCCGGCTGCTTGTGAAATTCTTCAGCGCGTCGTGGAAATTCTGCTTCAGCTGGCCGGTGGACATATCGGTCCAGTCAACGGCCACGATAGAGAAATGGTCATCCAGCAGACCCGCGCACGCAAGGTTGTAAATCGCGGGGATCAGCAGCCGGCGCGTCAGGTCGCCGCCGCCGCCAAAGATGACAAATGTGCCAGGGGGACTGCGACGCGGGGCATTTTCATGTCCCACGTCGCCAATCTGCGATGATGCCGATGCGACAATACTTTCCATCAGGCTGCTCCATGAAATGTTTCCATCCGGTAGAAACCCGGCCGCCAGCCTGCGGTCGTTGTGTTGCCGTCGCGATCATGGCAGCCGGGCATGCGATCAGACGCGGCGTGCGTCAGTTGTTCGTCCCTTCGATATGACCGCCAAAGCCGAAGCGCATCGCCGACAGCAGCTTTTCGGCATAATTGTTGCCGGTGCGCGAACGGAACCGCGTGAACAGGGCGGCGGTGATGACGGGCACGGGCACCGCTTCCTCGATCGCGGCGTCGATGGTCCAGCGTCCCTCGCCCGAATCCGCGACATCGCCCTTGTAGTTCGAAAGATCCGGATTCGCCGCCAGCGCCTGCGCCGACAGATCCAGCAGCCACGACGAAACGACGCTGCCACGACGCCACACCTCGGCAATGTCGGGCATGTTCAGCTCGAAACGCTGCTCGGGGGGGAGTTCGGTGGAATTCTTCGACTTCATGACGTCGAAGCCTTCGGCGAAGGCCTGCATGATCCCGTATTCGATGCCGTTATGGACCATCTTGACGAAATGGCCCGACCCGGCGGGGCCGCAATGCAGGTAGCCAAGTTCCGCGCGCGGGTCGAGGCCCGGCTTGTCACGGCCCGGCGTGCGCGGCACGTCGCCAAGTCCCGGCGCCAGCGCGCGCAGGATCGGATCGATGTGGTCGGTGGCGTCCTTGGTGCCGCCGTACATCATGCAGTATCCGCGCTCCAGCCCCCAGACGCCGCCAGACGTGCCGACATCGACGTAATGGATTCCCTTTTCCGCCAGCACGCCGGCGCGACGGATGTCATCCTTGTAAAAGGAATTGCCGCCATCGATCAGGATGTCGCCCTTGCCCAGAATGCCGCCAAGTTCCTCCACCGCGGCTTCGGTCACGGCGCCGGCGGGCAGCATCAGCCAGATGATCTTGCGATCGGCCGTCAGCTTTGACGCCATGTCCTTCAGGCCGGTGGCGGGCTTCGTCTTTCCCGCCTCCGCACGTTCGCTTACCTTGGAAATCACGGCCGGATCACGGTCGTAAAGGACCACGTCATGGCCGTGACGCGTCAGGCGGACGGAGATGTTCCCCCCCATCTTACCCAGGCCGACGATACCGATTTGCATGATTATTGATACTCCTGATGTGGAATTCCCGCTGCCCCCGCCTGTCGGGCACGCGCACGTCCATCGGGCATGGGCGTCCCGGCGGGGAAAGGCAGGGCCAATGACCCCGCCATTGATCCATCAACGGCGGGGCGGCGCATTGCGGTGGATCAGACCGCGGCCTTTATGATCTGTCCCAGTTTTTCAAGCCCGGCCTTCAGCCCGCCATGGATGTGCACCCGCAGGGCACGGCGGCCGCGTTCGCCAAGGACTTCGAGGTCACCGCGCGCCTGCGCTTCCTTGACGATGCCAAAGGTGTATTTTTCCCCCGGGACCGGCAGGTTGATCGCATCGTCGCAGGTGATCTGCAGGAACACGCCCGTGTCGGGACCGCCCTTGTAGGCCTGGCCGGTGGAATGCTGGAAACGCGGGCCGAATTCGGCCGCCGTCGCCAGCTTCAGCGCATCGCGGATCGACAGGCGCACCGTCTGGATCCATTCGCGCGTCGCCGTGTCGCGTTCGATATAGGCCAGAAGGGCGACATAATCCCCGGCCTTGCCACGGGCGAAATGCGCCTTGAGGATTTCCTCCGCCGTCTTGCCGCCCTTCAGCGCGGCCGCGTTCTTCGGATCGGCATAGAACGCGAACGTCCCGTCCTTGGCGAAGGGTTCGTACGGCGGCAGCTTGCCGGTCTCGTTATAGGCGGTGGTGATCTTCTTGGTCTCGATCTTCGAGGCCTCAACATCGGGCTGGTCAAAGGCATTGATGCCGATGATCGAGCCCGCGACCGCCGTCGCGAATTCCCAGCGGAAGAATTCCTCGACGATCTGGCGCTTTTCATGCAGCTCGATGGTCACGACCGGCTCGCCCGCCGCGATCAGAGCCTTGAACGCCGCGTCCTGCTTCTCGCACGGCTTTTCCGCCAGACGCAGGTAGATGAACACGCGATCCTTGCCATAGACGGAGGCCGGACCCGCCGTCTCGTCATCAATGGGGATCAGCCCGCGACCGTTCTTGCCCGTCGATTCCGCAAGCAGCTGTTCCAGCCACGCGCCCATGTCGTAAATCGCGGGGGAGGCAAGGATCGTCACCTTGTCACGCCCGAACGACTTTGCCGCGACCCCCAGCACGCTGCCGAGGATGACGCCGGGATTCTGCGCCGGCGGGACCGAGGCCGCGCAGGACTTTTCACCCCGCAGCGCCGATTCCAGCAGAAGCCGCAGCGGCAGGCCCGCGACGGCGGCGGGCACCATGCCGAAATCGGACAGGACGGAATACCGCCCGCCGATCTGCTTTTCGCCATAGAAGGTCTTCCAGAACCCGTCGCGCTTTGCCACGGCTTCCATGTGCGACCCGGGATCGGTCACGGCGATGAAATGCGAACCGACCCTGTCGCCCAGCACCTTCTTCGCCTGGTCATAGAAATAGGCCTTCAGGATGTTGGGCTCCAGCGTGCCGCCCGACTTGGACGAAACGATGAACAGCGTCTTGGAAATGTCGATCTTGTCCTCGAACGCCTTGACCTGCTGCGGGTCGGTGCTGTCGAGGACATACAGGTGCGGGAAACCCTCATGCTTGCCGAACGTCACGGACAGGACTTCCGGACCGAGGCTCGATCCACCCATGCCCAGCAGCAGCGCATCGCGGAAGCCGCGCGCCTTCACTTCGGCCTGGAATTCCTCGAACTTCGACAGGGCGGCCAGCTGGTCGTCAACGATCGACAGCCATTTCAGCCAGCTTGCCTCGTCCTTGCCGGTCCACAGGGTGGCGTCGCGGCCCCACAGGCGGCGGACCTTGCCATCCTTGCGCCATTCCTCAAGCTCCGCCTTGACGGCCGTATCAAGCTCGGCGGGCAGGTTCAGCGTGGTGCTCGTCATCTTCTTGCCCACGAACGCCGCCTGCTTCGCCGCGACCGAGCCAAGAAGTTCGTCAAACGCGTCCTCGAACGACTTCACGCCCTCATCCACCAGCACGGTGGTCACGCCGTCAAGGTCAAGGCCAAGGCGCTTCGCCTCCGCCAGGACATGGTGCGCGCCCTTGACGTCATGCGTCAGGGTCGGGGCCACCTTGCCATGGTCGCGGAAGGCGTCGAACGTCTTGGGCGGGATGGTGTTGACCGTTTCCTCGCCAATCAGGGCATCGACATACAGCACGTCGCTGAAGGACTTGTCCTTCGTGCCCGTGCTGGCCCACAGCAGGCGCTGCGGACGCGCGCCCGCCGCCGCCAGCTTCTGCCAGCGCGCGCTCTTGACCACGCCCTGCCAGTATTCATAGGCGGCCTTGGCGTTCGCGATGGCGACCTTGCCACGCAGCGCCTTCAGCGCGGCGGCGTCCTTGTCGCCGGCGGCGACGCGACGGTCGATTTCGCCATCGATCTTCACGTCGATGCGGCTGACGAAGAAGGAGGCGACGCTGGCGATGCCGGAAATGCTCTCCCCTTTCGCAAGGCGGTCCTCAAGCCCCGCGATGTAGGCCTCGAGAACTTTCTTGTACGCCTCGATGGAGAAAAGGAGCGTGACGTTGACGTTGATCCCTTCGGAAATCGCGGTGCGCACGGCGGGCGCGCCCTGATCGGTGCCGGGGATCTTGATCATCAGGTTGGCGGCGTCCACCGCCTTCCACAGGCGCCGGGCCTCGGTAATGGTGCCCTGCGTGTCGCGGGCAAGGTAGGGGGAAACCTCGAGGCTGACATAGCCATCGACGCCCCTGGTCTCTTCATAGACAGGGTGCAGCACCTTGGCGGCGTTGCGGATATCCTCGATCGCCAGCAGTTCGTACAGCGTGCCCGCGTCAACGATCTTGTGTTCAAGGATGGAGCGGATCTGCGGATCGTAATCCGTGCCCTGCCCCATCGCCTTCTGGAAGATGGAGGGGTTGGAGGTCACGCCCTTCAGCCCGTCCTCGTCCACCAGCTTCTTCAGGCTGCCGTCGGCGGTATAGGAACGCTGGATGAAGTCCAGCCATGGCGACTGCCCATACTTCGCCAGCTGCTTTAACGGATTTTCCGCGCCGTCCCGGCCTGTTTCGTGCACACTCATCTCTGTGCATTCCCTTCTTTTCATGGGCGGGTCGATCGCGCGGCCCGTGCCGCGACGATCACCCGCCTGATCCTGACAAAACCAGAACAGGGCCACATCAGGGCCCTGTTCCGTTGTAAATGACAGTCTATGACGCCTTGCTGGCGAGCTGCTTGCGGGCTTCGGCCACCACCGCGTCAACGGTAAAGCCGAACTTCACCTCCAGCTGTTCCGCCGGGGCGGAGGCACCGAACGTGTGCATGACGATGGTTGCGCCACTCAGCCCGACATAACGGTCCCACCCAAGCTGGGCCGCCTGCTCCACCGCCACGCGGGCCGTGACGTCGGGCGGCAGCACGCTGTCGCGATAGGATTTGGGCTGGGCCTCGAACAGGTCCCACGACGGCATCGAGACGACGCGCGCCTTTACCCCTTCGGCCTTGAGCTGTTCGTACGCCTTTACCACCAGACCGACCTCGCTGCCTGTTGCCATAAGGATGACATCGGGCTTCCCGTCGGCATCCGCAAGGACATAGGCCCCTTTTGCCAGCCCCGACGCAGGCGCATAGGTCTTGCGGCAGATGGTCGGCAGGTTCTGGCGGCTCAGCACCAGCACGGACGGGCGGTCCATCATCGGAACCAGGGTGCGCCATGCCTCGGCCACCTCGTTCGCGTCGGACGGACGGATCAGGGTGACGCCCGGCGTCGCCCGCAGCTGCGCCAGCTGCTCGATCGGCTGATGGGTCGGTCCATCCTCGCCCACCCCAATGGAGTCATGGGTGAAGATATAGACGACCGGCAGCTTCATCAGCGCCGACAGGCGGATCGGCGGCTTCATGTAGTCGGAGAAGATCAGGAAGCCCGAGCAGTAGGGACGCAGCCCCGCCAGCGCGATGCCGTTGCAGATCGAGCCCATCGCGTGTTCGCGCACCCCGAAATGCAGGTTGCGCCCGCCATAGGTCGCCCCCCATTCCGGCGGCTGGAAATCGCCCGCGCCCTCGAACGTCAGGTGCGTCTTGGTGGAGGGCGAAAGGTCCGCCGAACCGCCGATCATCCACGGATAGTTGACGGCCACCTGGTTGAGCACCTTGGCCGAGCTGGCGCGCGAGGCGATGCCTTTCGCGTCGGCGGGGAAGGTCGCGATGTCCTTGTCCCACCCTTCGGGCAGGCTGCCTGCGAAGATGCTGTCGAGCTGGGCCGCGAGTTCGGGATATTCCTTGCGATAGCCCGCGAACAGCTCGTACCACGCCTTGCTCGCCGCCGCGCCGCGCGTGGCAATTCCCTGGCGGAAATGTTCCGGCACGCCGTCGGGGACATAGAAGCTCTTGTCTTCCGGCCAGCCATAGAACTTCTTGGTCTCGCGCACTTCCTCGACACCCAGTGGCGAGCCATGGGCCTCCGCCGTACCGGCCTTGTGCGGCGAACCCCAGCCGATGATCGAATGCACGATGATCAGCGTCGGGCGTGACGTCTCGGCCTTCGCCTCTTCCAGCAGGCGGCGGAAATCGCCCGTGTCGTTGGCGTCGCGCAGTTCGAGCACATGCCAGCCATAGGCCTCGAAACGCTTGTGCACGTTCTCGGTAAAGGCGATGCGGGTGTCGCCCTCGATGGAAATGCGGTTGCTGTCATAGATCCATGTCAGGTTCCCCAGCTTGAGGTGACCGGCCACGGACGCCGCCTCGCTGGAGATGCCTTCCATGTTGTCGCCATCACCGCAGAACGTATAGATGTGATAGTCGAACAGCTTGAATTCCGGCTTGTTGAAGCGTGTCGCGAGCCATTTTTCCGCGATCGCCATGCCGACGGAATTGCCACAGCCCTGGCCCAGCGGGCCGGTCGTGGTTTCCACGCCGCTGGTATGGCCATGTTCGGGATGGCCCGGCGTGCGGGAATCAAGCTGGCGGAACTGCTCGATATCCTTGATCGTCAGCGACGGGGCGTCGATCACCTTGCCGTCCTTCAGGTCGCGGACCCCCGCGAGGTAGATCAGCGAATACAGCAGCATCGACGCGTGGCCGATCGACAGGACGAAACGGTCGCGGTTCGGCCACAGCGGGTTGGCCGGGTCATAGTTCAGGACATCGCGCCACAGGGTATAGGCCGGCGGCGCAAGCGCCATGGCCGTGCCGGGATGGCCCGAATTGGCCTTCTGCACCGCATCCATGGACAGCGTGCGGATCGTGTTGATGCACAGCGTGTCAATGTTGGCGGGCATGCTGCCGCCACCTTCTGGTGCCCTTGCGGGACAGGGAAACAATGAATGCATAAAACCACTCTCCTTCATCCTGACTGCCCCGATCCGCAACATGCCTGATGAAATCGGGACCGGCGGCAGATCCACCGGCATCCTGACACTTCGACAAAACGCACATCACGTAACAGGCGCCGGCGTCCCGGCACGCGCCCATCAGGGGCGCGGCATGGGCGCGATATGCCGGGGCCTGTCCGAAACGGTTGATGGGGCAACCGTTTTACGCACAATCTCATGACCACCTTATGGGAACAAGCCACCACATCCGGCACGACAGTCCCCGTATTGAAGGCCCGAACCGCGCGCGATGCCAGCCTTGCTGAATCACGACTGCTCGACCCCCTGATGCCTGATCGTAACGACCGCCATGGCGCATGCCTCCCACCACGAAGCCATGGCGCGTTGCGGGGGCCATGAAAATGACATGACCCCGTGGTCTGGACATGCAAGGCGGGTGGCCCGCTTCTTGCGAAGGGTCCCGGCATTGCGTAATCATCATGCGACGCCGCACGAAGACCCGTGCAGGCACGACGCGACCCGCGCGTCGCAATGGCGGCTCCGCGCCCCATGTTTCAACCCCGTTTCAACCCCGCACGCGAGGCAGGCCCATGACCAAGACAATCGCCAGCGGCGACCCCGCCGCGACCGCACCGGAACAGACCTTCACGACCACCCAGATCGCGGACCTGTTCCTGTCGGCCGCGCGTGACGGGGAAACGGACCTGGTCAGGGAATTCCTGCGGGCGGGAATCGACCCCGATGTCCGCAATGACAAGGGATATACCGCGCTGATCCTGGCCGGGTACAACGGGCATGCCGACACGGTGCGCGCCCTGCTCGAAGGGGGGGCGTCGCCCGACCTTCAGGACCAGAAGGGGGCCACGGCCCTGGCGGGCGTGGCGTTCAAGGGCGACCTGCCCAGCGCGCGCACTCTGATCGCGCACGGGGCGAAAATCGACATCCCCAACGGGGTCGGCCGCACGCCGCTGATCTTCGCGGTCATGTTCAACCGCGACCCGATGGTCGCCCTGCTGCTGGAACACGGGGCCAACCCCGACCTGCGCGATGGCGAAGGGGTAAGCGCGCGCATGCTCGCCACCCGGCAGGACAATACCGAACTGCTGGCGCTGATGGGGGCCAGGCCGGCAGAGGGCTGATCCACCCGGCCGTATTTTTCCGCCCGTTCCTTTCAGGCATTTCTCCCTTTTCATTTTCGTGTCATCCGTAGGCATGCGCCCGCATGTCGGCCCCCGCATGCCGACACAGTTCGCGTTTCAGTGGAACCCCAATGCAATGAGCCGTTTCTGGAGTCCCGTCGTCCATCGCCTGACCCCCTACGTGCCGGGGGAACAGCCGCGCATGACCAACCTCATCAAGCTCAATACCAACGAATCCCCCTATGGCCCCTCCCCCCGGGCGCTGGCGGCCATCCGGGCGGCGACGGACGATACGCTGCGCCTGTATCCCGACCCCGCCGCGCTGGCCCTGCGCCAGGCGATCGGGCGCGCGCATGACGTGCCGGCGGGGCATGTCTTTGTCGGCAACGGCTCGGACGAGGTGCTGGCCCATGCGTTCCAGGCGCTGCTCAGGCATGAGCGGCCGCTGCTGTTCCCCGACATTTCCTACAGCTTCTATCCCGTCTATTGCGGGCTGTATGACATCACGGCCCAGACCGTGCCGCTGGATGACGGGATGCGCGTCAATGTGGCGGATTACATGCGCCCGTGCGGCGGCATCATCCTGCCCAACCCGAACGCCCCCACCGGCATGGCGCTGGGGTTGGCGGATATCGAGACCCTGCTGACCCACCATCGCGACCAGGTGGTCGTGGTGGACGAGGCGTATGTCGATTTCGGGGGCGAAAGCGCGATCGGCCTGACGGCGCGCCACGACAACCTGCTGGTGGTGCGCACCCTGTCCAAATCCAGCGCGCTGGCGGGACTGCGCGTCGGTTATGCCGTGGGGCATCCCGACCTGATCGAGGCGCTGAACCGGGTCAAGGACAGTTTCAATTCCTATCCCCTCGACCGGCTGGCGCAGGCCGGGGCGATTGCCGCCATTGAAGATCGGGAATGGCTTGCCAATATACGTGAACGGGTCATAAGATCGCGCGACAGGCTGACAGACAGCCTGGGAAAGATGGGGTTCGAGGTCCTGCCCTCATGCGCGAATTTCGTATTCGCGCGCCATCCTGACCATGACGCGCTGACCCTGGCCCAGAACCTGCGGGAACGGGCGATCATCGTGCGCCATTTCAGGACGCCCCGAATCGCCCAATGGCTCCGTATCACCATCGGGACCGAAGCCGAATGCCAGGCGCTGTGTGATGCGCTGGCTGACATCACGGCCATACCCCGCGCCTGAGCCGCCCCCAAGCGCCATCAGGTCGGGCTAACGGTTATCGCTGTCATGACCCACGGGGGATATCCCTGCGTGGGCATGGGGGCGTGCGTGCCCTTTCCACCCCGCCTGAACAGACACCTGTTTTCCATTCGAATGGATTATCATCATGCGTGCATTCCACGGACAGATGTCCGACAACCAGCCCATCCGCCGTTCGCTGGCGGAAAAGCAGAAGCAGCTGCGCGACCTGCGCGAAACCCTTGCGAACATGAAATCGCATACGGCGGCCTCCCTGCGCGAAAGCGTGCAGAAACGCATCCGCCAGCTTGAGGCCGAACTGGCCGCCGCCCCGGCGATGAAGGCACCCGCCGCCAGGGGGCGTGACACGGGCGATCGCGCGCCCTCACGCTCTCCCCGCCGTCGCCCCGAACGGGGCTGAACGGGGGCGAGGCCCGGAAATGTTTTCCAGGGTCCCTGTTACCATCAGATGCTGGCGGCAAACTTCAGGGCTCTGCCCTGAAACCCGCCAAAGGTCACAGACCTTTGGAAACCACCATACATCCAACGAATCTGGGCGGCAGGGGCCTGTCATCCGACCCCTTCCCGCCCCCTTGAAGGGTCACGTTTCGACGGCCAGAGGCCGCCCGAAAAGACAGGCCTGACAATACCCTGAAATCATGAAAGTTTTTGGTGAAGCTTTTTGCAAAAGCTTCGAAAGACGTCGCCTTTTTGAAAAAAGGCGACACCCAAAAACTTCTGTTGTTTTCAGACTGTCTTTTAAGCCGTTCCCAACGCTCACTGCTCCCTGTCCGGACCACCCCACATAAAGAAAGCGCGGACCTGCAAGGCGGGTCCGCGCTTTCTTTATGGTCAGGGCTTTCCCCGCACCGGCTGGCGCGGGGAAAGGCCGGATGCCTCAGTGATGATCAGCGGCAGCCAGTTCCTCGGCGATGTCGCCACGGGCCGCGGCTTCATCCATGTAACGACGCGCCTCCGGCGAGATCGTCAGCGTGATGGTCAGCAGCGCGGACAGCAGATACAGGCCGGAGAAGATCCAGATGATCCCCTCGATCCCGTGCCAGGATTCGAACCACGTGACCACGGCCGGGCCAACCCATGTGCTGGCACCCGCGCCAAGGCCCAGCGCGGACAGGGCCGCCGCCTTTTCCTTGGGGCAGATCTGCGGCATCAGGCCCGACAGCGGGACGAAAGCCGCGACCGTCGCGCCATACAGCGCGCCCATGGCGGCCGCGATGGCGAAGTTGCCGGGGAACATCAGCGGCACATAATAGAACAGCAGCACCGTGATCGCGGCACCGACACCACCACCGATGGCGACGACCGAGCGATGGCCAAGGCGGTCGGCCATCATGCCCGAGACAAGGTTCACCAGGATGTTCGCCAGGAAGATGATCGACAGCAGCTGCAGCCACTGCGACAGCGAGAAGCCGATGACCTTGGTGAAGAACGCCGGCATGATGACCAGGAACGCATATTCCGACGCCGTGTCGATGATGCGCACGATCATGGCGATGAACGTCTTGGGTTCACGCCACAGGATGCTGACGGAGCTGAAGAAGATCGTGCCCGCCGCCGTGCCCGGCGGGGCAAGGCGCTTGCTTCCCGTCGGTTCACGCGTCATCAGCAGCGCAAGCAGGCCACCGAACAGCACCAGCACCAGCGAGCTCCAGAACGTCATCATTTCACCGATCACGGGGATGGCGAAACTGGCGAACAGGGATCCCAGCGTGGGCAGACCGCCGGAGAAGGCGAACCAGAACCAGCCCGCGGCCGAACCCAGCTGATGGCGCGGCGTGGCGGCAGCGATCCACACAAGGAAGCCATACGTGAACAGCGGATAGCCAAAGCCACGCATCGTATAGGCCGCCAGCATGATGGAATAGCTGTTGGTCGCGACACCCATCGACAGGAACGCGACCTCGAACACGGCCCAGATCGCAAGGCCGATCCACATGACCCGCTTGGGTCCCCACAGGTCGGACAGCGGGCCCGACACCCATGAGGAGATGGAAACAGTCACTCCATAAATCGTGAAGAGCAGCGCGGTGTCACGCGACGAAATGCCCTGCCCTTCAAGATACGGCGCAAGATAGCCTGCCTCCACGCCGTCACCGATCATGAAGAACAGCAGGCCGACGAACCCCCAGAACAGGGGTGTGGGTATGCCGAGCTTGTCAGCAAGCGAAGTTCGTTGGGACAGAACGTCTGTCTGTTTCAAGGGGAGATACTCCTCTTTCACAGGCAACCGACATCAGACTGAGGGGCTCCGCCTCATTGCGGAGCATCGATGCAGGCTGCGTCCACGATGCCCCGGCATGCCGGGTTGCGATCGTGGAACCTCAGGTAAAAAAAGCGCGGTTACGCAAGATGCGCCCGCACGCACGGGCGGAAGAACGCCGCAAGCCAAAAGCCCCGCCACACGGATGCACCATGTCCGGGCGATTTGCGGATCGTTGCCAGCCGTTGTCATGTCGTCCATCACGGCCTGAAATACGGGTCACGATATCGGCATCAGACATGATATGTGACAGTCATCGCATTCGTCCTCACCTGTATCAGGGGCGAAAATTCGCCTTCATGAAGGGGCGGATGGACCATAAATTTTTAAGATGTGCAAAATCATTACGATACCGAACGATTTTGCAGGGCCATATGTCTGTGCACCTCCCGGTTTCAGGCAACGCAATATATCGAGTGGCTGATTTTATACTCAAAAGAACATCAGAATGTAAGCAAATTTCAAATTTTTGGCGCAATTGTTATTTGTTGCTGATTCCACAAGGATTTTTTTGACATACATTGAGACATCGACACATCTTTTCCCCGTCATGCCTTGCTGGCATACTCTGGCCGCGCGCTTTTCGCCGTGCCGACAGGCCACATGACACGGCGAAAACCCTGTTTTTTCGAATGTCGCCACCACCCAAGGGGGCACCAGGTCATGGAACATTCCAAAGTGAGCCTCTTCACCCGTTTCCTTTTCCCCACGGTTTCCGTCCTTGCCCTCCTGCCTGCGTACCTGTCCGCGCCGGCCATGGCGGAAACGCTTGCCACCCAGAAGGTGCAGCGCGCGATGGACGTGCTGCAGTTCAAGCCGGACGCCGCGAGCAAGAGCTGCATCGAAAAACTCGAGGAACTGCACAAGATGCAGGCCGTCATCCAGAAATCGAGCGAGAGCAACACCCGAGACCCGGACATGTCACTGGCCCACGACGTGATGGAATCGGATTACGAGGATGCAACCGAAAGCTGCGTTCCCGATGCGGCAAAGCTGTGCGGGGGCAAACAGTTCCAGTCCAATGCGCGTTTTTCACAGTCATGTGAAAGTCTGGACGCCCTGATGTCCATCGACGGATCATCGGAAGGCGAGGAGATGGTCACAGCGCCGGTTGGAAACTCCCCTTCCGACGGATCCTGATCCCCGCGCGGTTTCCCCTCGCCCCGGAAACCGGCCTGAGGGACGCCCTGCAATCATAAGGAAGTTTTTGGTGAAGCTTTTGCAAAAAGCTTCAGGGGAACGTCGCCTTTTTGGATAAAAGGCGACGCCTGGAAACTTCTGTCATTTTATCGGCGAGCTGTTTTCCAGACAGGTCCGACACGGCGTCAGCCCGTCGCCGGCAGTGCCTCCAGCAGGCGCAGCCCCTCCGCATTGCCCAGGACGGCGGCCTTTTCACGGGGACTGAGCACGGCACGGGCCGCCTGCAGGTCGGAAGCCTCCTGCAGCTTGACCAGCCCGACCAGAAGGTTGGCGTCAATCGGATCCCCCCTGTGCCGCGGTGGCGGCAGCATGGCGCAATGTAGCGCCAGCAGCGCCGGGTGCGATCGCAGCGTCGCCAGCGCATCGGCAATGGGATGCCCGGCCATGTCACGCAGGTTGCGCACCGCCCGCGCCAGCACGTCGGGGGGAGATGTTTCCTCCGGGATCAGCAGCAGTCCCATGCGACGCAGTTCCTGGCCGGCGGCACGGTTCCCCGTCAGGATCGCCAGCGGAATGGCAAGCACCAGCCCCAGCAGGACCGGCAGCATCCACAGGAACAGCGACAGCGACACGCTCCACGCAGCGATGCCCAGCACGACACCGAACGCGGTATAGCCCGCGTACAGGCGGGCATTCTGCATGACGGGCACGCCCCCGTCATCGCGACGCTGCGCATTCCATCCCGAATCGCGTCCCATCAGGATCGAAATGACGCCCATCGTCTGGATCAGCATCGCCACGGGCGCGACCAGACCGCCCAGCACCGTTTCGACGACCATCGACAGGGCGGCGCGGACCGCCCCGCCGCATCCCCGCCGCAGCCGCCCGTCAAACAGCAGCGCGACATAGGCCAGCATTTTCGGCGCGAGCAGGATCCCCATCGTGCACAGGAACATGAAACGCGCCTGCACCGGGTCGACATGGGGCCAGTGGGGATACAGGATCTTGGTATCGCCAAAATATTCCGGCCGGGAAAAACGGTTCTGCAGCGACACGAGGATGCCCGCCAGCAGGAACACGAGCCATAGCGGCGACGTCACATACGACCCGATCCCCATCAGCATGTGCAGGCGGCTGATCCAGTGCAGTCCCCGTGCGGACAGGACCTTGGCATGCTGCAGGTTGCCCTGGCACCAGCGCCGGTCCCGGATGGCGATATCGGTCAGCGAGGGGGGACTTTCCTCATACGATCCCATCAGGGCGGGCACCATGTGGATGGCCCATCCCCCACGGCGCATCAGCGCGGCCTCGACGAAATCATGGCTCATGATAGCGCCGCCAAACGGCTTGCGCCCCGGCAGGTGCGGCAGCGCGGCCTGTTCGGCAAAGGCACGGGTGCGGATGACCGCGTTATGGCCCCAGTAATTCCCCTCCGACCCATGCCACCATGCGATGCCATGGGCGATCAGCGGGCCGTACACCCGTCCGGCGAACTGCTGCATGCGGGCGAACAGGGTCGTGCCATTGACGATCACCGGCAGGGACTGGATCAGTCCTACGCCCGGATTGGCCTCCATCGCGGCGGTCAGACGCACGATGGTGTCGCCCGCCATCACGCTGTCGGCGTCAAGCGTGATCATCTGTTCGTACGCCGCGCCGAAACGGCGGACCCATTCGGCGACATTTCCGGCCTTGCGGTCTATATTCTGCGCCCGACGACGGTAATAGATGCGTACGCCCCCACCCGCCGCGCGACGCAGGGCCATGTATGCCTCTTCCTCCGCCACCCAGACATCGGGGTCCGTGGTGTCCGACAGGATGAACAGGTCGAACGCCGCCGCCTGCCCGGTCGCGACCAGACTGTCGCAGATCGCGCGCAGGCCCGCCATCACACGGCCCGGGTCCTCGTTATAGGTCGGCATCAGGAGTGCCGTGCGCGTGCGCAGCGTGGGCAATGGCCCGTCGCGATGGATGCCCAGCCCCAGTCCGCCCTTCGCCATCAGGGAGCCAAACCCCGCCAGCGCCGAGGTAAAGGCCAGCGCGATCCACAGGAACAGCACCACGAACAGCACCAGCATGATGATACCGGCGATGGAGACGCTGATGGCATTGAACACGAGGTTCATTTCATAGGTGGCCCACCCCGTCAGCGCCAGCGCGCCGCCAAGGACAAGGCACCGGCGCGCAACGATACCCGACCACTGCGTGACGGGCGTGCCGGCATGCCCGCCCGGCGGCAGTTGCGACAGGGGATGGACCGGCATGTCCAGCGGGGCCGGCGGCGGCAGGGTGGCATACGTGCCGGCCGTCGCCGCGGCCTGCGGCTGCGGGGTGGACTGCACCCCGGAATGCCCCGTGGCCGCCCCGCGCGTCACGGCGTCCATCGATAGACCCAGTCCTCTGACACCGTGCCCTGATCGTTCGCCAGGGAACAGTCAAGTTCGGCGATACGGGCCTCCTTGGGGTCGAATTCGAACGTGGCGCGCCAGCCATGGATGTCGGGATTCGGCTCGACCACCACGTTGCGGATCTCGCCAGCCGAAGTCCGGTTCTGCAGATGGAATTTCGCATCCGGCGGCAGGTGTTCAAAGGGCGCGCCATCGAAATCTATGTCGAAAAAGCGGGTATGCGACCCATCGGTGGACGCCCCCACGCGCGTTGCGGCGACCCGCGCCAGATGGGTGGGCCATGGCGTGTCCCATCCCCAGTACATGCGATAGGTAAAGGCATATTCGTGCCCCGCCGCCATCGCGTCACGCGGCCGCCAGAACGCGACAATGTTGTCATTGACCTCGTTGGGGGTCGGGATTTCCACAAGGTCCACGCTGCCCGCGCCCCAGTCGCCGATCGGTTCGATCCACAGCGAGGGCCGCTTTTCGTAACTGAGGGACAGGTCCTCGAAATCGGTAAAGGCGCGCTTGCGCTGCATCAGGCCAAAGCCATGGGGACGGACATCGGCGAACGCCGAAAACTGGAGGTCCTGCGGGTTGCGCAACGGACGCCACAGCTGCTGGCCGCCGCCGGTCCACATCGACAGCGCCTCGCTATCATGGGCGGCGGGCCGCCAGTCATCGACATGGTTGCGGTCGTTCGCGTCGAAATAGAACATCCCCGTCAGCGGCGCGATGCCGGACTGGGAAATCTCCTTGCGCGGATAAAGATAGGTCTGCACATCAAAGACCGTCGTCTCGCCCGGGCGGATGGTGAAGCGGAAGGCCCCCGTCAGCGACGGACTGTCAAGCAGCGCATGCACGACCACGCTGTCCACGCCCGAACGTGGCTTTTCCAGCCAGTAGGCGCGGAACATGGCGAATTCCTCGCCCTTCGGGTCGCCCGTGCCGTCGGCGAATCCCCGCGCCGACAGGCCATAGTTCTGTCCCTTGGCCACGGCGCGGAAATAGGACGCGCCAAGGAAGACGCAGAATTCCTCCATCACGCCGGGCGTGTTGATCGGCGCGCGGATCCGCAGCCCGGAAAAGCCCAGATTGTCCTCCACCCGCAGCGCCGGGTTGCCATAGGTAAACAGGTCCGGGGAATAGGGCACCGGCGCCGCCTTGCCGTCGATGACCTCATACATCTCGATCCGGGGACGGTACAGGTAGCCGCGCGGGAAGAATTCCACGTCGAAACCCAGGTTCTCCCCATGCCACAGCGCCTGTTCGGAGCGATAGGCGATGGAGGTGAACTGATCGAAATTCATGTCCCGTATGGCGGCGGGCAATGTTTCCTCGGGCGCGTGATAGGACTGCTGCGACAGGCGATGCGCAAGCTGCCTTACGGTGGTGTCATCGAAAACCGTCGTGCCCGCGGGATCCGCCGCGCGTGCACCGCGAAGCGTGCCAACGCCCCCGAACATGGAAAGAACCGACAGGCTTGCCCCGGCTTTTACAATATCACGTCGCAACACTGAAAATATTCCCCGATCATTATCATTATCGGTCCGCCGCGGGCCAATGCCGCGATGGACATCTTTATCAATCGAACCCGCGTCACTTCAGCGCGGTGGCAGTATGGTCATTCTTTCCTATACATCACGTACATCACGGCATGGCTTTTTCACGGCACCTCGCACATCGCCGCCATTTCCGCCAGCGGCGCCTCGACCGCCTGGCGGGAAAGCCGTTCAATTTCCCTGTAAAGTGTCAGGACCCTGCGCCCGTCATCGGACAGGCCCGCGCCGCCGCCGCCGCCGGGACGCGCGGCGACAAGCGGCCTTACGAAAACGCCATTCATCGATTCCACCAGCAGCCACGCCCGACGATAGGACATGCCCATGGCCCGCGCCGCCGCCGAGATGGAGCCTGTCTCCTCGATCTGTTCCAGCAGGCGGATCTTGCCGTGTCCCAGAAGGGGCTTGCCATTGGCATCAATACGTAACGTAAGACGCAGATCCGTCATTCTGTCATGTGCTCCTGCACCGTGGGATAGGATGGCCATTCCGGACAGAAATAACCGGTATATGACTATATCGTCCAATAAAGCCGGGAAATGTTTTATTATATGTCCCGTCTATACGCACAGTGGTGAAAATGACAGCACAATGGCGCCCCATGTACCGTTCCGACCTGTCACGGATTCAGGCGCTGGCTGGCACGATTCATCCCGCCTATCCCGAAGATGACGCCGTTTTCGCACAGCGCCTGTCCCTGTGCCCCGCGGGCTGCCTTGTGCTCGGGACGCCTGATGCGACGGCGGGATATGTGCTGAGCCATCCGTGGCGACGCGGCGCGCCACCCCGGCTGAATACCCTGCTGGAAGGCCTGCCGCCACGACCGGAGTGCTGGTACGTGCATGACCTCGCCATCGCGCCTGCCTGGCGTGGGCAGGGGGCTGCCGGCATGGCGCTGGATCTGGTGGAACGGGTCGCGCGGCAGGCGGGATTCGGGCGCATGGAACTGGTCGCGACATCCGGGGCCGTCCCATTCTGGAAACGCCGTGGCTTCATGCCCGCGCCGGACGGCGCACTCCTTGCGGCCTCGTACGGGGACGGGGCACTCCTGATGGAACGCCCCGTCACGTGATCAGAAGACTGCCCCGAAAGTCAGTCCAGCAAAACCCTGAAGTCATGAAAGTTTTTGGTGAAGCTTTTTGCAAAAAGCTTCAGGGAACGTCGCCTTTTTGAAAAAAGGCGACACCCAAAAACTTCTGTCACTTTATCAGCCATGTTGTTTTCAGACACTCTCCCTTATGCCGCACCCGCCAGAAGGGGATGCGGCGCAAGGACGGTCCGCTCATCAGTCGGGAAGGCTGGCGCGCACGCCACGGCTGCGGATGGCCTGACGCGCCGCCACGATCGCCTGTGTCAGCTGCGGCGTCTGGACATCGCGCCACCCATCGAACGCCGGCAGTGCAAGGGCGGCGGCAAGGTCGGGATCACGGGCCAGCGCCACCTCCCCCTCGGTCAGGGTCGGCTCCAGCGGGGTATAGGTTCCCCCCTTTTCATCGACGCCACGCAGCATTTCCAGATAGGCGGCAAGGCCGAAGGCAATGCGTGACAGGTCATGTCCGGAGTGCAGCGACCGGCGCACCGTATCGGTCCAGAAAACCTGTGACTTCGACGCGCCATCGCTGCAGATGCGCAGCAGGGTATCCGCCACGGCGCGGTTGGAAAAGCGGCTGATGACCTTGCGGCGATAGGCGTCGGGATCCAGCCCCGCCGGCGCCTCGATCTGCGGCATGACATCCTTTTGCAGATAGGCATTGATGAAACGGCGCAAATCCTCATCCGCGATGGCGTCATGAACGTACCGGTATCCCAGCAGCAGGCCCAGCGCCCCCAGCGTCACGTGCGAGGCGTTGAGCATACGCACCTTCACCTGCTCGTATCCGGTCACGTCGCGGACGAATTCCACCCCGGCCTTTTCCAGCGGGGGGCGACCGGCGCAGAAACTGTCTTCGAGGACCCACTGACTGAAATCCTCCGCCAGTACCGGCAGCGCGTCATCCAGCCCGCTTTCGCGGTTCAGGATCGTGCGCGTCTGCGCATCCACGCTGGGGGTAATGCGATCGACCATGCTGCATGGAAAGGTCACGTTGGCCTCGATCCACCGCGCCAGTTCGGGATCGCGGGCACGCGCATATCCGACAAAGGCAGTGCGGGCCACGCGGCCATTATGACGCAGGTTGTCGCAGGACATGACCGTAAACGGCCCCGTCCCGGCCGCGCGGCGCCGGCGCAGGGCCTCCACCACGAACCCGAACACGGTGGAAGGGACCTCCGGATTGGCAAGGTCGGCCTGCACCCGGGGATTATCGACGCGGAATTCGCCGGTCTCCTCGTCAATGTTGTAACCGCCTTCGGTGATGGTCATGCTGACGATACGGATCGCGGGATCACACAGCCGCGCCAGCACCGCCTGCGGATCGTCCGGGGCCAGCAGGTAATCGCGCAGCACGCCGATCACCCTGACGCTGCGTCCCCCGTCGGCATCCACCTCCGTCAGGGAATACAGCCCGTCCTGCGCGCGAAAGGTTTCGGCCTTCTTCTCGCTGCGTGCGCCCGACGTCAGGCCAACGCCCACGATGCCCCATGGACCCGGATCGCCCGCATCAAGGCATCGTTCGACGTACCATGCCTCATGCGCGCGAAAGAAATTTCCCACACCGAAATGCACGATTCCTGGCGCAAGGGTTGCCGGATCATAGGCCGGGCCACGCACACCTTTGGGAAGATTTCCAAGAATCGCTTTATTCAGCATAACTTTTTCCAAACTCCTGACCAACGTGAACAGGTGCCAGTCATCACGTGATGACTGGCACACATCGTATCAACGCGCGAAAACGCCATTGGTGGCATGGAATGTTACACGGAATGTCATATCGGGCGGGGCATCGGGGCAACCTTGCGCCACCCGGCGGCCCATGTCAGGTGGAAGTAGGGACCGTGGCGTGGGCTTCACCAAGGCTCGAGGCCCCTTCGTCCGTGCGCCCGTCGGCCCAGACATTGCGGATGACGACCGTCAGATCGGTATGCAGCAGCCCCAGGGCGAAATGCATCACCGGGGTCCAGTGCGTTCCCGGCTGCGGCAGTTGCGCCAGCACGTCTTCCACCCCATCGTCGGGAAGCGGGTGGCGACGGCTGCGGCTGGCGGCCTGGTCGCAGCGATCGGCAATCAGCCCCAGGACGTGCTGCAGCACTTCGCGTTCGCTGCGCAGGGGATGGCCGGTACTCGCGGCCTCCCCTTCCACGGCGGCGCGCGCGATGAAGATCGCATCCGCGCGCAACCGGCGCAGAAGCCCCGGCAGGCGCAGCACCAGCGGGTCATGCCGCGCGAGGGATCCGGGATGCTCGACCTCCGCCTCCTTCACGCCGTCATTAAGGTCCTGCAACAGTGCGCGGCATGCATCGTCAATCGCGGAAACCGCGTCATTGTCCGGATGCTGGTGCAGCGCCAGCTGCAACAGGTCCGACAGCCGCCGCAGCAGGACCGCCGAATTGCGCAGCACCTCGCGCCGCGCCCCGTTGCGCAGGACGAAGAACGACACCACGAACGAGACCACCACGCCGATCATGATCGAGGCGATGCGGTCAAACGGGCGGGCGAACGGCGCGCCATTGCCGGGGAACAGCAGGACCACCATCAGCGTGATGACCGCCACGCGCATCTTGGGCCGCGCCGCCGCCAGAACCGCCACGGGCATCAGCATGACCCAGAACACGACATCCGTCGGCCAGTAGAGCCACTGTTCCATCGCGATGGCCGAAATCCCGGCGCTGGCCCCGATCAGGGTGCCCACCACCTGATCCTGCCCGGTCGACAGGGTCTGTGTCATGCGGCTTTGCGTAATCACGACCACGGACGTGATCAGCGCCCAGACAGGCTCCTGCAGGTGGACCAGATGGGCGACCACGCCCGACCCGATCAGCGAAACCAGCATGCGCACGACCTGCCGCCATGTTCCCCCGGCCAGCAAGAAGGAATCCTTCAGCGAAAGAAACGAAAGACCCGCCATCAATCGGAATGCGCGCCTGCTTCGGTCAGGGGGAAGGGCACCCAGCGCAGGCCGTCGCTGTTCTGCACCAGGAACAGCACGGTCCGGCGGTGCTGTCCGCGCACAAGGTCGATCTGGTGTTTCAGTTCCGCCGGGGTGTTGACGGCCGTCTGCTGCACTTCGGTAATGACATCGCCGTTGCGCAGTCCGCGTTCGGCGGCGGGACTGTCATCGGTGACGCCCGTCACGACAACACCTTTCTGCCCCTCGGCCATGTTGTATTTCTGGCGCGCGATATCGTCGATCGCGCCAACGGTGAAGCCAAGGCCCGCGACCGCCATGCTGCCCGTGGCGGGGGCCTTCTGGGCGGGCTTGCCATCCGCCTTGTCGGTTTTCTCCTCCGGCAGGGCGCCGATGGTGATCGCGACGTTCATCGGGTGGTCATGGCGCAGGATGCCCAGATGCGCGACGCTTCCCGCCGGAAGCTGTGCCACGAGACGCGGCAGCGCGCGCCCGTCAATGTCCTTGCCATCAAGGGTCAGGATCACGTCACCCGTCTGCAGGTGGGCGACCGCCGCCGGTCCCTTTGCCTCCACCCCGGCGATCAGGGCGCCATGCGCGCTTTTCAGGCCGAGCCCGTCGGCAATATCCTGCGTCACGTCCTGAATCCGCACGCCGATCCACCCGCGCGACACCTTGCCATGCTTGCGCAGCTGTTCGATGATTCCCTGCGCCTCGGCCGAGGGAATGGCGAACCCGATCCCGATCGACCCGCCCGAAGGGGAGAAGATGGCCGTGTTGATCCCGATCACGTCGCCATGCAGGTTGAACAGTGGCCCGCCGGAATTGCCCTTGTTGATCGGGGCGTCCGTCTGGATGAAATCGTCATACGGCCCCTGTTCGATATTACGCCCGCGCGAGGAGATGATGCCCGCCGTGACCGTGCCCGACAGGCCGAAGGGATTGCCGATCGCCAGCACCCAGTCCCCCACGCGCGCATGATCGCTGTCGCCAAAGGGCACGGCCGGCAGCGGTTTGGGGCTGTCCACCTTCAGCACCGCAAGGTCCGTGCGGTCGTCATGGCCCAGCAGGTGCGCCTTGAGCACCGTGTTGTCCTGCAGCGTCACCGTAATCTGTTCGGCATTGCGCACGACGTGGTTGTTGGTCACGACGATGCCGGAAGGGTCGATGATGAAGCCCGACCCCAGCGCCTGCATCTTGCGCGGCGGCGCGTTGGGGGAGTTCTGGCGGTTCATGAAGTCGTGGAAGAACTTCTCGAACGGGGAGCCTTCGGGGAAATTGGGGATCTGCGGGCTGTTGTCGCCCTCGTCCCCGTCGTCGTCCTCCTCGCCGGGGCGGACCATCTCGGTGGTGGAGACGTTGACCACCGCAGGCAGCAGCCGCGCGGCCAGGTCGGCGAAGCTGTCGGGCGTGTCATGGCCGGGCGCGGGCAGGCGCACGGGGTCGCTGACGGGGGTAACGTGTGGGGCGCCCGCCGTCGTCGGGACAGAGGCCGGCGGCACGGCTGGCGGCAGCGCATATGCCCGCGCCGTTACCATCGCCAGGAACGCGGCCCCCATCCCCATGACGGCGCTGGATCGGGAAAAAGCGGAAACGTGATCGGGCATGTGGCAGGTTGCTTCCTGATCTGGACGGGGCCTGAGGATCTACACCATTGCGGCGGACAGGGCGAATGTCACGCCCCGCCTCCCTGATAACATGACGCGACACCTCCCGGCAGCCCCGTCAGTTCAATAAGCCACGCCGCCAGCGCCTCGCCCAGCAGACGATACCCGTGATCGTTCAGATGCAGCCCGTCCGGCGACAGGTCCAGCGGGCTCAGGCCCAGTTCCGTGCACCACGACTTCATCCGGACATAACGCGTGAACAGCGGGACATGATCCTGCGCCGCGATATGATGCACCGCGTCGCGGAACGCGGGGAACGCCGGACAGGTTTCAAGAACCGGGCAATATTGCTGGTCCATCAGCACGACGTCCGCGCCCGATGCGCGCATCGTCGCCAGGTCGTCGCGGGTGCGCGCGACAAAGGCCGCGACATCATCGCCCTTGAGCGGATCGTTGCTGCCGGTCTGCCAGACGATCAGATCGGGACGGTCCGCCAGCATGGCGCCGACGCGCGCGTGCATCGCCTCCGCATCGTCGCCGCCCACCCCGTGGGCCACGACCTGCACCCCGCCGGATGCGAACGGGGCCAGCACCTTTTGCATGATGGCGGGCAGGGCATGCGCGGGCGTGCTGGCCCCCACCCCTTCGATCGTGGAAGACCCGAACAGGACGATGCGCACGCCCTGCCCCCCGCGCAGCATGCGCGTCAGGCGCGGCAGCACGTCCGCCGTAATATTGTCCGTCATGACCGTTCCTCCCTCATGAAACCTGCGCGCGTGAACCCGGCGCGCCCGTCCCCTGCGCATGGGCCCGGGGACAGGCGGCCATTCCATGCCCGTCCGAACGTATTTGCGATATGACGGACGTCAATCGGAAACCGTTTCGAAATCACGCGATGCCGGAAAACCACCTAAAAATGGCCGTGTGACGACCCGGCCACGGCCCCTTTACGCCCGCCGCGCGGCCCGGGCCAGCGCGCGCCTGCGGTCCAGTTCGCGCGTCATGCCCCACAGCAGCACGAACCCCGCCACGTTGATCGTGACCTGCATGCCCCAGCCAACGCCAAAGTTGGTGAAAATCAGCCGCCCGTACAGGTCGAGGATGGTGCCAAGGGTAAATACCTCCAGCGAATGGCGGCCGAACATCGCCATCAGCTGCCCCGCCCGCCCCTGCGACCAGCGCGTTGCCAGCCTGGAGGACTGCACGAGGTAGAACAGGCACAGCACATCCAGCAGCCGCAGGGGGGAAAGCACCATCTTGTCCGTCCATGGCGTGGCCATGGGGCGCATGTCCGGCAGACCCCATCCCGTCCACGGGAACGATTCCACCGCCGAAAACGCAAGATAGGCCCAGCACGCCGCCGCCAGCGGCCGCGACAGCGGCAGGCTGCCGCCATGCCGCCCGGCAAGGATGGCGGCACATGCCCCCAGCACGAACAGGAACTGCCACGCCAGCGGATCGAAATACCACCCGTCCGGATCCAGCCAGTTGGGGAAATTCAGCGACGGGTCGAAATTGACCACCGCCCACAGCGCGCCACTCGCCCCCAGGACCGGCCATGGCCCCACCCGGCGCAGCACCCAGCACAGCGGCGCGAACGCCAGAAGCAGCACGATATAGAGCGGCAGGATATTGAGGTTGCCCGGCAGCGCCTGCAGCAGCATCACCCGCCACAGCGAATCAAGCCCGTGGGCCAGTTCGGGTTCAAGGAAATCGACCGGGACGGGCCAGTAATGCCGCCATGTCCTGATGGTGAAGATCGTCACGACCGCCATCAGCGTCTGGAACACATACAGCCGCCCGCAACGCCGCAGCAGGCGTTCGACAACCTGCATCCATGGCTGGCGCGAAAACGCCCGGCCATAGGCCAGCCACGACGCATATCCCGCCAGCAGGACAAACACCTCCGCCGCGTCGGCGAAACCGACATTGCGCATGGTAAAGCGGTTCAGCACGTCCTGGGGGATATGGTCGATGCACATCATCAGCAGCGCAACACCACGCAGGGCGTCGACGCGATGGTCACGGACCCGGGGCGCGGCCTTTCCCGCCGTTACGCCGGAATCCGCCTTCACCGCGGCGGCACCTGTGTTCGCGCCGCTGGTCGCGGGCACGACGGACCCGCATGCCTGTGCATATGATGTCATGGCAACGCACCATTTCTTCTTCTTTTCCGGCATGCCCCCGTTCCAGGCCGCCGGCGGCGGATGGCGGAACAGCGGATTTCACATTCCCGATACGATATGGATAAAACCCCCGCCAAGGCCAATTTATGGCGCCGGCCATTCGCATTTTGCACAAGACGGCCTGCCCCGCCCCCTTCCGTCATCGCGCCATGCCCCCTATATCCCGGCTGCATCGGTTTTTTTCAGCGCGACAGGGGCAGCATGGCACAGATAACGCAGGCGGCAATCGAACGGGTGCTGCGCGACGTCCGCGATCCTGACACGGGGGCGTGCGCGCTGGACCTTGGCACGCTGGACGCCGCGACCGTGCGCGATGGCGTGGTGCATGTGGCCATCGCCACCGACCGCGACCGCGCCGAACGGATCCGCCCGCTGATCGCCGGGATCGAGGCACGGCTGACACACGAACTCGACGGGGCGAAGGGCGCGTCCGTCATCCTGACCTCCCACCGCGCGGCCGCCACGCCACCGTCCCCCGCGAACGCGCCAGGCGGCGGGGGGCACCGTCCGCTCAACCTTGGCGCGAAAGCCGGCGGCGCGCAGCCTGCCGGGCCACTGCCCCCCAACGTGGGACTGGTCATCGCCGTGGCATCGGGCAAGGGCGGGGTCGGAAAATCCACCACGGCGGTCAACCTTGCCGTCGGGCTGGGGCTGGAGGGGCTGCGCGTCGGCCTGCTGGACGCGGACGTCCACGGCCCGTCGCTGCCGCGCATGATGGGCATGACCAGCCAGCCCGAAGTCCGCGAAGGCCGCCTGCAGCCCCTGCATGGCCATGGCATCACCGCGATGTCGATCGGCATGCTGGTGGAGGAAAGCAAGGCGATGATCTGGCGCGGCCCCATGGTCATGGGCGCGATCGGGCAGCTGCTGGCGGATGTGGACTGGGGCGAACTTGACGTGCTGGTGGTGGACATGCCGCCGGGCACGGGCGACGCGCAGCTGACGCTGGCGCAGAAAACGGCGCTGGCCGGGGCGGTCATCGTCTCCACCCCGCAGGACATCGCCCTGCTTGATGCGCGGCGCGGTGTCGCGATGTTCGAACGGATGCGGGTGCCCGTCCTGGGCATCGTGGAAAACATGTCCTATTTCTGCTGCCCCAACTGCAACCACCGCACCGAACTGTTCGGGCATGGTGGCGCGCGGGCCGAGGCGGAAAAGACCGGCGTGCCCTTCCTTGGCGAAATCCCGCTGCTGGCGGATATCCGCGCCAGCGGCGATAACGGCGCGCCCATCGTCATTTCCGCCCCCGACAGCGCGGCGGGCAAGGCGTACCGCGCGCTGGCGCATACGGTGGGCGGCGCGTTGCGCAGGCTGCTGGACAAGAAACGCGGCGGCTGAACGTCCCCTGTTCCGCGATGGTGGGCCGGGGAATGCTCAAAAGACCGCCTGAAACCAGACTATGATTTAAAAGTTTTGGGTGCCGCCTTTTATCTAAAAAGGCGGCGTCTTCATGAAGCTTTTTAGATAAAAGCTTCACCAAAAACTTCTTCAGGATTTGCGGATCAGGTGATTGGATCTTCCCTTCCGCGGGACGACCCGACAGGCAAAGACCGACCTGCAAGGCGCGCAACGCGAATGCAGGAACATGGCGTGCCCTTCGGGAAAATCCGGCGCACGGCACCAAGGCAGCAGACCGGCCCCTAGATCCGGCGATCGCGCTTGATGCGGTCCCATGCGGCGTTGATCTGCGCGATGCGGGCCACGGCCTGCGCCATCTGCGCCTCGCTCGCGCCACGGGCGGCAAGGATGTCGGGATGGTGTTCGCGCACCAGACGCCGCCACATGGCCCGCACCTCGTCATTGCTGGCGGTGCGCGACAGGCCCAGCACGGCATAGGCGTCAACCTCGCTCACGCCGGGGCGGGCGCGCCCTTCGCTCGCGCGTTCCCACGCACCGGGGCTCAGGCCGAAGGCGCGATGCACGCGACGCAGGAATTCCTCCTCCTGCGCATTGATTTCGCCTGACGGACCGGCATCGGCACGCGCGATGACGAACAGGGAGGCAAGCCCTTCCTCCAGCATTTCGGTGCGGTTGGAAAATGCCTTGCCCAGTTCGCGGGCAAAGGCCTCGTAATCGTCGGTGCGCTGCCGGGCCATGTCAAACAGGCGCCCGACCTCCTTCATGTTTTCGGCGGGAACGTTGAACCGGCGCTTGAACGCGTCGATTTCCGCACGGTTGACCGCCCCGTCGCACTTCGCCAGCTTGGCCGACAGGATGATGATGACCAGTCCGTACATCTGGTCGCGCTTGCCCATCGCGGCGGCAAGCTTGGCCGCCATGAACGTGGCCGCGCCATTGGGATCGGCATTGGGACGGCCGCCCCAGCGATCGGTCCAGCCCCCGGCGGGCGTTTCCAGCAACGATCCGTTATCGGCGGCGTGCCCGAGGGCCGTCCCCACAAGGGCGCCAACGGGACCGCCAACCGCGAACCCCGCGACACCGCCAAACAGTTTTCCCCATATCGCCATGTGCAGAACCTAGCACGACGCGCGTGCCAACCCAACTATTCTTGCCTGTTTCCGCTCCCTGCTGGCGGCAGGGCAGGCATCCATTCCGAAAGGGCCGCAACCCGCAATGCCGAGGCCAGCGCACGCGCCGGATCGCGACCGGCGTCAATGCGCGCGATCAGGATCGTAAGGCCGATCCCCCGCGTGCGCGCCATGCGTTCCAGGGCGTCCCAGAACTCGGGCTCCAGCGCGACGCTGGTGCGATGGCCCGACAGCATCATGCTGCGCTTGCGCAGCATCGGGGCGGCCTGATCGGGACGCCCCCCCGTCACGCGGGCAGGCGTCCCACCGCCCAGCGCGCGGCATCGGCCACGACGGGGGCCGCATCGTCACACAGCCCCTGCGCCACGGGACGCAGTTCGGCGCGTCCGCTGTTGCCGATGGCGATCAGGACATTGCGCACGAAACGCGCCCGCCCGATCCGCTTGACGGGCGATCCGGAAAACAGGCGGCGAAATCCCGCGTCGTCCAGCACCGCAAGGTCGCGCAGCGCGGGCGCGACCAGATCCGCCCGCGCCCGCAGCTTCATCTGCCGCGTCGCGCGGGCAAAGCGGTTCCACGGGCACACGGCAAGGCAGTCATCGCAGCCATAGATGCGATTGCCCATCAGGGGACGCAGTTCAAGCGGAATGGGATCGGGATTTTCAATCGTCTGGTAGGAAATGCACCGCCGCGCGTCGATCCGTCCCGGCGCGGGAAAGGCGGCGGTCGGGCAGATATCGAGACAGCGCGTGCAGGTCCCGCATCCCCCCCCGGACGGGGCGGAGGGCGGCAGGTCGAGCGTGGTATAGATTTCACCAAGGAACAGCCAGCTGCCATGCTGGCGGGAGACGAGGTTGGTATGCTTCCCCTGCCATCCCAGCCCCGCGCTGGCCGCCAGCGACTTTTCCATGACGGGGGCCGTATCGACAAACACCTTCACGCCGGGGGGCGGCGTGTCGCCATTGGCCTGCCTGCGTCCCTCGGCCACGACGAACTGCGCCACCTGCTTGAGCATCCCCTTGACCACGTCATGATAGTCGCGATGCCGGGCATAGACCGAGATATTGCCCGCCACGGGATCGCGCAGCGTGGCCAGCGCGTCTCCATCGGGGGCATAGGACAGGCCCAGCGAAATCACGCTGCGGACCTCCGGCCATAGGGCGCGCGGGTCGCCCCGCCATGACATGCGCTGTGCCATCCATTCCATCGCGCCATGGCGTCCCTCCTCCACGAACTCGCGCAGGCGCAGGCGCGTGGCGTCATCCAGCATGGCGGGCGCGAATCCCACAGCATCGAACCCCACCGCCAGCGCGCGGTCGTAAATCCGCCGCGCGAGGGCACCCTGCGCGCCGGGGGAAGGGACGCGCGCCATCATTCAGGGCACGGGCGGGATGTCGGGAAAGGGCATCTCGTCAGGGGACCAGTCCTCCATCGCCCATTGCGCGCGCAGATGGGCGGCATGTTCGGGCAGCGTGCCATCGACGATCGCAGCACGGATCCCACGCATCAGCCGCTGGTAATAGGCCAGGTTGTGCCATGTCAGCAGCATGGGACCAAGGATCTCGTTCGTGCGGAACAGGTGATGCAGGTAGGCGCGGCTGTGGCGCGAACAGGCGGGGCAGTCGCAATCGGGCGAGATGGGGCGGCTGTCGGTGGCATGGCGCGCGTTACGCATGTTCAGCGTCCCGCGTTCGGTATAGGCACGCGCCGTACGCCCCGCCCGCGTGGGCATGACGCAGTCGAACATGTCCACGCCGCGTTCCACGGCACCCAGCAGGTCGTCGGGCGTGCCCACCCCCATCAGGTAGCGCGGCGCGTCGTCGGGGATCAGCCCGACCGTGACATCAAGGGTGGAGAACATGAGGTCCTGCCCCTCCCCCACAGCAAGGCCGCCGATGGCGTATCCCTCGAACCCGATATCCGTCAGGGCGCGCACGCTTTCGGCGCGCAGTTCGGGCTCCGTCCCGCCCTGGATGATGCCGTACTGGGCATAGCCGGGGCGCGGGACGAACGCCGCGCGACACCGCTCCGCCCAGCGCATGGACATGCGCATGGACCTCGCAATCGCCTCTGCCGGGGCCGGCAGGGCGGGACATTCGTCGAAACACATGCTGATGGTCGCATCCAGCGCATGCTGGATGTCGGTGGAACGTTCGGGCGTCAGACGGTGTTCCGAACCGTCGATATGCGACCGGAACGTCACGCCATCGGCGTCAAGCCTGCGCAGCGGGCCCAGCGACATGACCTGGAACCCGCCCGAATCCGTCAGGATCGGCCCCGGCCAGTCCATGAACCGGTGCAGCCCGCCCAGCGCGCGGACCCGCTCCGCCCCCGGACGCAGCATCAGGTGATAGGTATTGCCCAGCACGATGCCCGCCCCGGTGGAGCGCACCGCGTCCATCGTCATCGCCTTGACCGTGCCCACGGTGCCGACCGGCATGAAGGTGGGGGTTGCGACCGTGCCATGGGCGGTATCGAGGTATCCCGCGCGCGCGTGACCCGAACGGGCCTGCGCCCGCCAGCGAAAAGCGGTCATGCCGCACCTCCGTCATTACGGTGAAGCAGACATGCGTCACCATAGGAATAGAAGCGGTAGCCCGTCGCCATCGCATGTTCATATGCCGCGCGCATCCGGGCCCGGCCGGAAAATGCGCTGACCAGCATGAACAGGGTGGAGCGCGGGAGGTGAAAATTCGTCAGCAGCATGTCCACCGCGCGGAAACGGTATCCGGGGCGGATGAAAATCGACGTTTCCCCATGGAAGGGCCGCACGATCCCGTCCTCCCCCGTCGCGCTTTCCAGAAGGCGCAGCGATGTAGTGCCAACCGCCACCACGCGCCCCCCCGCCGCGCGCGCGTCATTGATGCGCTGCGCCGCATGAGGGGAAATCGTGCCGCGTTCGGCATGCATGCGGTGTTCGGAAATCTGTTCGCTGCGCATCGGCAGGAACGTGCCCGCCCCCACATGCAGCGTCAGCGTCTGGCGCAGGACGCCCGCATTTTCCAGCCCCGACAGCAGGGCGGGCGTGAAATGCAGCCCCGCCGTGGGGGCCGCGACCGCGCCGCGATGCTGGGCAAAGATGGTGCTGTAATCCCTGCGATCCTCTTCCGTCGGGCCATCGGGCCGCGCGATATAGGGCGGCAGGGCAAGGTGGCCGGTATCATGGAGGAACTGGTCGAATGCCTCGCCCTCCACGTCAAAGCGCAGGACGACGCCCCCTGCCTCCTCGCACACCACGACTTCCGCCGTGACGGCGCTGGGCGCGAAGGTCAGGGTATCGCCGGGCCGCAGGCGACGCGCGTTGCGCGCCAGCGCATGCCACGTGCCATCGGGCAGGATACGGTCCAGCGTGATCCCGATACGTGCCGCCCCGCGCATGGCCGAAAGCTGCGCCGGGATGACGGCGGTGTCGTTGGCCACAAGGATATCGCCCGCCCGCAGGCACCCCGGCAGGTCGCGCACATGGCGGTCGATGAACGCGCCGTGGGCCAGGACCTCCAGCATGCGGGCGCTGTCGCGCGGACGCGCCGGGTGATCGGCGATGAGGTCCGGCGGCAGGTCGAAGTCGAAATCAGAAACGAGATCCGTCATGAGCATCCCTTTACGGAATCCATGACGGCGTTGCCAGCGCGAACGTGCGCGACGCGGGCATTACGCGACCCTGACAAAGGTCCCACGGCAACCCGGACGGCCCGGAATCATCACCGGCCATGCGTGATGCGTGGTCAGGAGGCTGTCATGCATGACGCAGCGGCATATGACGCACGGACAAAGGGCGGGCAATGATTGGACACACACCGACAAGGCAGTAAAGAATACGGCCCGTGATTCGCGCGTGGGCCGGTCCCGCGCGTGCAACCTTACGCAGACATAAGGAAACTCCCGATCATGTCCTATGCCGCACTGGATGCCGCCCGCCTGGCCAAGGCCTGCAAGGCCGCGCTGATTGCGCTTGATGAAGTCACCGGGGAAAAGTCGGAAGCCCATCAGCGCAAGACCCTGATGATCCAGCGCATCGGCGCGCTGGCGCTGGCCGCCGCGGAATGCAAGCATGGAACCCCCGTCGTCACCCTGACGTCAGAGGAATTCTGGCTCATCAGCAACAACTGGTAGGATGCCACGGCGTTTGCATCGGCCGCGCAGGCAATGCGGACGGGGCGGCCACGGCAGGCCGCCTGCCCCTTTCTTTCATTCGCACGACGCCGCCCGTGATGGCGGCGTCGGCTGCAGGAAACCGGTATCATGACCTTTACACTGACCAGTCGCGCCTTTCATGAGGGCGACCGCCTGCCAGAGGCGCAGGTCTTCGACGGCATGGGCTATTGCGGGGGAAACATTTCCCCCCCGCTGGCATGGTCGGACGCGCCCGAAGGCACCAAAAGCTTCGCCATCACGATGTACGATCCCGACGCGCCGACCGGATCGGGATGGTGGCACTGGATCGTCATCAACATCCCCGCCAACGTGACCTCGCTGCCTGCGGGCGCGGGATCGGGGGATGCCAACCTGCCGGAACATGCCGTGATGACGCGCACCGATTTCGGGGGCAATGTCTATGGTGGCGCGGCCCCCCCGCCCGGGGCGGAGCATCATTACATCTTCACCGTCCACGCCCTTGATATCGAACGCCTCGACCTGCCGACCGATGCCAGCGGCGCAATGGTCGGCTTTGTCGTGGGCAAGCACAGCCTCGGCTCCGCCACGCTGACGGCCGTGTACGGCAAGAAGTAAGAGGCTGTTTGAAAAAGCTGGCCTGACAATCCCCTGAAATCACAAAGGTTTTTGGTGAAGCTTTTTTCAAAAAGCTTCGAAGAACGCCGCCTTTTTGAAAAAGGCGGCACCCAAAAACTTCTGTAATGGATTATGCCGTCCGCCGCTCAGCCCTGATAGGAAGCGATTTCGATCAGGTTTCCGTCCGGGTCCTCGCAGTAAACCGAGGTCACCGGACCCAGCGCGCCAAGGCGGGCCACCGGCCCTTCCGTCACCTGCACGCCACATTGCTGCAGGTGTTCCACCACGTCGGTACTGCTGACGGCGGTGATGAAGCACATGTCGTTCGTGCCGGGCAGGGCGTCCTGCGCCGTGGTCCAGCCCTGCGCCCCATGGGGACGCAGGTTGATCTTCTGTCCCCCGAATTTCAGGGCCGTGCGGTTGTTGCGGCCATACTCCTCCCGTTCCATGCCCAGGACGCGCTGATACCACGAAGACGAGATCTCCAGATCCCGCACGGTGACAACAAGATGGTCCAGTCGATCGACGGTAAAACGCATGGCGCGCAGTCTCCGGTTGTCAGCCCCAAAACGGGGCCGACGGACCGATTCTTCAGCCCGTCAGCCCATCGTAGAAATCATTACCCTTGTCGTCGATAACGATAAAGGCGGGAAAATTCTCCACCTCGATCTTCCATACCGCTTCCATGCCCAGTTCGGGATATTCCAGCACCTCGACCTTGCGGATGCAGTCCTGCGCCAGGCGCGCCGCCGGGCCGCCCACGGAACCGAGGTAGAAACCGCCATATTCCTTGCACGCGTCGCGCACGGCCTTGGAACGGTTGCCCTTGGCCAGCATCACGTACGATCCGCCCGCCTTCTGCAGCATGGCGACATAGCTGTCCATGCGGCCCGCCGTAGTGGGACCGAACGATCCTGTGGGCATCCCCTCGGGGGTCTTGGCCGGCCCCGCGTAATAGACGGGATGGTCCTTGAGGTACTGGGGCAGGCCCTCCCCCTTTTCCAGCCGCTCGCGGAATTTGGCATGCGCGATGTCGCGCGCCACCACCATCGTGCCCGTCAGCGACAGGCGGGTGCGCACCGGATACTGCGACAGCTTCTTGCGAATCTCGTCCATCGGCTGGTTCAGGTCGATGGCGACTTCCTCCCCGCCCAGATGCTCGTCCGTCATTTCGGGCAGGAAGCGCGCGGGATCGGTCTCCAGCTGTTCGAGGAAGACGCCATCGGCGGTGATGCGGGCCTTCACCTGGCGGTCGGCGGAGCATGACACCCCGATTCCCACCGGCAGGGACGCGCCGTGGCGCGGCAGGCGCACCACGCGCACGTCATGGCAGAAATACTTGCCCCCGAACTGCGCGCCGATGCCCAGACGCTGCGTCAGCTTGTGGATCTTTTCTTCCATCTCCAGATCGCGGAAGGCATGGCCCTGCGGGCTGCCTTCGGTCGGCAGGCTGTCGAGCCACTTGGTGGAGGCAAGCTTCACCGTCTCCAGCGTCTGTTCGGCCGACATGCCACCGATCACCACCGCAAGGTGATAGGGCGGACAGGCCGACGTCCCCAGCGAACGGATCTTGCCATCCAGCCACTTCAGCAGGTTTTCCTCGGTCGACAGCAGGGCGCGGGTTTCCTGGAACAGGAACGTCTTGTTGGCCGACCCGCCGCCCTTGGCGATGAACATCAGGTCCATCTGTTCGGCATGGTAATCGCCCGGCGTTGCCGAGATATGGAACTGCACCGGCAGGTTGGTGCCCGTGTTGACTTCCTGGAACATCGACAGGGGCGCCATCTGCGAATACCGCAGGCTGGTACGGGTATAGGTATCGTACACCCCGTGGGAGAACGCCTCTTCCTCGTTCCCGTCGACCCAGACGCGCTGGCCCTTCTTGCCATAGACGATGGCGGTGCCGGTATCCTGGCACATCGGCAGCACGCCGCCCGCCGCGATGCAGGCGTTCTTCAGCAGGTCGAGCGCCACGAAACGGTCATTGTCCGATGCCTCGGGATCCTTGAGGATCTTGGCCAGCTGCGCCAGATGGCCCGGACGCAGCAGGTGGGCCACGTCATTGAAGGCACGCGCGGCAAGCTCACGCAGTGCCTCGGGACGGACATGCACGACGGTGCGTCCGCCCAGGACCGATGTGGTGATCCCCTCGATCTCCAGCTTCTTCCATGGCGTGTCATCGTCATGAAGCGGGAAAAGCGGCCCATAGACAAAGGGCTTGAGGGCCGGTTTCGCGGCCTTGGTCGATGTAACGGTGTTCAACGGACGGTCTCCTGCCTTAATGGATGCCCCCGGATTGTTTCCAGGTGGCGGTTTATGGCAAAGGCGCCCGGTCCCACCCGGGCGCCCGGATGAAATCAGGGCTCAGCCCGGTTCTGTGCCCCGCTTGCGAAAGGCGGCCAGGCTTACGACCTGCGGCGAGGACTCGGGCGCGTCCCCGTCGGCGGGCGCATCACCCTCGGCGGCATGCCCGTCGGCGGCGTCCTTTTCGGAATCGCGGGCGCGGGTGGCATGCACCTGCGGGACGACGCTGTGGATTTCGGCCGACGGTGCGGCCTGCGGCGGCTGTTCTGGCACGTGGAAGGCAAGGTGCAGCTTGATGTGCGGATCGGCGAACGCCGATATCGCCGCCGCCGGAATCACGAGGGTCGCGGGAATGCCGCCAAAGGCAAGCTGGACCGAAATCGTTCCCGCCGCCCGATCGACCTTCAGCCCGTGGAACTGGTGCTGCAGGACGATGGTGATTTCATGCGGGTACTGCGCGCGCAGCCGGGCCGGCATTTCAACGCCGGGCCAGTCGGTCCGGAATGTCAGATAGAAATGATGATCACCCGGCAGCCCGCCCGCGGCCACGACATGTTCAAAGGCGCGCAGCATGACGTCGCGATATGCCTCCTGGATCCAGGTATCATAGGGCAGGAGACTGTCGGGGATACTGGCGTCAAAACCATTTTCCTCGTCGTGATCATCGGACATTTCGGGCTTCTCCGTAACGGCGGCGCCGGATTCGCGGGCCGACCTTATCAGACATGCGGGTTCAGACCACGCCGTGCCACAGCATGAAGCTGTGCGTCAAACCCTGCCTCAAGACAAGGGAACATCCGATCCGCCCGCCTTCACGAAGCAGATAGGCACCACGACGGAACCGACATCATTGGGGATCAGGGCAAGTGAGGGGGCTTCTGTTGCCCGGTGCCCCCTCGAACCGCGCTTATCGCTTATGCAGCGACAGCGAGCACCTCAGAGTTATCGTTGGCACTTGTAAGTTTAGCCCGATAACGGCGGTACAATGCCGGGCAAAAGGCGGGTCTTTACCATGCGTGTCGAGCCTGTTTCGTTCCCATCTTTCGGATGGGGTGGAATCCTGTTCCACCCATCGCGAAAAAACTGGTGGAAACGCCGGGTACCGCCCCCGGGTCCACAACACTTATTCCACGCGCCGTTTATCGCCATAGCCAAGGGGCAGGCCCCTCCGGCACCGACAGATATAGGGACGATGGGGGACGGGCGCAAGGTGATGCGAATGATCCGGCCGTGATGAAATCCGAAACCTGCAAGGAAACTGGCACGGATGGGGTCGGGCATGGTATGCGCGGCAACGCCTGAATCCCCTAGCACGAATGGTGGCCCATGTTTTCCAACGACCAGAAATCGGCAATCGACGCGGCGCGCGCCGCATGGACCCCAACCCGCCGCATGGTCGTCCCCGCCGTGGAAGAGGCGATGTACGAACCCATTCCCGTGCTCGACACGGGATTCGTGCGGCTGGTCGATTACATGGGGGGCGACGATGGCATCGTGCAGGGCGCGCGCGTGTCGTATGGCAAGGGCACGAAAAGCACGTCGGACGACCGTGGCCTGATCCGCTACCTGATGCGCAACCGCCATACCAGCCCGTTCGAACTGGCGGTCATCAAGCTGCATGTCCGCGCGCCGATTTTCGTCACCCGGCAGTGGTTCCGCCACCGTACCGCCAGCATCAATGAATATTCGGCCCGTTATTCCGTGCTGGAGAAGGAATTCTATTTCCCCCGCCCCGAGGACATCGCCATCCAGTCCGCCAGCAACAAGCAGGGGCGTGGCACGACCCTTCCGCCCGGGCAGGCGCAGCAGGTACTCGACATCCTGCGCGACGACGCGGCGCGGTGCTATGACCATTATCTTGAGCTACTGAACGAGGACGCGACCGGCGCGCCGGTTGACCCCACCCGCCCGTCGATTGCGCGCGAACTGGCGCGCATGAACCTGCCGGTCAACATCATGACCCAGTTCTACTGGCAGATTAACCTGTGGAACCTGCTGCATTTCCTGCGCCTGCGCGCCGACAGCCATGCCCAGTACGAAATCCGCGCCTATGCCGACGCCATCCTGGGACTTGTGGAAAAATGGGTGCCGCTGACGTTCGGGGCCTTCCGTGATTACATGCGCGACGCGGTGCTGCTGTCGGGGCCGGCGCTGCGGGTGCTGCGCGCCGTCATGGCGGGACAGCCTGTCGATCCCAAGGCGGAGGGCCTGTCGCGGCGTGAGATCACGGAACTGACGAACATGTTCCCCGAAATCGCGTCGCGCATCAGCGCGGGCTGACATCGGGCCTCAACATCGCGTGACCCGGATTCCCGGACGCGGCCCCGCCGGGCGGCGACCGGCCCAGATCGGGTGAAAGATGTGGATTCCCCGCCACACCTTTGGCACCAATCACATGATATGATGTCATTGCATGTCGATGCGAAAACCCGGTTTACTCCCATGCCGTCATTGCAATGCAGGCACAATATCCGTTCGATCCCCTGCTTGCGGATTGCACAACGGTCATCCCATGCTAGAGAGGGACGCAAGCGGGCATGGCCCATACAAGGTTTTATAAATACATAGCCTCCGGCGTTCTTCCGCCGGAACCTAGAAGACAGAGGGAAGCGGAAACGAGCATGCGCGCAGAGACAGGATCGAATTCTTCGTCGCCCCGCCCGTCCCCGCTTCCCTGTCGTCCGGCGCTGCGCCTGGCTGGTGCGTTCATGGGGCTGCTGGCGCTGGCGGGCTGCGCGACACCGCCGCCCAAGGATCCCGACGCGCTGGCGGAATACAAGGAAGCCAACGACCGGTACGAAAAGCTGAACCGCAAGGCGTTCGGCATCACCATGTGGGCCAACAAATATACGCTGCGTCCCGTCGCGAAAGCCTATATCTGGGCCGTGCCGCGTCCGCTGCGCAATTCGTTCGGCAGCCTGTACCAGACGATGAACGAACCCGTCGTCTTCTTCAACGATGTCGGGGCGGGCAAGCCGCGCCGCGCGGGCGATGCCTTCGTGCGGTGGTGCATCAACATGACGGTCGGGCTTGGCGGCCTGATCGATGTGGCCAATTACGCGGGTTACAAGCATCATGACAATGATGCCGGCCTGACGCTGGCGACATGGGGCGTCCCGTCGGGTCCATACCTGTTCCTGCCGGCGCTGGGTCCGTCATCCTTCCGCGACGGCCTCGGCTATGGCATCGACGTGGGCCTGTCGCCGTGGAACTACGTGCCGCGCGGCTATGGCCTGCTGACATTCAACTGGGCCTACAACATCATGGGCACCATCAACGGGATGGCGACCAATGTCGATGCGCTCGATCAGGTGATGAAGGATTCGCTTGATCCCTACGCAACGATCCGCAGTGCCTACCAGCAGCAGCGCAAGGCACAGGCCGCGGCCATCAAGGCGGACCACCGGGCAACGGTTCCGGACTGGTACAGCAACAGATAAGAACAAACAGGGACACAGCGATGCAGACATCCTTCACCCGTCGCCATGCACTGGGTCTTCTCACCATAGTCGGCACCCTGTCGGTGACAGCCCCCGTCCACGCCGTCGACAGCGGTGCGCAGGCCCGTACGTTCGTGCATGAATTCGGGAACAAGCTGGTCGCGATCGTCAACAACGATATCTCCCTCTCCCAGAAGAAGCAGCAGATCGAGCCGTTGCTGGACCAGAACGTGGATGTCGATGCCATCGGCCGGTACTGCATCGGGCGGTACTGGCGCGTCGCCACCCCCGAACAGCAGACCCATTACCTGCAGCTGTTCCATCAGGTGCTGGTCAACGCCATTACCGACAAGATCGGGGATTATCGTGGCGTTTCCTTCACCGTGGGGCAGAGTGCACCGTCAGGCGACGATATCGCGGTATCCACTGTCATCAACCGGCCGGGACAGCCGCCCGCCAATACGGAATGGGTCATCAGCAATTCCACCGGATCGCCCAAGGTCGTCGATGTCGTGGGCGAAGGCGCGAGCCTGCGCCTGACGCAGCGGCAGGATTACAGCTCCTACATCGCGCGCAATGGCGGCAATGTCGACGCGCTGCTCCACGCCCTGACGCGGCAGCTTGCCAACCATCACTGATGATGGTTGCCTGAAAAACAATATAAGGTTTCCGGACATCGCCTTTTTTCAAAAAGGCGATGTCTTTCAAGGCTTTCCCAAAAAAGCTTTGCCGGAAAGTTTCCTGATTTCAGGCCATTATCGGCCCCGCGCCTGACATGCGTCCCCTGGGTCGGCGGTGCAATGCCGCGCGGGCGGAATCGGAAGGGTCCCGCCCTTTCCACCTGCGATTCCCCGTCCCTCAGTGCAGGGTCCCTGCCGGCACCCCGCCGGGCACCCGCACGCTGTGGTAAAGCAGCATCGAACGTCCGTCTGGCGCGGCATAACGCTGGCAGACGGCCATTCCGCTGCCGCCGATGATCTTGCGCCCGACAATATCCGCGTCCTGCACATGGGCGACAATGCGGCGCACCCCGACATCATGGGCGAATGCCAGCGCGGCGCCCGCGGCCTCCCGCGTCAGGCCGCGCCCGGCGCGGGAGGGGAAAAGGGCATAGTCGAATTCGTATGTCCCATCTTCCCCTGCGGGCCAGACGCCCGCCATGCCGACAAACCGCCCACCCTCGCGCACCGCGAAGATGCCGACGCCATCGCGCCCCCAGCTGAAGATGTGCGCGGCCATGTCCGCCTCGCTCTGCCCGCGGGAGCGTATGCCCCCACCGCGCAGGCCCATCGCGCCAGCATTGGCCTTCAGCCGCGCGACATCGTCGATGTCCCGCCAGGACACGGGTTCCAGTTCCAGCCGTCCAGTGCGAATACGATGTTCCATACGTAACCTCACCTTGCCAGGCACTCCGTTGCAACCGCTTCCACGCGGGTATCCATGATGACGCAACCCCCGCCGGACCGGTTCCCGAAGACGCAGGTCGATCCGGTTTGATGATATCTGTTATGGAAACGGTTTGTCCCGTTTTTTCATCATGCCATGAAAATCCTGATGATATCAGGCAACTGGCGATCCAGCCCCGACAGATGTGCCATGCGTATCGGCATGCCGCATGGGTCGTATGTGCGCAGGCCCGGCGCCACGCCGATATTCCATTTGACACGTCGGCGAAGGATGGTCGATTTTACTGCATATCATGACCGGCCCAATAATCTCTGACGATCAGCAGGCTACGGTTCATATGTTCCCCCTCAAGCGCATGCTGTCGATGCCTGAGGCCGCCGAACATATCGGAATCACCCCCTTTCGCCTGCGCTGTCTGCGTCTGGTGCGGGCCGGACCCCATGTCGCCGTGAAGAACGCACGCGAACTCCTCTACCGAATCGAGGACTTGGATTCCTACGTCCTGTCGCTGTACGACCGGGTCAACATTTCCACCACCGAACAGCTGCGCCACCGCAATGAATGGCGCGGACGGATCGCGGGCCTGCCGGATACGCAGCGCGGACGGATATCGGACCCCTTCATGCAGGTCCTGACGCGTGACGAACTGCTGGAGGCCGGGGCCAATCGCGGGTTCCGCGTTGCGTTCCTCGGGGGGCTGTTCCTGATTTTCCTTTCACATACCCCCCTGCTGTGGCGCCTGTGACGCAGCCATGACGGGCCGGTCGCGCCTGACATGCCCCGCCTGTCCCGACCGGTATGGCCACAGGTTTCGCCGGACAGGTTTTTTATGGGGGCGGGGCTGTTAATTCGCCATATGATCCGCTACCCAAAGACATTCGATGGCGGAACAATCATGGATATGGATTATGACAGCTAAGCGCAATGCCGGGCTTGCCCCGACCCGTCAGCGGGCCGGGTTCGGACGATGGGTCACGCTGGCGCTGGCGATGACCCTGACGCCGGTCGTGGCAATGGCGCAAGGCGCGCCCACGGGCGCCGCACCGCAGCAGCCCCCGGTCCTGCCGATGCCGGCGGTGCCGGAATTCAAGCCGCTTCCCCCCGGCACACGTCCCGCAGCCCCGGTCATCGGCGTATTCAACACGCAGATGATCATGTCGCAGTCTGTGGCGGTGCAGAAAGTCGAAAAGGAACTCGGCACCCGCCGGGAGGCCCTGGTCAGCGACGTGCGGGCCGAGGAAACGCAGCTGCAGGGCATCCGCCAGACCATCCTCAAGAGCGGCAAGGCCCCCACGCCCGCGCAGCAGCAGGACCTTCAGAAGCGGGTGATGGCGGACCGGACCAAGTTCGGGAACCGCAGCCGCATCCTTGAGGAAGACGCTCAGGTCGGGCTAAACCAGGTCCAGCGCGAAATCCAGCAGATCGTCTCCGCCATTGCGCGGGCGCGTGGCATGACGATGGTCCTTCAGGCCGGGACTGCTGCCCTGCATGACAATACGCTCGATATCAGCAGTGAAGTGATCACCCACCTCAACTCCACGCTGCCGTCGGTCTATATCCCCGGACCGAACGAAGATCCGGAAGAAATCGCCAAGACGGGCAAGTACCCCGTCGCACCGTTCCAGATGAACGATCAGGGGGGCGACCAGTAAGGGACTGTTTGAAAGCAGCCTGCTGATAATAAATCATAAAAGTTTTTGGGTGCCGCCTTTTTCCAAAAAGGCGGCGTCTTTTTGAAGCTTTTTATAAAAAGCTTCACCAAAAACTTTTATGATTTCAGTTGGTTGTCAGGACCACTTTTTCAAACAGTCTCTTAAGTCGCCTTTCGTTCGCTCCCTGCCCCTCCTGACGGATGGCGCGGGGAAACGCATCGGTCAGGACAGCAGGTCGGCGGGAAATGCCCCGGACGCCTGCATGGCATCCGCGGGCGACAGGCGCACCAGAAGGCCGCGCCTGCCGCCATTGATGACCATATAGGGTTCGCCCTGCGCTTCCTGCGCCATGGCGGTGGGGACCTTTTTCTTCTGCCCGAAGGGGCTGATCCCCCCCACCCTGAACCCGGTGGCGCGTTCGGCATTGGTCGGCTTCATCATCTGCGCCGATTTCCCGCCAAAGGCCGCCGCGACCTTCTTCATGCTGATATTGCGCGCGACCGGCACCACGACGCAGGCCGGGCGACCATCGACCTCCACCATCAGGGTCTTGAAAACCCGTTCCGGCGGCTCCCCGATCGCTTCGGCGGCGTGATTGCCGACCTGCTCGGCCGTGGAATCATATTCGTACGTAACAACCGTATAGGCGACGCCAGCCCCGTCGAGGGCAACCGTCGCGGGCGTGCTCTTGCTCATGCCGCGCAGTATATGTCCAGACATGGCTGAATGCGAAACCGTAATACGGTTTCATGCCTGCGATCCGCCGACAGCATGCCGGATTCAAATTAGAGACCGTTTAAAAACAGCCTGCTGATTATAAATGACAAAAGTTTTTGGGTGCCGCCTTTTTCCAAAAAGGCGGCGTCTTCTTGAAGCTTTTTGGAAAAAGCTTCACCAAAAACTTTCATGATTTCAGTTGGTTGTCAGGCATTCCTTGTCAAACAGTCTCTCACCGGCTGCACGATGGGCCGGGCAACGATGCGCTGTCCCTGCCGGTTTTCGTCGGGCAGGCACAGGGGCAGGATCTGCCGCGCCACCTGATCGGGACGAGGCAGAGGCGCGAAATCCTCGCCCGGCATGGCCTGCCGCCGCATCCGCGTGGCCGCCACGCCCGGATCGAACAGATTGACACGCAGGGCGCATCCGGCAGGAAGCTCATTGGCCCATGTCAGGACAAGCGCATCCTGCGCCGCGCGCGACGCCGCCACCATCCCCCAGAAAGGGGCCGGTATCCGGGCATGCGGATCGCTGAGGAACACGGCACGTCCATGCGGCGCCTGTTCCAGCAGGGGCGCCGTCGTGCGGATCAGCCGCCATGCCGCCGTGGTATTCAGCGCAAGGCAGTCCTGCCACGCATCGGGGCGCATATGGGTCACGGGGGTCAGCACGCCAAGGGTCGCGGCACAGTGGACAAGGATGTCCAGACGGCCGAAACGCGCCATGATGGAAGGCCCGAGCATGTCGGCCGCGCTCCCGTCCACCAGATCCATCGGCAGCAGCGTCGCCCGTCCCGTCCCGCCATTGCAGGCGGCGATCAGGTCGTCCGTCCGTTCCAGCCCCCCCACCGTACGCGCCATCAGGATGCAGTGCGCCCCGGCACCGGCCAGGGCACAGGCCACGGCCTGCCCGATCCCCCGGCTTGCGCCGGTCACCAGTGCCACCGATCCTTCAGGCAGGCGGCGTGGCGATTGCGCGATCACGCCGGGGTGGTGGGATTTTCAGCGTTGTAATCGACCAGTTCGATGGGATAGTCGCCGGTAAAGCACGCATCGCAATAGCGGTTGCACGCCCCCTGCCGGTCCTTGTAGCCCAGTGCGCGGTACAGCCCGTCAAAGGAAATGAACGCCAGCGAATCCACGCCGATCAGTTCCGCCATTTCCTCAAGGTTATGCTGCGCCGCCAGAAGCTTGCTGCGTTCGGGCGTATCAATGCCGTAGAAGCACGAATGCATCGTGGGGGGGGAGGAGATGCGCATGTGCACCTCTTTCGCGCCCGCCGCGCGCACCATGTCCACGATCTTGCGCGAGGTGGTGCCACGCACGATCGAATCATCCACCAGGACGACCCGCTTGCCATCCAGCACCGGACGGTTGGTGGAATGCTTGAGCTTTACGCCAAGGTTGCGGATCTGGTCGGTGGGTTCGATGAAGGTGCGGCCCACATAATGGTTACGGATGATCCCCAGTTCGAAAGGAATGCCGCTGGCGACGGAATATCCCATGGCCGACGGCACGCCGGAATCGGGCACCGGCACGATCACGTCGGCCTCCACCGCGCTTTCGCGGGCCAGTTCGACGCCGATCTGCTTGCGCGTGTCATACACCGCCTTGCCATCCATGACGGAATCGGGCCGCGCGAAATAGATGTATTCAAATACGCAGAACCGCGACTGCTTGGAATCAAAGGGGCGGATCGAACGGATGCCCTCGTCATTGATGACGACGATCTCGCCCGGTTCGACATCGCGCACGAACTCGGCGCCGACGATATCAAGGGCGCAGGTCTCGCTCGCCAGCACCCATGTCGGGCCTTCGCCTTCCTCGCCGGGGATCTGCCCCAGGATCAGCGGACGCACGCCCAGCGGGTCACGCACGCCCATCAGTGCGTCGCGCGACAGGGCCACCAGCGAATACGCGCCCAGCACCTGCTTGAGCGCGTCGATCAGCCGGTCTTCCACGCTTGCATACAGCGAAATGGCGATCAGGTGGATGAACACCTCGCTGTCGGTCGTGGACTGGAAGATGCAGCCCCGGCGCACCAGCGCCTTGCGCAGGGTTTCGGCATTGGTCAGGTTGCCGTTATGCGCCACGGCAAGGCCGCCGAATTCGAAATCGGCGAACAGGGGCTGCACATTGCGGATCAGGGTCGCGCCGGTGGTGGCGTAACGGTTGTGCCCCACGGCGCTGTGGCCCGGCAGGGTCGCCATCACGCTCGCATCGCCAAAGACGTCGCCCACCAGGCCCAGTCCCTTGTGCGTATGGAAACGTTCCCCGTCATAAGACACGATGCCGGTGGCTTCCTGCCCGCGATGCTGCAGCGCATGCAGCCCCAGCGCGGTCAGCGCCGACGCCCCCTTGGTATTCCATACGCCAAAGACGCCGCATTCCTCATGCGGCTTGTCATCGTCATGCCACTGGGCGGGGACATCGTCGTTCGGCGCGCATGCCCCCATGGGAGAACCGGACGAGGCGGAGAAGCGGATACGGGACATGGATCAGCGATCTTTCCTTGACGGACAGCGGCGGCGGAGACCGATGGAAGGTTCAGACTGGCGCGTCATGACGTGTTCGCGCCGGTTGCGCAAGGTGTGGCGTGAGGGAATCGGAGGTAAAATGTGACAGATAGGCCGTGCTGTCGCCAATGACCGGGACAATCCGGCTGTCATTCATGGCGTCGGGCCACGTGTCGCGCGGCATGAGGAAACACACCGCCAGATACAGCACAAGCAGGCAGGCATACCCCCGCAGCACGCCGAACAGCAGCCCCAGCATCCTGTCGATTCCACCCAGGATGGAGCCACGCACGGCCTGACCCGACAGATGGGCGGTGGTGGTAAAGACGACAAGGAGCGCGATGAACATTATTCCCAGCGCCGCCCCCCGCGCCAGCAGCGGCGTATGGATCCACTGCGCCGCATAGGGGATGAGGAAACCATGCCAGCTGAAGGACAGGATGCCGGCCATGAGCCACGCGGCAACGCCCAGCACCTCGCGCGAGAAGCCGCGAACGGCCCCCACGACGGCCGACAGCCCGACAATGGACAGGCATGCGATGTCGATCCAGCTCATCTTTGGCCAGACACCCCGCGGGAGACCGGCCGATGCGGGATCATGCGTGCCGGGAATGTCTGCACGCTGCGGGCATGGACCCGATCCATGGATCGCGCTGTTCCTTCTGCTCCGGTGGGCGGCAGGGGCACAAGGTCACGACGACGCCCCGTCGCCGGGCCTGCTTATGCCATCTGCCCGCCATGGTTCATAGGGGGAAAACCATCAATCCCGGTCCCCGGCGTCCACATGGCCCCGGCATCTACATGGCTTCTTGCCGCATGGGTCACGGCAGCTTGGTCGTGCGGATCTTCCACGGACGCCGCCGCAGCGCGGGCGCGACGCTGGCGCGTTCGGCCGTGTTCAGCGCCAGCAGCAGGTTGCCCATGCGCGTGCGGCGATCCAGTTCGATCCAGATATCCTCCGGCTCCACACCACAGACCACCCATGTGCGCATCAGTTCCGACAGGACATCGGCGCTCTGCATCACAAGCTGGTCGTGATCCTCGCTCATCAGGGCGATCAGGCACTGTTCGGCATGGATGGTGAAACGGCGGGCGGCGGCGCGGATATGCGCCATCGCCTGCGCATCGGGCGGCTGGCCGGGATCAGGGATGCCCCGGTTGCCCAGCCGCGCCAGAAGGCGCTCGTACAGGCGCGTCATAATCTCCGCCGCCTGCAGGCGCGGCGTCGGATCGGCACTGTCATCGGCACTGTCGCGGGGGGGTGGCTGGCGCATGACACGATGATGGGGGGCATCGTGCACCGGGTCAACAACACGCGCGGGGACCTTGCCCCGCGCGTGGCCGGCCAGTGACCGGTCAGATGGAGAAATATTTCGCGTGGGGATTGAGGATCACCAGCGCGGAGGTCGACTGCTCCGGATGGAGCTGGAACCCGTCCGTCAGCGTCACGCCGATCTTCTCGGCATCCAGCAGCTTCAGAATTGGCTCCTGATCCTCCAGCCGGGGACAGGCGGGATAGCCGAAGGAATAGCGCGAGCCACGATAGCCCTGCTGCAGCAGTTTGTTCATGTCACGCGCATCTTCCGCAGCAAAGCCGAGTTCGGCGCGAATGCGCTTGTGGGTGTATTCGGCCATCGCCTCGGCCATCTCCACCGACAGGCCATGGAGGTAGAGATAGTCCTTGTAACGGTCGGCCTCGAACCACTGGCGCGCGATATCGGACGCCTTCTGCCCCACGGTGACGACCTGCATGCCGATCACGTCGCGCTGCGCGTCATCGATGTCGCGCACGAAATCGGCAATGCACTCCCCATCCTCGCGCGGCTGGCGCGGCAGGGTGAAACGGGCAAGCTGGGTCGTGCCGTCGGTGTCGAAGATGACAAGGTCATTGCCCTCCCCCGCCGCCTTCCAGTAGCCATAGGACGCCTGCGGACGCAGGATGTCGTCCTGCGCGCACATCGCCAGCATGCGGCGCATGACCGGGCGCAGTTCCTGTCGCGCCCATCCCATGAAATCCTCCAGCGAGCGGCCCTGCTTTCGAAATCCCCACTGGAACTGGTACAGCGAACGTTCATTGAGGAACGGCACCACGGCCTCCGGCGTGGCCTCCAGCACGCGCGGCCCCCAGAAGGGCGGGGTCACCGCCGGCTCGTCCCGGGTCAGGCGTTCGCGGCGCGCCCGCGCGGCGGCAATGTCCGGCGGGGCAAAACCACGGTTTTCCGCCTGTTCCGGATCGCGCGGCCTGGCACGCGTCGCCTTGGTGGCGCGGCGGGCCTGAATCGCGGCGAGGTAGGTGTCGAATTCCCCCTTCACCACCCTGTCCATCAGCGACAGCCCGTCGAACGCGTCGCGGGCATAGGCGACGCGCCCGTCCGTGCCATAGGCGGCGGCGCAGTCCTCCTCCACATAATTGCGGGTCAGCGCGGCCCCCCCCAGAAGAACCGGCGTCTCGATCCCCTGCCGGTTCATTTCCTCCAGGTTTTCACGCATGATGACGGTCGATTTCACCAGCAGGCCGGACATGCCGATCGCATCGGCAGCATGTTCGCGCACGGCGGAAATCATGTCCGCCACCGGCACCTTGATGCCCAGGTTGATGACGCGATAGCCATTGTTGGTCAGGATGATGTCCACAAGGTTCTTGCCGATGTCGTGCACGTCGCCCTTGACCGTCGCCAGCACCATGGTGCCGCGCGTCTGGCCTTCCTTGCGCTCCATGTGCGGCTCCAGCCACGCGACGGCGGCCTTCATCGTCTCGGCGGACTGCAGCACGAAGGGCAGCTGCATCTTGCCCGCCCCGAACAGTTCGCCCACCACCTTCATCCCGTCGAGCAGGACGGTATTGATGATGTCCAGCGGCGGCATGTCACGCATCGCCTCGGCCAGGTCATCCTCCAGCCCCTTGCGGTCGCCATCGACGATGCGGTCCTTCAGGCGTTCCGCCGCCGTTTCGGCGCGCACCTTCTTGACCGCGTCGGCGGCCTTGCGGTCGGCGAACAGTTCCAGCATGCGCTGCAGCGGGTCATAGCCTTCGGCGCGGCGGTCGAAGATCAGGTCCTCGGCCACCTTCACCTCTTCCTCGGCAATCAGGTGGAGCGGGCGGATCTTGGAGACATGGACGATCGCCGCCGTCATGCCCGCGCGTACCGCATGGTCAAGGAAAACGGAATTGAGCACCGCGCGCGCCGCCGGGTTCAGCCCGAAGGAAATGTTGGACAGGCCCAGCACGATCTGGATGTCGGGAAATTTCTCGTGGATCAGGCGGATGCCTTCCAGCGTCCACAGCCCCAGCTTGCGATCGTCCTCCACCCCCGTGCCGATGGTGAAGGTCAGCGGGTCGATCATCAGGTCGGACTGCGGCAGGCCATGCTTGTTGCAGGCATAATCCACCAGCCGTTCGGCAATCCGCAGCTTGTCCCCGGCGGTCTTGGCCATGCCGGTTTCGTCAATCGTCAGCGCGATGACCGCGGCACCGAACTTGCGCGCCAGTTTCAGGCGGTCGTTGGCCGCGCCCTCGCCATCCTCGAAATTGATCGAATTGATGATCGGCTTGCCGCCATGCAGCTTCAGCGCGGATTCGATGACCGGGGTTTCGGTGGAATCGATCACCAGCGGCGCATTGACCGACGAGGTGAAGCGGGTGATGACCTCGTCCATCTCGCGCATTTCGTCGCGCCCGACGAAGGCGGTGCAGATATCCAGCGCGTTCGACCCTTCGGCCGCCTGTTCGCGCCCGATGGCGACACAGCCGTCCCAGTCGCCCGCTTCCTGCAGCTGGCGCCATTTCTTCGACCCGTTGGCGTTGCAGCGTTCCCCGATGGAGAAGTAGCTGTTTTCCTGCCGCAGCGGGACCTGCGAATACAGGCTCGCGACCGAGGGAACCCACACGGGCCGGCGTGGCACGGGGGCAGGACGGATGTCGCGTCCCGTCTCACGCGCGCGACGGCGCAGCATCGCGTCAAGCGCCTCGGTATGCGGGGTGGAGGTGCCGCAGCATCCGCCGATCAGGTTCAGCCCGTCCTCGACAATGAAACGTTCGACCCACGTGGCCATGTCCTGCGGCGTCAGGGGATAATGCGTCTTGCCATTGACCAGCTCGGGCAGGCCGGCATTGGGCTGCACCGAAATCATGCCCGGCCAGTTTTCCGACAGCCAGCGCACGTGTTCGGCCATTTCCTGCGGCCCCGTGGCGCAGTTCAGCCCCATGACCGGCACATCGAGCGCATTGATCACGGTTGCCGCCGCCCCGATGTCGGGACCGACCAGCAGCGTGCCGGTGGTTTCCACCGTGACCTGCACGAAAATGGGGGTGTCGGTGCCCAGTTCGGCGCGCGCGATCTTGCCCGCATTGACCGCCGCCTTGATCTGCAGCGTATCCTGGCACGTCTCGATCAGCAGGCAGTCCACGCCACCTTCGATCAGGCCACGGCACTGTTCCGCAAGGCCGGCCTCAAGCGTGTCGTAATCGATATTGCCCAGCGACGGCAGCTTGGTCCCCGGCCCCACGGACCCCACGACATAGCGGTGCCGCCCGTCCGAAAACTGCTCCGCCGCCTCGCGGGCAAGGTGGGCGGCCGTGCGGTTGATTTCACGCGCACGGTCGGCCAGCCCGAATTCGCCCAGCGTAATGGGGGAGCCGCCAAAACTGTTGGTTTCCACCATGTCGGCCCCGGCCTCGAAATAGCCGCGATGGATTTCACGCACCAGTTCGGGCCGCGACAGGTTCAGGATTTCGGTGCAGTTTTCCTGCCCCCAGTAATCACGCTCCACCTCAAGGTCGAGAAGCTGGACACGCGATCCCATTCCGCCATCACACAGCAGAACCTGGTCACGAAGGGCGTCAAGAAGTGGCGGACGAGTGGTCATGGATATCCTGATCTGTCATATGCGCGAAACGCGCAATCGCACCGAAACCGGCCGGCATGCGTGGATGGCACCGGGCCGGGGCATCGCAAACATGTCGGTTCATGCCCACTTATTTCCTTACTCGCACATGCCTGTCCAGTTCCGGCGTGCGGGCATAACGCATTTCGCCGCCATAGGTCGCCACGCAATATGGTGCCATGATGGCCCAGAAGACGACCCGGAGGACCCACGCGCATGCACGAACCCGCGCGACATGATGACGGACGCATCGCCCTGGAACTGTGCGCCCGCGGCACCGCGCCCGTCGCGGACGCGAATGCCGTGCTGGTCACCGTCGGGCAGGACATGAGGGACATTGACGCGCACGCGAAATGGGGTGCTGTCGTGCCATTCACCCCCCTGCCCACCCCCTTTTCCCATGGCGGGGGATGCGCCTGCTGCACCGGGCGCGGCCAGGGACTGGCCGCCCTGCTGGGCGATCTGTTCCGCAGGCGCGCGACGGGCGGCCTTCCGTGGTTCGGACGGGTGGTCGTCATGGCGGACGCGGCGCGCCTGTCCGCGCTGCGGCGGGAAATGACGGCGGACCTTGTGGTGCGCGCCCGCTATCGCATGGAGAATGAAAAGGATTAGGCGTTAAGAAACATTTTGCTTTCTGGACCTAGGTTACAGCCTTCATCTGGCCAAAGTCTTGCAAGCAGGGGATCGCCGTGGGCTATCTGGACCCGAAGACAGATCCCGCCCTTCCCCCACCGGAGGAGACACGTCCCTCGCCCGTTACGATACGGCTGCAGGCGGTGGCGCGGGCGGCGAAATTTCATGGAACCAACCTCGACCCGCGCGATTACCGCGCGGAACCGGGCGAGGATGTTCCCTCCGTCGCGGCCCTTGCCCGCTGGCTTGAGGAAAACGGCCTGGATGCGCGTGGCATGCGCCTGCAATGGGCGACGCTGGTCCACATGCGCGACGTGCCGCCCATCGTGCTGATGTTCGGCGACGGATCGGCCGGGCTGATGGTCGGGGCGGACGATGTTGACGGGGTCGTCTGGCTGATCGATCCGTTCGCCCCCGATGGCGCGCCCCCGGTCGCGGTGGATGAACTGCGCCTGCAGCAGGCATGGACGGGCGATGTCCTGCTGGTGCGCGCCCATGCCGACAGCACCCGGGGCGAACCGCCCATCGACGCCACGTGGCTGTGGAACCTCGTGCGGGGGGAACGTTCCCTTCTGCGCAACATCATCCTGGGTTCGCTGGTCATCAGCGTGCTTGCGATTTTCCCGCCCCTGATCGTCATGCAGGTGATCGACCGGGTGGTGAACTACCATTCGATGGCGACGCTGGTGTCCATTACCGGGCTGCTCGTCGTCATGAGCTTCTATGAAATCGTGCTGACCTATGCGCGGCGGGAACTGACGCTGGTCATCAGCACGCGCCTCGATACCCGGATCTCGCTTGCCGTGTTCGACCGGCTCCTCGCCCTGCCTCTGGAATTCTTCGAGCGCGAGCAGACGGGCAGCGTCATCGGACGCGTTTCCGCCATCTACAAGGTGCGGCAGTTCATGACGGGGCGGCTGCTGTCCACCTTCCTGGACCTGTTCACGCTGGTGGTGGTCATGCCGCTGCTGTTCTGGCTCAGCCCGGCGCTGGCATGGATGACGATCGCGGCGGCGGGCGCGATCGGGCTGGTCGTCGTGATCGGCATGGCCCCGATGGGGCGGCTGCTGACGCGCCAGATCAACGCGGAGATGACGCGCAGTTCCACCATGTATGAAACGGTGGCGGGCATCCGCACCATCAAGACGCTGGCGCTGGAGCCCACCCGCCGCCACCTGTGGGACGAACGCACCGCCGAGGTGGTGCGCGCCACCCTGGCATCGGGACGGATGAGCAACTGGATCAGCATGATGGTGATGCCGCTGGACATGTTCATCAATCGCGGCGTCATCCTGATCGGGGCCTATCTCGCGATCACCTCGACTTCCTCGGGGCTGGAGGCGGGCGCGCTGATGGCGTTCACCATGCTGGGCGGGCGCGTGGCCGCCCCGCTGGTGGGCATGGCGCGCCTGATCGATGACATCAACGATGTCCGTGCCTCGCTGGGGGAGGCAGGGTCCGTCCTGAACCGCCCGACCGAAACGCAGGCCCTGACATCGGGCATGCGGCCCCCGATCCACGGCGCGCTGTCATTCGTCGATGTTTCCTTCACCTATCCCGGCGCGCCGTCGCCCGCCCTGTCGGACATCACGTTCGATGTCCCGGCCGGCACCATGCTGGGGCTGGTCGGGCGCAGCGGATCGGGCAAGTCGACGATCACCCGCCTGCTTCAGGGGGTCAGCCGTTCCTACACCGGTTTCCTGCGGCTTGACGGCATCGACCTGCGTGAAATCAACCTGACATACCTGCGCCGTTCCTGCGGCGTGGTGCTGCAGGACAATTTCCTGTTCCGTGGCACCATCCGCGACAACATCGTCGCAGGACGCCCCGGCCTGACGATGGAGGCAGTGGTCCGCGCCGCCCGCCTTGCCGGCGCGGAAGAGTTCATCGAACGCATGCCCGCAGGCTATGAAACATGGATCGAGGAAGGTTCGACCAACATTTCCGGCGGCCAGCGCCAGCGCCTGGCCATCGCGCGCGCGGTGATTTCCGACCCGCGCCTGATGATCCTCGACGAAGCCACCTCCGCCCTTGATCCCGAAAGCGAGGCACTGGTCAACGCCAACCTCCAGCGCCTCGCGCACGGGCGCACGATGGTCATCGTCTCGCACCGGCTGTCGTCACTGGTGGAATGCGACCAGATCTGCGTGATGGATCATGGGCACGTGGTCGATATCGCCCCGCACGCGATCCTGCTGGAACGCTGCGAAATCTATCGCACGCTGTGGACGCAGCAGAACCGCCACCCGTCCACCCCCGATAATCCCGACGCGCCGGCCGACGGCATGCTGACATCGAGCGAGGAGCCCGGGGCATGAGCGAGCGCGACATGAACTCCCACGATGAGTCCCACGATCATGATGGCGGCAACGGCGCCAACCCGTCCGGCGAGGCGGGCGGGAACGCGCGGCGCCAGCTTGCCCGCCTGCTTCCCGCCGCTGACGGGGCGCAAACGCCCGCGCCCATGCCGCCCGGCCTGCTGGAATTCTATTCCCCCAGCGCGGCGCTCATCGACATGCCGCCACAGGACGCGGCGCTGTATGTCACGTGGGTGATCGGCGGGCTTGCCCTGGCGGGGCTGCTTGTCATGATCTTTCTGCCGCTGGACCGGGTGGTGACGACGAACGGGAGGCTGGTCGCGGCCGATGGCACCATCGTGGTGCAGCCGCTGGAGACATCGATCATCCGGTCGATCAACGTGCATGAGGGCGACATCGTCCACAAGGGCGACATCCTGGCGCAGCTCGACCCCACGATCAGCGACGCCGACGTGGAGAACATGCGCAGGCAGGCCGCCGCCTACCGCGCGGAAATCGCCCGCCTGACGGCGGAGGCCGCGGGCCATGACTACGCGCCCGACATGTCCGATCCCGCCTCGGTGCAGGAAGCGGCGGATTTCATGCGGCGCAAATCCGAATATTCCGCCAAGGTCGCCAATTACGACCGCCAGATCGCGGGCCTGCAGAGCGACCTGCAGGGATATGAGGCCAGCACGGCCATGTATGCCGCCCGTGCGAAGGTCGCCACCGACGTGCGCGACATGCGCGTGCGCCTGCAGCACGAACAGGTCGGCAGCCGCCTGTCCACCCTCGCCTCCCAGGACAGCCTGATGGAAATCGTGCGATCCCAGATCACCGCGCGTCACGACGCCGACGCGACACGCGCGCGGCTGGACGCGATGAAGGCGCAGCGCGACGGCTATATCGGCAACTGGCAGGCGACGGTGTACCAGGACCTCAGCGCGGCGCAGCATCACCTTGCCGACGCCGACAGCAGTTACCGCAAGGCGCTCCTGCATCATACGCTGGTACAGATGCGCGCGCCCCAGGACGCCGTGGTACTGAGCATCGCGCGCCTGTCCACCGGATCGGTGCTTCAGGTGGCCTCCCCCCTCATGACGCTCATCCCCGTCGATGGCCGGCTGGAGGTGGAGGCGATGATGCGCGGGCTGGATGTCGGCTATGTCCGTCCGGGCGACAGGGCGCTGCTGAAGTTCGCGGCCTTTCCCTACACCCAGTATGGCGGCGCGGATGCAACCGTGCGCGTCATCAGCGCGGATTCCTTTGCCGAAGGCAATGGCGGCAATAACGGCGGCATGCTGGCGCAGCAGGGCGCCAGCGCCTCGGGCGATCCGCAGTCGGCCTATTACCGGGTGCGGCTGGTGATCGACCGTTATACCCTGCATGGGGTGCCGTCCTTCTTCCACCCGCAGCCCGGCATGCCGGTCGAGGCGGATATCCATGTCGGACGGCGGACCATGATGCAGTACCTGCTCAACCGCCTGATCCCGGCGATGACAGATGGCATGCGCGAACCCTGATCCGCTGACACCATGAAAATCTCACGCCTTTTCGACCGCTTTTTCACGGGCATCGCGCCAGAGGCCGCCTATGCCCGCGCCTGCCACCTGCTGGAACGCGGCGAACACGCGCGCGGGTTCGCCATGCTGGGACAGATGGCGCGCGATGGCATGCCGCAGGCGCAGTTCCGCGTGGCCCAGGCCTATCTGGATGGCACGGGGACACCGCTGAGCATATCAGAAGGCGCGCGATGGCTGCGACACGCGGCCGAAGCGGGACATGCGCAGTCATGCTTCACCCTTGGCGTGCTGATGCTGCTGGACATTCCCTGCATCGACGACCCGGCGGCGGCGGTCCTGCCCGGATCGTGCGGGCCGGATGCCGCCGCCCCGCACGATCCCGTCGCGGCCACGCGATGGGTGGGACGCGCGGCGGAAGCAGGGCTGGTGGAGGCACAGGCGCTGTATGGCTACCTGCTGGCCAACGGCCCCGAAGAGGTGCGCGACGACGCGGCGGCCCGTCACTGGAGCACCATTGCCGCCGGGGCGGGATGCGCGCAGGGGTATCTGGGGCTGGGCCTTGCCCGGCTGGAAACGGACACGGCCGCCGCGATATCCGCCCTGCGCCACGCGGCGCAGGAAGGACTGGGCAGCGCGTGCTACGTGCTGGGAATGCTGCACGAAAGCGGGCGCGGCGGGGAGGTCGACCTCGGGGCGGCGGCGCGGATGTATGCCCTCGCCGCCGAACAGGACATCCGCCCTGCCTGCGCGCGTTATGGCATGGCGCTGCTGCGCGGGCGCGGGGTGGCCCGCGACATCATGCGCGCCGAGACATGGCTGCGCCGCGCGGGACTGCGGGGGGATCTGGAGGCCGCCCTCGTCGTGGGGGACCTGCATGCCCGGGGCCTTGCCGAAATGGCGAGCGACCACGAAGCCGTGTCATGGTACCGGCGCGCGGCAATGGGGGGGCATGCCGATGGCTGCCGCATGATGGCGCTGATGTGCATGGCGGGGCGGGGCATCCCCGCGCCCGACCCGCATGCTGCGGCACACTGGCTGCGGCAGGCCGCGGCATGCGGCGATGACGCGGCGCTGACCGACCTTGCCGCCATACTGGACCGTAACGCGGAACACCCCGCCCCTGATGCCGATGCACGGGCCGGAACGGAACAGCGCACCCTGGCGGACGGGTTCGCCCGGGCCGCCCGCAATGGCGATCCCGTCGGCGCGTTCAATTACGCCAAATGCCTTCTCGACGGGTTTGGCCGCGCCCCCGATCCCGCGCAGGCCGCGCGGTGGATGCACGAGGCGGCGCGGGCGGGGGTCGTCAACGCGCAGTACTGGTATGGGCGCATGCTGCTGCGGGGACAGGGTGTCACCGCCGATCCCGCCATGGCGCGGCAGTGGATTGATGATGCCGCGAGAAGCGGAATGGCGGACGCGCAGGTCGCGGCGGCCCAGATGCGGATAACCGGGGTGGGCGGAACACGCGATCATGCGGGTGCCCTGTCGCTCTATCACCTCGCGGCGGATCAGGACCATGTGGATGCGATGTTTTCCCTTGGCGCGATGTATGGCGGCGGCCATGAGGTCCCACCCGACCGGCGGCAGGCGCAGCAATGGTTTGAAAAGGCCGCGGGACGGGGCAACGCGCTGGCGCAGCTGATGATGGGACGCTATCTCGGCCGGGGGCTGGCTGGCGTGACCGATATCGCGGCGGCGCGCAACTGGCTGCGCCGGGCACAGGCGCAGGGCGTGGCGCAGGCCGGCGAAGAACTCGGCCGCCTGCCGCCGATGGCCCCCGCCGCGGCGGAAGGCATGCATGCCGCCACATGATCCCCCCGCCATTACGGAAGGGGACGCACATGCCGCCCTGCGCCATGCCCAGGACCTGATCGCGCGCGCGCAGGACGCGACCGCACAGCCATGGCTGGAACGGGCATGGCGGCTGGCGCCACATGACGCGGACATCCAGTTCGCGCTGGCGATGGGCCGGATGGGCACCGGCGACCATGAAGGGGCCATCGACCTGCTGGCGCCATTGACCCGGCGCCACGATTTCCGCGAAGGCTGGACGCTGCTTGCCCTGGCGCATATCGCCCTTGCACGGTGGGAAGACGCGCGCGACGCCACGGCCCACGTCCTGTCCCGCCATGGCTTCGACCCCGCCATTGCCAACTGCGCCATGCAGGTCTGCCGTGCGCTGGACCTGCCCGGTTGGGTGGGGATGACGGGCGATGGCGTCCTGCACTGGGGGGGGCTTCGCGCCGGGACCCGGCCACGCGTCCTTGTGGGGAAACGGGCGCTGGACCTGCGCCGTCATCGCCTGACGGACACGACATCCGCCCTGCCGCCTGCCGCGCGACGGGCCGGAACCCTTACGGTCACGGACGCGCACGGCAATGCCCTGCTGGGCAGTCCCCTGCAACCGGCCCTCATCTGCCGCACCGTCGGGGCCGTCCGCCTTGACGACAGCGGGATCGAGGGATGGGCATGGCACCCCGCCGACCCACGGCATGAACCGCGCATCTTCGTCCGCGACGCGCATGCGCGCCTGATCCTGCCCCCCATCAGGGCGACGCAACAGCCGTTTTCCTGTCCCGGCCTGCCGCCACTGGCGCGGCCATGCCGCTTTCACATCCCACGCGCCCGCCTGCCCTCGACCGGCGCCATTCACGTGCGGACATCCGACGGGCGTGACCTTGCAGGCAGTCCGCTTCCACTCGGCCCGCTGCCCGCACCACACGCGGCAGGCACGATGCGCGCGGGGCGGCCGCGGCGTCGCATCCCGCAACGCAGCGGGACCATCCATGTCATCATTGCGGTTTATGGCGGTCGCGACCTGACGCTTGCATGTATCGAAAGCATCCTTCGCGCGGCACCACCCGCCAAAGCTGGTCCGGCAATGTCGGTCGTGGTGGTGGATGACGCGACCCCCGATCCCCTGCTGGCGGGTGATCTGGACCATCTGGCGCGAAAGGGCACGATCACGCTGCTGCGCCACGCGACGAACATGGGCTTCCCCCATGCGGTCAATACGGGACTGGAACATGCGGGGGACGGCGATGTCGTACTGCTCAACAGCGACACGCTTGTCGCGCCGGGATGGCTGGAGGAACTGGCGGACGTGGCCTATGGCCGGCCCGACACCGGCACGGTCACGCCCCTGTCCAACGATGCCACCATCCTGACATGGCCCGACCCGCACGCGCATGACAGCGCCGCGTCGCCCCCGGATGCGCGGCGGGTGCGCATGCTGATGGACGCGGCCCACACCGCAAATGCCGGGCGGGCGGTGGATATCCCGACCGCGCACGGTTTTTGCATGTTCATCCGCCATGACTGCCTGAAACGTACCGGAAGGCTGCGCACCGACCTGTTCGCGCAGGGATATGGGGAGGAGAATGATTTCTGCATGCGGGCCACCCGCCTGGGATGGCGGCACGTGGCCGCCCCCGGCGCGTTTGTCGGACATGTAGGGGGCGCATCGTTCGGGCTGGCGCGCCATACGCTGACGCGGCGCAACCTGTGGATGATCAACCGGCTTTATCCCGGTTATGACGCGTTGATCGCAGATCATGTAACGCGCGATCCGCTCGCCGCCGCGCGACGGCGCATGGGGATCGTGCTCTGGCGGGGCACGGCGCGCGCGCAGGGGCCTTCACGCGCGGTCCTCCTTGCCACCCATGCCATGACCGGCGGGGTGGAGCGCGTGATCACGCAGCGTGCGCGCATGTGGCGGACGCGCGGGGTGCGTCCGCTGATCCTGCGTCCCGCCCGCACGGGCACGGGATTCCGGATCGAGGACGGCGATCCTGATGGCACGGAGGCGGGGCTGCCGCCACTGGAATTCCAGTGGCCCGTGGAGCGCGGGGCGCTGGTGGCGTTCCTGCGCGCGGAGGGTGCGCGGGACATGGAATGGCACCATGCGCTGGGTCATGGGACGCGCCTGCGCGAACTGTGCGGCGCACTTGGCATCGCTTACGACATGTTCGTGCACGATTACGCCGGGATATGCCCGCGCATCGCGCTGGTCGGGCCATCAGGCCGGTATTGCGGCGAACCCGGCCCGGATGCCTGCGTCACCTGTGTTGCGACACTGGGTAGCCTGCTGGACCATGATGACACGACCGTAACAGGGCTGCGCCAGCGTTTCGGGAACGACATGGCGGCGGCGCGGCAGGTCATGGCGCCCTCGTCCGACGTGACGGGCCGGCTGGCGCGATATTTCCCCCATCAGAAGATGCATGTCCACCCGCCCGAGGACGACCGTCCCGCGCTTTCCCTGCGCAACCTGGTCGCGACCACGCCCCTGCCGCCCGGCATTCACGTCCCGCCCCGCCCGCGCACGCACCGGGTCCGGATACTGGTGGCCGGGGCGATCGGCCCCGAAAAGGGGTTCGACATCATTCGCGACGCCGCGCGCGACGCACAGGCGCACGACCTGCCGGTGGAATATGTCATCGCGGGATACAGCAGCGATGACGCGGAACTGCTGCGCACGGGCCATGTGTTCATCACCGGGCGTTACGATGACGCTGACGCGCTGGCGCTTGTCCGCGCGCAGCAGGCGGATGTGGGGTTCGTCCCGTCCGTCTGCCCCGAGACATGGTGCTTTACGCTGGGGCTGATCTGGCGGGCGGGGCTGGCCTGCGTGTCGTTCGACCTCGGGGCCGTGGCACGACGCATCCAGGCCACGCAACGCGGCGTCACCGTGCCGCTGTCGATGGGCGTTCACCAATTGAACATGTTTTTCATGTCTTATGCCCCGGTCACGCCCCCGTCCCGACCGGCGGACGTGGCCGCACGAGTACGAGACGCGACACAGCCAAGAGGGGAAATCCGGCCTTGATCCGTAATGCGGCATATGCCCGACCTTCGACATGCCCCATGGGCGGCAGCCCCGCCCCGCACCCCCGCCAGCGGGACCTCCACGCATGAGCGGACAGGCGGAGCGGATCGTCAATGTCGGCGTCGCGGCGCACCTGATGCTGCTGGAGCCCGGGACATTCTGCGTCTTTCACGCCCCCGGGCCCGCGCATCGGAAAACCGACGGCGGGACGGGCCTGTCGGGGGTGCGCGTTACGCGCGCGCCATCCGATCCCGACGCCGCCGTAATGATCCGCGCCCTTGATGACGATGGCTGGCTGGGTCCCGATCGCGGCGCGGCGCTGATCCGGGTGGACGGACGGCCGGCACGCGTGCTGGTCACGACCTATCACGATCCCGCCCGCCCAGAAACGCGGCCCAACCTGCAGGTCGCGCGGCTGTACGCACCGGCGAAACCGGCCGCCCCTTCCTTTCCCCCCTCCGCGCAGGTGCCCCCGGCCGCAACCGCCGCCATCACCCCGGCCCCCGCCGTCGGTGGCGTGATCGCCCATATCCAGCGCCGTGGCGACGTGCGCGTGCCCTGTGGCGCATGGATGGGCAAGGTCGGCAGCCGGGCATGGATCGAGGGATTTTCCATCCTGCCCGATGACACGATCCCCGCGAACGAGATCGAATATCAGGCTGTTCTGGGTCAGGGATGGTTTTCCCCATGGGTGGAAGGTGGTTCGTATTGCGGCAGTCGTGGCATGGCGCTGCCGCTGCTGGGGCTGCGGGTACACCTGCGGGGGGAAGCAGCGGAAAAATTCACCTGCCGCCTGACCGCCACCTTCGTCGATGGCAGCCGCGTGGGGCCGGTGGAAGACATCGCCGCCATGTCCGATGACCTCGCGCCGCTGGAAGCCTTCATGGTGGAGATCACGCCGCGCGCGCCACAGCCGGAAGACGCGGGCAAGGCCGTCGCGGACACGCGCGAGGTGCTGGAACTGCTGGATGCCACGGACACCCCCGCCACGGAGACGGGGCCGGTGGCCGAACGCCCACGCAGTACCCGTCGCAAGAAGCCCCCGGCGAAGGCGGCGGCATCAGGCCCCGCGCCGGTCGAGACGCCACCCCGCGCCAGCGATGCCGGGATGCCCCCACGCAAGACAGCCGCCGCGAAGGACGGCACGCGCAAACGGAATGCCCGCAAGAACGCCACGACCGAAACGGACCCCGCGTCCCTTACGCCCGATGAAATCCATCCCGGCCGTGGCCGCAAGGCCCCCGGGTCGCGGGTGGCGCTGCTCAAGGCCCGCAGGAAGGCCACCGCCCGACGCCGGGACTGAAGGCAGCGTCATGCCGTTCCATCAGGCGCCGACAGGTCCATGCCCTCGCCGCGCGGGGGCATGGGCCATCCCATGTGCCATCGGGGGGCGCGACAGGTGAAATACCTGTTCGTTCACCAGAATTTCCCCGGGCAGTTCCTTCACCTGCTGCGCCACCTCCACGCGCAGGGCGGCAACGAAATTGTCTTCGTCAGCGAAACGGGACACGGCGCGATGCCGGGCGTGCGACGCGTGGGATACCGCATGCCCCCGGCCGTGCCCATTGGCGGGCCGCCCCCCGTGGGGGAAATCGCCCGCGCGACGGAACGCGCGTCACACGTGGCGCGGGCCGCGCGCGCGCTGCGGGATCTGGGGTTCACGCCCGATATCATCATCGGCCATCATGGATGGGGCGAACTGCTGGATCTGGGCGATGTCTATCCGGACGTGCCGATGCTGGGATATTTCGAATTCTTCTACCATCCCAGCGGGCTGGATGTCGGATTCGACCCCGAATTCCCCTTTTCCCCCACATCCGCGCCGATGGTGCGGCTTCGCAATACCCTCAACCTGCAGGCGCTTGCGCTGCCGGGGTGGGGACATTCCCCCACGCGTTTCCAGCGCGATACCTATCCCCCATGGGCGCGCGAACGCATCACCCTGCTGCGTGAAGGGGTGGACCTGACCCGCTGCCGTCCCGATCCGCGGGTCATGGGACGTCCGTTCACGCTGGGCGATATCCATATCTCCCCGGACGAAAAACTGGTGACGTACGTGGCGCGCGACCTTGAACCCTATCGCGGGTTTCACGTCTTCATGCGCGCCCTGCCCCATATCCTGGCCGGCCGGCCCGACGCGCGGGTGATCGTGGTGGGCGGCGATGGCGTCAGTTATGGCACGCCACCCGCCCATGGCTGCTGGCGCGAGCACATGCTTGGGGAACTGGGAACATGGATCGATCCCGCCCGTGTCCATTTCGCCGGACGGTTGCCGTATGACCTGTTCCGCGCCCTGCTCCAGCGATCGGACGCGCATGTCTATCTGACATATCCGTTCGTGGTGTCATGGTCCCTGCGCGAGGCCATGGCGTGCGGGTGCGCCATTGTCGGCAGCGATACCCCGCCAGTGACGGAATTCCTCAGGGACGGGAAGACCGGTCGCCTTGTCCCCTTCCTTGAACCCCGGCGCATCGCGCAGGGCGTCCTGGAACTGCTGGAGGATCACAGGCTGGCGCGGCGGCTGCGCGCCAATGTCCGCGCGCAGGCCGTGCGCACGCTGGACATGGGGGATTACATGACGCGCTACATGACGCTGGTGGCGCGCCTGACCGGACGGGAAATACGCGCGCGCGACACGGGCCGCGACATGGGCTGAGCCATGGCGCGCGCGAACGGATGGGCCACGGGGCAGCGCGGGACATGCCGCGCCACCCCGTGCGGCCTCATTTCTTCTTGACGGCTTCGATGGAGTCCATGATGGCCTTGCCGGCTTCTTCCTTGCCGGCCCATCCGGACACCTTCACCCACTTGCCCTTTTCAAGGTCCTTGTAGCGGGTGAAGAAATGCTCGATCTCCTTCAGGGTGATCTCGGGCAGGTCCTCGAGCTTCTCGACCTTGGAATAGTACGGATGCACCTTGTCGTGGGGGACGCAGACGATCTTTTCGTCCTGGCCGCTTTCGTCTTCCATCTTCAGCATGCCGATGGGACGCGCGCGCACGACGCAGCCGGGAACCACGGCGGCGGGCAGCAGCACCAGCGCATCGGTCGGGTCGCCATCAGCGGCCAGCGTGTTGGGGATGAAACCATATGCCGCGGGATACACCATGGGCGTGAACAGGATACGGTCCACGACAATCGCACCGCTGTCCTTGTCGATTTCGTATTTCACGCCGGATCCCTGCGGGATCTCGATGACAACGTTGATGTCGTTGGGCACGTCCTTGCCCGGGGAAATCTTGGATACGTCCACTTTATGGCTCCTGCCATGCAAAGGATTGTTCTGTTACACTCAACACCCACGCGCGCGGCGGGGATATCGTCCCCGCTGCCGCGCGCGTCCTGCCCTGCCCGATACCGTCAATACGGCCCTCCGGACATGAGGCAGATCATGGAGGTTACACATATGTCATCTTGGCCGTGAGGGGGGCGGGCATGAAAAAAGATGTAAATTCGGCATAACCGATGTTCGTGGCATCTTGCAAAAAGATCGCACATGCGCGAATCAGGGCCTGCCTGCGCGCCCGTAGCTCAATTGGTTAGAGCGGGCCGCTCATAACGGCTTGGTTGCGGGTTCAAGTCCTGCCGGGCGCAGGCCCATGTTGCACGAACGCGGCCCTTTGCCGTAGGGGCCATCAACCATGTTCCTTGCACATTCCTATATCCTTCAGCTTTCGGGAGCCTGACCGTCATGGCCGCCACGCAATATGTCTATGTGATGAAGGACCTGACCAAGGCGTATCCGGGTGGGCGCGAGGTCTTCAAGGGCATCACCCTGTCCTTCCTGCCCGGCGCCAAGATCGGCGTCCTTGGTGTCAACGGCGCGGGCAAGTCCACGCTGCTGAAAATCATGGCGGGCATCGAAAAGGAATTCGGTGGCGAGGCCTGGGCCGCCGAGGGCGCGACCATCGGCTACCTCGAGCAGGAGCCCAAGCTCGACGAGAAGCTGACGGTGGGCGAGAACGTCGCCCAGGGCTTCGGGGAGCTGAAAAAGGCGGTCGACCGCTTCAACGAGATTTCGATGAAGTTCGCCGAGCCCATGTCCGACGAGGAGATGAACGCCCTGCTCGCCGAACAGGCGGAACTGCAGGAAGTCATCGACGCGGGCGACGGGTGGGAACTCGACCGCAAGCTTGAAATCGCGCTCGAGGCGCTGCGCTGCCCGCCGGCGGACAGCCCGGTGGACAAGCTGTCGGGCGGTGAACGCCGCCGCGTCGCGCTGTGCCGCCTGCTGCTGGAAAAGCCGGACCTGCTGCTGCTTGACGAACCGACCAACCACCTTGATGCCGAAAGCGTCTCGTGGCTGGAAAAGACCCTGCGCGATTACGAAGGCACCGTCATGGTCATCACCCATGACCGTTACTTCCTCGACAACGTGACCAACTGGATCCTCGAAATCGAACGCGGCCGTGGCTATCCGTTCGAGGGCAACTATTCCTCGTGGCTGACGCAGAAGCGCAAGCGCCTGGCGCAGGAAGAAAAAGAGGAAAGCGCGCGCCAGCGCGCCCTGGCCGCCGAACAGGAATGGATCGGATCCTCCCCCAAGGCCCGGCAGGCGAAAAGCAAGTCGCGTATCGCGCGGTACGAGGAAATGCTGGCCCAGAGCGGGGAGAAGGCAAATGGCGTCGCCGACATCGTCATCCCGCCCGGCCCGCGCCTGGGCAGCACGGTGATCGAGGCGGAGCACCTGCGCAAGGGCTTTGGCAACCGCCTGCTGATCGACGACCTCAACTTCAAGCTGCCGCCGGGGGGCATCGTGGGCGTGATCGGGCCGAACGGCGCGGGCAAGTCCACGCTGTTCAAGATGATCATGGGCCAGGAACAGCCCGATGGCGGCGAACTGAAGATCGGCGATACGGTCAAGCTGGGCTATGTCGATCAGTCGCGCTTCAGCCTCGATGACAACAAGACCGTGTGGGAAGAGATTTCCGGCGGCACGGATGTCATCTATCTGGGCAAGCGCGCGGTGCCGTCACGCGCCTATGTCGGGGCCTTCAACTTCAAGGGGCCGGACCAGCAGAAGAAGGTCGGCGTTCTGTCGGGGGGCGAGCGCAACCGCGTCCACCTTGCCAAGATGCTGCGGCAGGAAAGCAACGTCATCCTGCTTGACGAACCGACCAACGACCTTGACGTCGATACGCTGCGCGCGCTTGAGGAAGCACTGGCGGAATTCGCGGGCTGTGCTGTCATCATCAGCCATGACCGCTGGTTCCTCGACCGTCTTGCGACCCATATCCTCGCCTTTGAGGGCGACAGCCATGTCGAATGGTTCGAAGGCAACTTCCAGGCCTATGAAGAGGACAAGCGCCGCCGCCTCGGGCCGGACGCCACCGAACCGGGCCGCATCAAGTACCGCCCGATCGAACGCTGATCGCCTGCGCGGCAGGGGCGACATGCCCCTGTCGCGGGCGTCCCCTGCACGTTACCGACAGGGGGAAACGATCAGAGACCGTCTGGCAACAGACTGCTGATAAAAATTAAAAGTTTTTGGGTGTCGCCTTTTTTCAAAAAGGCGACGTCTTACGAAGCTTTTTGAAAAAAGCTTCACCAAAAACTTTTATGATTTCAGGATGTTATTGGATTACCCTGTTCCAAACGGCTTCCCCTCGGGCGCCGGGTTCAGCGTCCTTTCGTCCTATCGGCAGACATGGCGGTTGCCGTCCGCCCCGATATAGGTCCCGGTCTGCGGGTCGAAACAGGCATTGGCCGCGCAACTGCTCCGCAAGGGGGTGATGTCGGGATGGATCGACGCGCCAATGGCATTGGCCTCCCGCGCGGCATGGCCGCATAACGGCGTATCGGCGGGGGCGGACGGATCGTTCACCAGCACGGGTTCCGACGGGGTGACCGCCGCCGCCACGGGGGGCGTCGCCGGCGCCGGAGGATGGTGATGCGCCGCGCAGGCCGACAGCAGGCCGACGGATGCCACACGCGCCAGCATGCCCGTCAAGCCACGCCACGCCCCGCGCCGTTTCATGTTCACGCTCTGCCCTGGCACTGCTCTTTCCTTTATCATCACAGGTCCAGACGTCCCTGCATGCTCCGTGTATCACGCTCGGCACGGGCGGCGACCTCCCCATCGACAAAGGTCATGATGACCTGTGCGCCGGGGCGGACTTCCGCCGCCTGCGTCAGCGGCCGCCCCCCACGGTCGCGCACCAGCACGTAGCCACGTTCCAGCACCGCGCGTGGCGACAGGGACTCCAGCCGTCCGCCTTCCCCCTGGACGCGGGCGCGCTGTTCACGCAGCAGCGCCAGCACGGCGGACGCGGACGGACGCAGCGAGCCGACCCGGTTGCGCCGGTCCCGCAGGTATTGCGGCCCCCCGCGCGCCAGACCCGCGGATGCCAGCATCAGGCCGGAGCGTTTCAGCGCGATGATCGTGGCAGGCGTCGGCAGGCGGTCACATGCCGCCTGAAGCCGGGCGCGCCGCCGTTCCAGCAGGGCAGGCAACGCCATGTCGAGGCGATAGCTGCGATCGTCCAGACGGATGCGCGCGGTTTCCAGCAGCGAGGGCAGGTCCGGCAGTCCCGCCGCCGCCCGTCCCAGCCGCGCCCGCCCGAGCTGGAGCACGCGTTCCAGCCCGTTCGACAGGCGCGCCATGCGGTGCGACAGGTCGGCCTCCAGCTCCGCGCGGACCGGTACGGCCATTTCCGCTGCCGCCGTGGGGGTTGGCGCGCGCCGGTCGGACACGAAATCCACCAGCGTCGTGTCCGTTTCATGCCCGACCGCAGAAATGACCGGGATGGTGCATGCCGCCACCGCGCGCAGCACGGATTCGTCGTTGAAGGCCATCAGATCCTCGAGCGAGCCACCCCCACGCGCCACGATCAGGACATCCGGACGCGCCAGCCCCGATCGCCCATCGATCCGGTCGAATCCCGCCACAGCCTCGGCAATGCGCTGGGCCGCCCCCTCCCCCTGCACCGGCACGGGCCAGACCAGCAGGTCACGCGGGAAACGGCGGGCGATGGTGGTGCGGATATCGTGCAGCACCGCGCCCTGCGCCGATGTCACCACCCCGATGACACGCGGCAGGAAAGGCAGCGGACGCTTGCGGTCCGCATCGAACAGCCCTTCCTCCCCCAGACGCAGGCGCAGGCGTTCGATCCGCGCCAGAAGCGCGCCTTCGCCCGCATATTCCAGGCGGTCGATCACCATCTGGTAGGACGAACGCTCCCCATAGGAGGAAATCTTGCCCGTGGCGATGACCTCCACCCCGTTTTCGGGCTTCAGCCCAAGGCGCGAGACGCTGCCGCGCCAAACGACGGACGACAGCTTTCCCTTTTCGTCCTTGAGGGAGAAATACAGATGGCCGGATGAATATCGCTTGAATTCCGTGATTTCGCCGCGCACACGGATACGTCCGAAGGTATTTTCAAGCGTGCTCCGGATCGCACCCGATATTTCGGATACGGAATATTCCGCTATATTGCTGGCGCCGGGCGCGCCGGGTGGGAAGCTGGGTTCATGCATGCCCCGAAGGTATGATAGAGACGCGCATCCCGAAAGGGCGGATTGCAAACAGGAGAATTGATTCATGCGGGTGCTGCTGGTCGGATCGGGGGGGCGTGAACATGCCATGGCAGCGGCGATTGCCCGTTCACCCCTGCTGGATGCGCTGTTCATCGCGCCGGGCAACCCCGGCACCGCCGCGCTGGGCACCAATTGCGACGTCCGCGCGGACGATGTGGCGGGCCTGATCAAACTTGCGCGCGATGAACGCATCGACCTTGTGGTCCCCGGCCCCGAGGCCCCGCTGGTGGCCGGACTGGCCGATGCGTGCGCGCAGGCCGGCATCGCCTGCGCGGGGCCATCGCGCGCGGCGGCGGAGCTGGAGGGCAGCAAGACCTTCACCAAGGAAATCTGCGACGCTGCCGGCATCCCCACCGCGCGCTGGGCACGGTTCGACAATGCCGCCGACGCGCTGGCGCATGTGCGGGCCACGGGCGCGCCGATCGTGGTCAAGGCCGACGGCCTTGCGGCGGGCAAGGGCGTGATCGTCGCGCAGGACCTGGACGAAGCCGAAACCGCCATCCGCGACCTGATGACCGACGCCACGATGGGCGACGCGGGGCGCACGGTGGTGATCGAGGAATGCCTGGTGGGCGACGAGGTCTCGCTTTTCGCCTTCTGCGCGGGCGAGGACGCGGTGCTGATCGGCGCGGCGCAGGACCACAAGCGGATTGGCGATGGCGACACCGGCCCCAACACCGGCGGCATGGGCGCGGTTTCCCCGCCCACCGGATTTGACCGCGCGCGGCAGGAGGCGGCGCTGGATACGATGGTGCGTCCCATGCTGCGCGAGATGGCGCGGCGTGGCACGCCGTTCCACGGCATCATCTTCGCCGGGCTGATGCTTACGCCCACGGGCGAAAAGCTGATCGAATATAACGTGCGGCTGGGCGATCCCGAAGCGCAGGCCCTGCTGATCCGCCTGCAAAGCGACCTGCTGGCCGCCCTTGCCGCCGTTGCGAGGAACCGGCTGGCGGAAACGGACATCCGCTTTTCCGACGAAGCCTCCATCAGCGTGGTCATGGCCGCGCGCGGCTATCCGGGCAGGCCGGTGACCGGGGGCGTGATCGAAGGGATCGCGACGGCGGAGGAAATGCCGGGCGTGCGGGTGTTCCAGGCGGGCACGCGCCTTGATGCCGAAGGACGGCTGGTCGCCGCAGGCGGACGGGTGCTGGCGGTCTGCGCCACCGGCGACACGCTGCAACAGGCACGCGAACGCGCCTATGCCGGGGTGGGCGCGATCCGCTGGCAAGACGCGATCTGGCGCCATGATATCGGCGCGCGCGCGCTGGAACGCATGGCTGGCACCTGACGGGAAGGCTCCCTTTTCCCGTCCCCCCGCCCTTTCCACGAACGTCCCGATCCCGGCCCGCCGGCGCCCAGAATAGCGACATGTCATGCCCCGCGATAAAAAGATACTGATCGAAGGAGAGGGCCTGCATGGCGCGGCCCGGGTACAGGCGATGTGCGCGGTCGCGCTGTCGGTCCTGCTGGCGCTGCTGGATTACGCCATCGCCAACGTGGCACTGCCGACCATCGGGGCGGACCTGCACATCTCGGCCGCGTCGGCGGTCTGGATCATCAATTCGTACCAGCTGGCCAGCGTGATCGCGCTGCTGCCCACGGCGGCGCTGGGCGCGCGGATCGGGTTCGGCCGGCTGTGCCAGATCGGGCTGGTGCTGTTCATCGTCTCATCCCTGTTCTGCGGGCTGTCGCATTCGCTGCTGGCGCTGTCGCTGTCACGCGCGGTGCAGGGCATCGGTGGCGCATGCATCATGAGCGTCAGCATCGCGCTGATCCGTTTCATCTATCCCCATGAAATCATCGGGCGCGGCATCGCCCTGAACGGCGTCATGGTCGCCCTTGGCGTCGGGGCGGGGCCGACGGTGGCGTCCATCATCCTGTCGGTGGCGACATGGCCATGGCTGTTTTACATCAATATCCCGCTGGGCCTTGCCGCACTGGTGCTGGCGCTGATGTCCCTGCCGCGCACCCCCACGCAGAAGGGGACGTTCGACGGAGCCAGCGCGGTCCTCAACGCCCTCGCCTTTGGCGCGATCATCCTGGCGGGCGATTCCATTGCGCACCATGCAAGCACCCTGCAGGTGTGCGCCTTTGCCCTGACCGGCGTCGTGTCGGGCTGGCTGCTGGTCCGGCGGCAGAAGGGACAGGCCCACCCCATGTTTCCCGTCGACATGCTGCGCATCCCGCCTTTTCGCACCGGGGTCAGCATCGGGTTCCTGGCCTTTGTCTCCTCCAACCTGTTCATGGTTTCCTTCCCCTTCACGCTGCAGAACCTGTTCCATTGTCCGCCCGCGGTGGTCGGGCTGCTGATGACGCCATGGCCGGTGGGCATCATGCTGGTCGCACCCGTCATCAGCAGGCTGAGCGATCAGGTCCCCGCGACGATCCTGTCGTCGATCGGGCTGTTCACCACCTCGATGGGATTCCTTGCGCTGTACATGCTGCCCGCCGCGCCGCACTGGTTCGACATTGTCTGGCGGGTGGGGCTGGCGGGCATGGGATTCGGCATTTTCCAGCCCCCCAACAACCGCATCATGATGGTAACGGCGCCGGCCGGGCGTTCCGGCAGCGCCAGCGGCATGGTCCAGGTCTCCCGCCAGTGCGGACAGGCGACCGGGGCGATGCTGGTGGCGATGACCTTTGGCCTGATCGCGTGGCAGCCGTCCATGCGGTGCCTGCAGTTCGCGTGCGTTGTCGCCTTCCTCGGCATGCTGCTCAGCGCGTCGCGGCTGTTTTCCGGGCAGGAAGAACAGGCCTGAGAATATCGTGCAATTTTAAACGTTTTCGGATGTTGCCTTTCATTTGAAAAGGCGACGTCTTTCGAAGCTTTTTGCAAAAAGCTTCACCAAAAACTTTTGATTTTCATCAATCTCCGACGGGGGCTGACCGGCGTCGCGCGTCACCTCATGGGTTCGCGGCGCGGGTCCAGAACCCCGCATGCGCGCGCCCGGCTTCGTCCTCCAGCACGGGACCAACGACGCTGACCTTTCTCTGTCCCCGGGCGAAGACCTCGCGACACGGCAGGGAAAAGGTCGGGTTTTCCGGATGATCCCCGGTGCGGAGCAGAAGCCCGTGTTCCGACAGGGCATAGACGACGCGGCCGATCCCGGTCCAGTAAACCGCGCCCGCGCACATACAGCAGGGCTCGGCGCTGCTGTATAACGTGCATGCCGCCAGTTCGCCGGCCGTCATCCGCCGCGCGGCATCGGCCACCGCGACCAGTTCGGCATGACGCGTCGGATCACCCCCCGGCGGCACGGAATCATTAATCGCGCGGGTAACGACACGCCCGTCCGCATCCGCGACCAGCGCGCCAAACGGATGCCGCCCCATGGCGCGGGCGCGTTCGGACAGGGCAATCGCCTCGCGCAGCAACGCCATGTCCCGCGCGGACAGATCCGCCACCTTCATGAAAGCTGCTGCGCGTTATCGGGATCAAGCTCCTCCTCCAGCGTGGGAATCCGCTCCCCGATCACAAGGTTGAGCAGCACCGCCGAACAGACGCACAGGAACACCCCATTATCCAGGAACAGCCGCGTGACGCCGCTGGTATGGGCGAACAATGTGGGGCACGACATCGGCAGCATGCCAAGCCCCATGGATACCGCCGCGATCATGCCGTTGCGTGTCCCGGCAAAGCGCACATGCGACAGTTCACGGATACCCCCCACGGCCGTCATGCCGAACATCACCAGTGCGCAGCCCCCCAGAACCGGCGCGGGCATCGCCGCGATCACCGCCCCCAGTTTCGGAAACAGGCCCAGCACGATCAGCACGACGCCCGCCGCCGCCACGACAAAGCGGCTTTTGATATCCGTCATCGCGATCAGGCCGGTATTCTGCGTAAAGGCGTTATAGGGGAAGCTGTTGAAAATCCCGCCCAGCATGGTGGACAGCCCATCGGCGCGAAAGGCGGCGATCAGCGTATCCTCGTCCACCCGGCGGTCGATGATGCGGCCCACCGCGATGCAGTTGCCGGTCGTTTCGGCAAGGATCACCAGCATCGTCAGCGTCATGATGATGATGGGCATGACGTGGAAGGTCGGCACGCCAAAGGCCATCGGCATGCTCAGGGCGAACCACGGCGCGTCATGCACGGCCTGGAAGTGGCCCATCCCGCAGGCAATCGCCACGATGCTGCCCACCACCAGGCCAAGCAGCACGCTGATGTTGGAGACAAAACCCGAAAACCCGGCATAGACCGCAAGTGTCACCGCCATCGTCACACCGCCAAGCACGAGATTGGCGGGCGCGCCGAATCCCGGGTCCGATGGCGTCCCGCCCCCCAGCCACACCCCCGCGACCGGGATCAGGGTCAGGCCGATGACCGTCAGCAGGCAACCGGTCGCCACCGGCGGGAAAAACCGCATCAGCCGCCCCAGCGCCGGCGCCAGCAGGAGCGTGCATCCCCCCGCCCCGATGATGGCGCCGAAAATCGCGCTGTTCCCATAGGATTTCCCGATCATGATCATGGATGCCAGCGTCACGAAGGAAGATCCCTGCACGATCGGCAGGCGTGAGCCGATCCTGCCGATCCCGACCGTCTGGATGATCGTGGCGATGCCCGACGTCATCAGCCCTGAATTGATCAGGGTAATTGTCTGGTTCATGTCCAGACCCAGCGTCACGCTGAAAATCAGGGGTACGGCCACGGTGCCCGAATACATCACCAGCGCGTGCTGCAGCCCGAAAGTAAACAGTATGCCCAGCGGAAGGATTTCATCAACCGGATCGGGTTTACGGTGCTGCATGGTGATCCCTGCTTTCAGCATCACGGTAAAATACGACCTGCCCGCAATGGAGATGCGATACCCCAGGAACACGATGTGTCCGCCGGGGATCATGGCTGGTCATGGGAAATATGGCAGGCCGCCCCCTCAGGGGCTGTTTGAAAAGGCAGGCCCGACAATCCCCTGAAACCATAAGGGTTCCTGATGAGGCTTTTTCCCAAAAGCTTCGAAGGATGCCGCCTTCCTGAAAAAAGGCGGCACCCGGAACCCTTTTGTTATTTTCTGGCACGAGGCTGTTTTCAAACAATCTCTCAGAAAGAGGTCGAAATCGTTCCCGTCATGCTAAAGCGCGGCTCCACCATGAAGGAGTTGCCATTCGCGCTGCGTGCCGCGGCACTGCCGTAATTGACGTTGTATCCACCCTGGTTGCCCGCGGTATAGATCGCGCCCATCGCGCCGGTGCGCACGATCGACCCCGTCAGGTTGGAGAAGTTCAGGCGGAATGTCGGGGATTTCGCGTACATGAAGGGCTTGAAGTGATAACCCAGCGACAGCGTATCGGTGACATAGCCGGGGATGCGTTCGCTGTTATCCAGCGCCACCGACTGCGGACCGGTGTAATGCACGCTCGCATTCGCGAAGAAGCCCCGGTATTTGTACGTCAGGCCAAAGTTCGCCATGACATGCGGCGCCATGATCGCCTGCTGTCCCTTTGCCCGGATCAGGTTGCCATTGCCATCGGTCACGTTCGAATCCTGCGTCGCATGCAGGTACTCGAACGAGGCATAGGGGCTGAAGCCGTAATAGGACCGCCCCGCCACCATGACGTCAAAGCCACGCATGGTCTGGTTGCCGCCTTCGATCGGGGCGTACTGGTTCGCGCCGATATAGGTATCGAGGATACGGTTGGTCACGTTGTAATTGAACAGCGCAAGGTCAACCATGACGTACTTGTCGTGGTAACGGTATCCCAGCTCTTCCTTGATGGAATACTGGTTCTTCAGCATTTTCGAACCCGGCGTGGTCCAGCCAAGGTCAACGGCGCTCGGCTCACGGTAATCGCCCTCGGCGTTGACGTAGATCTGGTGATGTTCGTTGAACTGGTAACCGATCGACAGCTGCGGCAGCGGTTCGGTCGTGTTCGCCTCGGTCCGCGCGCCGGTATAGTTGGAGCTGTGGTTCATCCACTGCTTGTTCCATGCGTTGGACATCACGAACTTGAAGCCCGCATGGATCGTCAGCTTGTCGTTGAAATACTTCGCCGTGTCCTGAATGAACAGGGAGTGAAGCTCATACCCCGCCGTCTGGCCGAACACCTCGTTGCCATTGATCTGGTACTTCGACCAGTTGGGGCTGGGATCAGCACCGTTCGCCATCGTGGCGCTGAGTGGATAGGACTGGATGGTCTGGGCATTTTCATACCAGTAGCCCAGCGACAGATGGTTGTGCTGATCGACCTGGTAATTCAGCTTGGCCACCGCGCCGACCTGCCGCACCTCGTTCTGCAGGAAGTAGTTGGTCAGGTTCTGGTTACTGGCGATCGTGCCATTGCCGTAATAGGCCGTCGAATTTCCGAACAGGGTGCTATAGGATCCATCGGCCGCGGTCGTGCCGCCGGGCGATCCGTCCCATCCCTGTCCGAAACTGAAATATGGCTGCAGGTCCAGGCTGAATCGCGACGGTAGCACCACATGGATCGGCGCGGTCAGGAATATCTGGTTCCAGTGGTCGTTATTGTTTTTCCAGTAATTGTCGCTGCTGGGATTGGAATTGCGTCCATACCCCTCGCCCGTATGCTTGTAATTGTAGAACGCGGTCGCATCGGGATAGGAATCGATCGTGAAATCCTCGTAATTCCACGACAGGAACAGGCGCGCGGTCGAACCGTTTTCCCAGTCCTTCTGCAATCCGAAATCGATATGCCTGCGCTGGTTAATGCCCGATCCCATCCATGAACGCGCATGCGTGTTGGAGAACGAGAAATAGCTGCGCAGGCCCGTCTTGCCGATATCGCCGCTTTCCAGACGGATGAACTCACGCGACATGTTGTTCGTGCCGTACGAAAAATCCATCATGCCGCCCGCCTTGTGCGACGCGATATGCGATTTTTCGTTCATGACGCCACCTGCCGCCGACATGACCGGCAGGTCCGTGCCCGCGCTTCCGGGCGTGACCTCCACACTGTCGAGGTCTTCGGAATCGATGTTCTCCGCCAGGTATTTCGCCGCCGCCGCCGGCGCGCCATCAAGCATCAGGCCCATGTCCAGATCGGTCAGGCCGCGCACCTGAATCTGACCACCTTCCATCCCTTCTGAATCCGGTGTGGTCACATTCAGGCTTGGCAGGTTCTTGACCAGATCCAGCCCCGTGCTGGTGGGGCTGCGCATTTCGATATACTGCTTTCCCACCGTCTGGACCGCATGCGGCGCGGTCTCCAGACGCATCATGCCACCCCCGCCATCATTGGCGTCACGGGTGCGCAGAACGCGGATGACTTCGGGGGTATCGGGTATCGTCGCGGCAGGTGCGGCCGCTTTGGCAGTGGCCGGATGGGCGCCTGTCGCGCGACGGGCATGCGATGGCGCATGCGCCGCGGCATGATGCGACGTGGCGGTTGTCGTCGCGGTGGTGGACACGGGCGTTGCCGCATGCGCCCCCTCCATCATCCCCGCCGCTGCAAGTCCCGTCCCAACAAGACACGACACCGCGCACAGACGCGCGCGCAACCCTGTTCGATATTTTTCCATAATGCCCCTGTCCCCCCTCACGCGGATGCGTAATGACCCGCCATTCATCACGATGCCACCGTGTGCAGGGGCGAATGCCCCTGATTGCGTGGCGCGGTCAGGACAACGGCCGACAACATGGCTGACTTTGGCAAGACACCGTATTTCAGCGTAATCTTCATCCGTCCCCCCGAACAACGTTACTTTCCCGAACCGGTTTGCAGGATTCATGCCTCCCCCGAGGTTTTCCATCCGGCCGGCCATCCAACGGGCATTCCCCGTTATCATGCCCCGGTACTGCACGGGCGCCGCGCATCCGGTGACCTGACACATGATGGGATCGAATACCTGCGAACCTCTTGTTGAGGTAAAGGAAATGGGAGACGGGGGGAAAGGGTAAAAAAGGCAACAGGCTGTTCATGTACCCGCATGGACGGCAAACCGGCGCGATACGGAAGGACGGATATTTTTCCGATCGGTCCGGATCGAAAGGACCAGCCCGGAATCGGCGGATTTATAGGCCTGTTTTTACTGTGTTTGCAGGCAGTGATCCTGCATGGCACGGAGAAAACCGGTCTATTTTCACCAAAGGTTACCCATGCCCTTACATCCCTTTGCAAAACAGGCAACAGCGCGTTTCTTTTTTCCTTACACGGACTGAATCCTGGAATTCATCCGACCATGACCGATCTCGTCGTTGACTCGTAAAAACAGCGAATACATGCCCTCACAGGAACCATATCGCGTCAAAACCAGCCTGTTTCCGGTTATATGGACAGAGATCAGATTGAACGGGAAAGACGTTTCTATATGGAAACGAAACGGCAGAAACCGTCATCCCCGACCGGAATCATGGCGGGATCGGAAACATCCGCCCGATGATCATGAACGCGATTCCGTTTCGAATCGCGGTACGATATCCATGGCCTGTTCTCATTCGCGCACCTGATGCGCATCAGGAAAAGGAAGGATCCATTTCCATACGGGCGGACACGAAAGCGACCGCGACAGTCACCGCCGCCACGCGCTTCCCGCCCTTCCCCTGACCCGCACCGAAACCGGCCACCGCCCGCGTCTTTGCCGGCATGATGGGGCTGAAATACAAAAACGGCCCTTCACACTGTCCGGGAACAGGTGAAAGGCCGTTTTTCATATCCAGCCGTGACAACAGCCAGGCCAGAAAACCTTACTGCGCATCCATGAACTGGTCATTGCCAATGATACCCAGCTTGGTCACGCCCAGACGCTGCGCATCAGCCAGCACATGGGCCACCGTCTTGTAATTGGCCAGACGGTCGGGATGGATGTGCATTTCCGGCTGGACCGGCATGGAAGCCGCCTGGACGAAATGGGCCTGCAGCGCGGCTTCGTCCGGCACCGGTTCGCCATTCCAGGTAATCGTGTTGTCAAAATCGATCGCCACCGTATCAACCTCCGGGTCCGGTTCGGTGGTTGGCGGCGGATTGCCCTGCGGCAGATCCATTGAAACCGAATGGGTCTGCATCGGGATGGTGATGATCAGCATGATCAGCAGCACGAGCATGACGTCAATCAGGGGCGTGGTATTGATATCGACAATACCTTCGTCCTCTGTCGTGCTGCTGGACCCGACATTCATGCCCATGGCGCGTATTCTCCCAATAGTGGCCGGGAACCGATCCCGGCCGGGAATGGATACCGAGGATCAGCCGTGGGGCTGTTCGGTAATGAAGTCAATATGAATGATGCCCGCCTGCTGACAGGCCGCGATAACCTTGCCGACGGCCTCGTACTTGGCCGCCATGTCGCCACGGATCTGGATCTGCGGCTGCGGTTTCTGCATCGCGGCACGTTCCAGATGCGTTTCCAGGTCGGCATAGCTGGTAAGGGGAGTTTCCCCCCAGTATGCCTGTCCCTTCGACGTCACCGCGATCACGACGTTATCAAGCGCGGTGCGGGTCGGCTGGTTTGCATCCATCGGCAGTTTTACCGTGATGGTGTGCGTCGCGACTGGAATCGTGATCAGAAAGATGATCAGCAGCACCAGCATGACGTCGACAAGCGGTGTGGTGTTGATGGCCGACACCACCTCGTCTTCATCGCCGCCACCTCCAACTTGCATTCCCATGATCAGGCCACCCGATTGTCAATAGTCGTCGTTGTAGGAGAGTTGTCCGGACGAACCGCAATCGTGTCCTGCGGATCGGTGCCATGACGATAACCGCCCAGCAGGATGGACTGCAAGTCAGCAGCGAAGTTGCGGACCTGATCCATCGCGCCCTTGTTGCGGCGGACCAGCAGGTTGTAGCCCAGAACCGCCGGAACCGCGGTGCCCAGACCGATGGCCGTCATGATCAGCGATTCACCGACCGGACCCGCGACCTTGTCGATCGACGCGTTGCCCGCGATGCCGATCGCCGTCAGCGCGTGATAGATGCCCCACACCGTGCCGAACAGACCCACGAACGGGGAGGTCGAACCCACCGTCCCGAGGAAGGCGAGGCCACCCTGCAGGCGCGTCTGGATCAGGTCGACCGAACGCTGGATCGACATTGTCGTCCACGAATGCAGGTCGATGGATTCCTGCATCGTGCCTTCATGATGCTCGGCCGCCTTCACGCCGGTTTCGGCGATATAGCGGAAGGGCGAGCTTTCGGGCAGGGCGTCCGCGCCCTGACGGATCGTCGGCTTGGTCCAGAACTTCGCCGCCATGTCCTTCGCCGCGGCGAAAAGGCGGGCCTGCTCAAAGAACTTCTTGATCATGATGAACCAGGTGCCGACCGACATGAACACCATGATCAGCAGAACACCACGGGCGATGAAATCGCCATTGGCCCACAGGGCGCCCAGACCATACGGGTTCCCTTCGGGGGCGGGCGGTGCCTCCGGCGCGGGGGCGGGTGCCGCAGGTGCTGCATCCGGGGCCGGGGCGGCCGCGGTCGCGTCGGTGGGCGCCGCATCAGCCGGCGCCGCCGGTGCGGCATCCGCCGCGGGAGCGGCCGGGGCATCACCCGGGGCCGGGGTGGAAGCCGCGCCCGTCCCGTCGGTCGGCGGCGCGGAAACCGCCGGGGCCGCGGCGCCATCGGCGGGCTGGGCTGCGTCCTGCGCCATCGCCGCCAGCGGGGAAGAAACGCACAGCATGGCGGCGAAAGCTGCCGAGGTGATGAGAGCGTGTTTGCGATGCAGTCTGATCATTTACTCAGGATCCTCTAGACAGGACGTGTTGTTTTAGAAGGTGCGGGGGACTGCGAGCCCCCGCATCGCAACATGGGCTGATACCGCCACGATCAGTCGTTCAGGCTGAAGGTAATGGTATAAAGGTGATGGAATTCCTTGACCGGCACACCGTTTTTCACGGCCGGCGCGTAACGCGACTGACGCACGGCACGCAGTGCGGAATCGGCGAATGCCTGCCCACCCTTCACGCTCATGACCTGACAGTTGCTGGTGGCGCCGGTGGTTTCAACGTCGCAGGCAACCGTGACCACGCCTTCGCGACCCGCATCCGACATTTCTTCCGGATATTCGGGCACCACATGGTTCAGCGGCGAGGAACCGGCCATGTGATCGGCCACTGGCGGCGCGTCGGAAACCGGCGTGTTCGATGACGGCGGCGGCGTGACCTTTGCCGGCGGCATGGGCTTGGGCGGCTTCTCATGCGTCACGTGCTTGATCGGCGGCGGCGGCGCCTGCACCTGAATCTTGGGCGGCGGGATATAGGGCGGCGGCGGCTGCGTGATCACCGGCGGCGGCGGCGGCGGCGGCGGCGGTGGGGGCGGCGGCGGCGGCTCCTTGATGACACGGGCCTGCACGGGCGGACGCTGCGGCGGCGGCGAGGACTTGGGCGCGCCAAGGCCATACATCAACGCCATGACAAGAGCGCCCTCGAAAATTAAAACGACGCCAAATATTATGGCCTTCTGTAATCGATTATCACTCTGTTCCGCGTACGTCATACCCATACCTCATTCAGAACGGCATAGTTGATGGAGGTTATAGAAAAAGCTTCTGATGTTCTGATTTGACCAAACACTACGGGAGTATGACCAGATATCCACGAAACGCCTGACTGGATCGGACTGGGTCTCCCCGACATTCCTTCAGGCGGATAGCGTCATTTTCACAATTCCCAGGGATCGCCACCGATAACGGGCCAGAAGGGCTGGCAAACAGTCGCGAGGCCGGCAACCGGTTCCTCCTTGGCAAGGAAAGTCGCTTGTCCATCATGATTTATCCATAAACATCCATAAACATTATTAACTCCCCGAAATCAACCTTGTTCATGGCCGAAACGGCATGGGAGGACGCGTGCCATGTTCGTGTATCGATTACCGAAAATAACAAACCGGAAACGTCATCCCCACCCGATGAAAACTGATTTTGCCAGCTTGAGCAAAAACCCGCCGCAGTCAAGCTAAGGGATAACAATTAATGGAAAAAACACGCACGAGACATCCCCCGCAACCCACTTTCGCGCATCGTTGATCCCACCATGTCCGCGCATCGTCCTCCCGTCGGCGCGGGTACCCCGCAACGTTACCAGAGGCAGGCCCGCGCGGCCCCCGGCCTGCCATCACGTTTCTTGCACAGAATGACAACCTTACGGTTTTCAGTTTCGCTTACGAAACGATTCGTGAGACTTTTGCAGCTGATTCCCCATCACTTTTCGTTATTACACGATTTATTCAGGAATCCCCGTCACACTGTTCACGTCCATGGCCACTGGGGCACAGGGATGCGGTGTGAAACGCATCATACAGCAACTTTTATATTTACGGCCATCAAAATCATTACTGGATGCACCATCACAAACCGTTACATGCCCGTCCGTCAGGTGCGGCAGAAGGCCGGCAGTCGTTGCGGCTGGTCCTGCTCGGCGCTGGCCTCCCCCTGTTTCACCAGTTCCAGGCAGGCCGTGAACGTGCTTGTCCATGCCGACCTCCGGCGCATGGGCGGACATCCCCCCTCCTCCCGCGCGGGGAGGGGCAGCATCCGGTCCAGCGTAACGGGGCCCGATGCCGCCGCCAGGCTGTGCCGTACCCGCACGCGGGCGTCCTCCACCGAAAACAGGTCCAGTTGCACCGGCACGTAATGGGGTTCGGGCGGCGGTACGCCCCAGTTCCCGTCAAAGACCGCAAGGCATCCCCACAGGAACTCGATCCGGTCGATTTCCCATTCGGGCGGCTGATCGGCGATGGCGTCGGGCCCGGCCGCCCCGTAAACATGGATGTCATGTCCCAGCTGCGGCCGGGCCGACAGCCATGCGGCCGCGCGCGCCGCCTCTTCCGCCGCCAGCAGCCGGGCGCGCAGACGCGTCACCTCGTCCGTCGCCTCCTGCTGGCGCGGGTCGTCCGCCGGCAGCAGCAGGCGGGAGCGAAGCAGCAGCAGGCCCGACACCATGACCGCCCATTCCGCCCGGCGCCCCAGCGGAAGGGCGGGCGAGGTGCGGATCGCGACCGTCAGCTGGTCCACCAGCGCGACAAGATCCAGCGAACGGATGTCGATGCGCCGCGCCTGCGCCAGCGCCAGCAGATGGGTCAGCCCACCCTGATACGCGTCCAGGCGGATGATGGGGTCGGTACCGCCCTCCTCCCCGAACAGGTCGTACTGTCCCATTACGTCATGTCCTGCCGCGACAGCACGAAAGTCATGTCGGGCCACCGCGTCCGCAATGCCGCCACCAGCGGTTCCGGGACCTCCGCCCGCGGGGTGAAAAAGCCATATACGACCGGCCTGTGGCCACCGGGCAGGCGACGCCCGGCCTTCCGTCCCACCAGACGCCGCGCGTCGCGCGGGACCTCCGCCGTGCCCCAGTGCCGCAGCAGCCATGAAACCGCGTCGGGATGGGTCGCCCCCAGCCGCAGGATGGCGGGCGGGACCGGGACCAGAGCATGGAAATCAAGGACGCAGGGACGATCCGTGCGCATCAGGTTGCGGGCATGCCGGGTCTCGGCCGCGTCGCGGAACTGGCGCGCCAGTATCCGGCACCCCTCGATCGACAGGCCGCGACGGGTATGTTCGGACGCGCCATCGCCAATCGCCAGCGCGAACATGTCCTCTTCCACCCGTTCCCCGTCAAAGGGCCACGGCACCAGGCCGGGCCCGCGCGCGGCCGCCGCGAAATCGTCCACTGCCTGCCCCGGCCCATGGACCAGCAGGTGCCACCACTGCCACTGTCCCGCCTGCGTCGTCCCGCGCCACGCGGACAGGGGACGTCGCCCCCGCCGCCCGCGCGAAGGCTGCGGCTGGTCCGCGATGTCGTCCGGCGTTTCATCCACCCTGGCCGGTGGCAGGTCCGCCCACGGGAAACGCAGGTTTTCCGTCATGACGCGCTGATCCGGACATAGGCCATCATGCCGCGCGGATCACGGTGGCGGGTGTGGCGCCGTATCTCCTGCGCATCCACCCCGCGCGTCAGGGCGTCGACGATATATCCCGCCCGCAGGGCATGCGCGCTGAGGCGCGCGACGCATGACGGGTCGATATCGGCAAGTGCCGCGCGCCGCTGCAGGATACGGTTCACGGCAAAGGGCGTCAGCGCCCTGCCCCCCGCGCGGCCACCCTTGGAGATGGGACGAAACAGCGGCCCCGTCTGGCGATGCGCCACCTTCTGCCATGCCGCGAAGGCACGGGCGGGACACAGCAGCGGGTCATCCGGACGCTGCGGCATGGTCACCGCCGCCGCTCCCTCCACGTCGCCCTGGTCGCCATGATGGAGATGAAGGATTACGGCATCGTGCGTCACGCGTACGTCCTCCACCATCAGGCCCACCAGCTCGGAACGACGGAGCGCCCCGGCAAACCCGAAGATCAGCAGGCAGCGGTCCCTCAGGCCACGCGCGCTGGCATCACAACGTTCCACCATCACCCGTAACTGCGCCGCCGTCAGGATTTCCGGTTCCGCCGCGACCGGGGGCTGCGCCGCCTGCAGCGCCTCGTGCAGGGCGGCGCGGATCACGGGATCGCTGACTTTCCACGGCAGGTTGTTGAAACGATGCATCTTGCCAATGGCCGCCAGACGCCGCCGGATCGTCGCGGGGGCATATTCGCGCAGGGAGCGCAGATAGGCCGCGACATCGGCGGCGGCGGCCGGCACCGCCCGCACGTCGTGGCGTTCGCACCACGCCGCGAAATGGGTCCAGTCCGCGCGATAGGCACGCAGCGTCGCCAGCGCCTGTGGCCGTGCCCCGGGTGCCGGATCCGACGCGGGAGCCGACGCCGCGACCGTTGCGGGGGCGTCATGTGCGTTCATGTCGCGTTCCATCGACGACAGGACCGTTCAGACAAGCGCCATGCGATCGACATCCACCATCCCGAAATCCGTAATCTTGAGATGCGGTATCACGGGCAGCGGCAGGAACGCCAGTTGCAGGAACGGTTCATCCAGAACGCATCCCAGGCCACGCGCCGCGGCACGCAGGACCTCCAGCCGGGCCGCGACCTCCTCGAACGGGGCGTCGCTCATCAGGCCCGCGACCGGCAGGGGCAGGTCGGCGACCACGCGTCCGTCGCGCACGACGACAAACCCGCCGCCCGTCGTCTCCAGGTGATTGACGGCTGTGGCCATATCCTCCCCATTGATCCCCACGACACATATATTATGGCTGTCATGCCCGACCGAGGAGGCAAGCGCCCCCTCCTTCAGCCCGAATCCCTGCACCAGACCGCGACCGATATTGTCGTTACGCCCATGCCGCGCCACGACGCAGATCCGCGCGATGTCACGCCCGGGATCGGCCTGGACCACCCCATCGCGCACCGGCATGTCGGCACGCAGGAAACGGGTGATGATCTGGCCGGGGATAATGCCGATGACCGGCGCGTTCTTCCCGTCGCCCGCCTGCGCCATGTCGGCCGCGTCCACCGGGGCGGGCAGCGTGACACTGTTCATTCCCACCGGGGCGATGCATTCACGCGCCGCGAACAGGGCGTCATTGACCAGCCGTCCCGCCGCGATCACGTCGGACACGCGACATTCCCGCAGATCGTCAAGCAGCACGATATCCGCCCGCCATCCGGGCGCGATCATCCCGCGATCACGCAGCCCGAACGCCCGCGCGGCGCTGAGCGAGGCGCTGCGATAGGCGGCAAGCGGTTCGACCCCCTGGGCGATCGCAAGGCGGATCAGGTAATCCAGATGCCCCTCATGCGCGATTTCCAGCGGATTGCGGTCATCGGTGCAGAACGCGAAGAATGGCGACGTCGCGGGCGTCAGCAGCGGGGCGAGCGCGCGCAGGTCCTTGCACACCGATCCCTCGCGGATCAGGACCGTCATGCCCTTGCGCACTTTCTCCAGCGCCTCGGCAGCGGTCGTGGCCTCATGATCGGTTGAAATCCCCGCCGACAGGTACCCGTTCAGCGCCCTGCCGCGCAGCAGCGGCGCATGCCCGTCGATATGCCCCCCGGCAAAGGCCGCCAGCTTTTCCATGCAGCCGGGATCCGCGTTCAGCACCCCCGGCACATTCATGAATTCCGCCAGCCCGATCACACGCGGATGGTCACGGCAGGCCACGAGGTCCGCGGCACCCAGACACGCGCCAGAGGTTTCCAGCGCGGTTGACGGCACGCAGCTCGACAGGTTGACCCGCAGGTCCATCGCCACGCGCGACGCGGCCTCCATGAAATAGTCCAGCGCCGCGCGCCCCAGCACATTGGCCATTTCATGCGGGTCGCAGATGGCGGTCGTCACCCCGTGCGGCAGGACGCAGCGATCGAATTCGAACGGCGTGACAAGCGAGGATTCGACATGCAGGTGGGTGTCGATGAAGCCCGGCACCGCGATGCGGCCATGCGCGTCGATGACATGCCGGCCCTCGTAATGTTCCAGCGTGCCGACGATGGTGTCGCCACAGATGGCGATGTCGCCCTCCAGCAGTTCGCCCGTCACCAGATCGAACAGGCGCGCGTTACGGATGACCACATCGGCGGGTTCGCCACCACGGCCCTGCGCGATGCGCGCGGAGATCTGCGAAGATGCCATATTCCTGTCTTCCGTCCTGATTTTCCTGTCCTTTTATCCTACTCCGCCCCGATGCTGATACGGCGCGCGTGGATTTTTCACATCCTCTTGTCACCTGTCATTGGCGATTGACAATGACCGGGGCTTTGCCCGATCCTGCCCCTTACCAAGGGGAGTCCCGTCAAAGGGGCTGAGACACCGCTATCGCGCCATAAGGCGCGGATGCGGGGACCCTGCCGGGCGCATGCCGCGTCCGGGGAACCTGATCCGGTTCATACCGGCGGAGGGACTGGTCTGACATCGGAAAACACCCCTGTCGCGATCCGCGCATGCTGGCCTCCGGTTTCTCTCCTTTTCCCCTGTCGGAGAGAAACAGAGGTGTCCTGTCATGAACAAGATTGTACCGCCTTCCTCTCCCGACCATGTTACTACAGGCCCGATCCAGGGATCGGTCAAGGCCTGGTCCTCGCCCCCCGGTCGCGCGGATATCCGCGTGCCGTTCCGAGAAATCGCGCTGGATCCCTCGGCCAACGAACCGCCGGTGCGCGTGTACGACACGTCCGGCCCCTATACCGCTGCCCCGCCGCATGGCGACGTGCATCGCGGCCTGCCGCGCATCCGCGAAAAATGGATCGCGGCGCGCGATACGCACGACGTCACCCCGCGCGCCGTCCGGCCGGAGGATAACGGCTTTGCCACCGGCAGCCAGCTTGTCCCCCCCTGTCCCGCGCCCCATACCGTGCGCGAGGGACAGGCCGGGAAGCCGGTCACGCAGTTCGAATACGCCCGCGCCGGCATAATCACGGAAGAGATGATCTACGCCGCGCACCGCGAAAACCTCGGCCGTACGGAAATGGTGCCGGGGGCCGAGGAGCGCCGCGCCGATGGCGAGGATTTCGGCGCCAGCATTCCCGCCTTCATCACCCCTGAATTCGTGCGATCCGAAATCGCGGCGGGACGCGCGATCCTGCCTGCCAACATCAACCATCCCGAACTGGAACCGATGGTCATCGGGCGCAATTTCCTGGTGAAGGTCAATGCGAACATCGGCAATTCCGCCGTGACCTCTTCCGTGGCGGAAGAGGTGGAAAAGATGGTCTGGTCCATCCGCTGGGGCGCGGACACGGTGATGGACCTGTCCACGGGCCGCAACATCCACAACATCCGCGACTGGATCGTGCGCAACGCCCCGGTGCCGATCGGCACGGTGCCGCTGTACCAGGCGCTGGAAAAGGTCGGCGGCGTGCCGGAGAACCTGACATGGGAAGTGTTCCGCGACACCCTGATCGAACAGGCGGAACAGGGTGTGGACTATTTCACCATCCACGCCGGCGTGCGCCTGCGCCATGTGCCGCTGACGGCCAACCGCGTCACGGGCATCGTCTCACGCGGGGGATCGATCATGGCGGGATGGTGCCTGCATCATCACCGCGAAAGCTTCCTGTATGAACATTTCGCGGAAATCTGCGACATCATGCGCCGCTATGACGTCTCGTTCTCCCTTGGCGACGGGCTGCGTCCCGGCTCCATCGCCGATGCCAATGACGCGGCACAGTTCGCGGAGCTCGAGACATTGGGCGAACTGACGAAAATCGCGTGGGAACATGGTTGTCAGGTGATGATCGAGGGGCCGGGCCACGTCCCCATGCACAAGATAAAAGTCAATGTGGAAAAGCAGCTTCGCGAATGCGGGGAGGCCCCGTTCTATACCCTCGGCCCGCTGACGACGGACATCGCGCCGGGTTACGACCACATCACATCCGGCATCGGAGCCGCGATGATCGGGTGGTTCGGCACCGCGATGCTGTGTTACGTCACGCCCAAGGAACATCTGGGCCTGCCGGATCGCAACGACGTCAAGACCGGGGTCATCACCTATCGCATCGCAGCGCATGCGGCCGACCTTGCCAAGGGGCATCCGGCGGCACAGCTGCGCGATGACGCCATCAGCCGCGCACGTTTCGATTTCCGCTGGAACGATCAGTTCAAACTGTCGCTCGACCCCGACACGGCCTGCGCCTACCATGATGAAACCATGCCGCGCGAAGCCCATAAAAGCGCGCATTTCTGTTCGATGTGCGGCCCGAAATTCTGCTCCATGCGCATCAGCCATGACCTGCGCGAAAATGCCGCCCGGCAGGCGGGGCTGGAACAGAAAAAGGAAGAATTCCGCGAGGGGGGCAATCGCCTGTACGTGCCCCGCAGCCTGTGCGGCACGAACGCCGAAACGGAGCAGCCTTCGTAAAACAGCAAAAGTTTCTGGGTGCCGCCTTTTTTCAAAAAGGCGGCGTCCTTGCGAAGCTTTTTGCAAAAAGCTTCACCAAAAACTTCTTTATGATTACGGGCTGTCTTAAAGACGGCTTCCTTACATGAAAAATGCGCGTCCCCGGCCATCGTCGGCGGACGCGCATTCCTTCATTCCGATCGGAAAAAGCGGGGTCAGAGAACCTTGCGCACCCAGCCATAGGGATCGGGGCTGGTGCCGCGCTGGATGCCGATCAGGCTGGCACGCAGCTTTTCCGCCACCGGCCCGATGCTCATGCCATCGCCGATAACGACCTCTCCCTGCTTGCCCCGGAAACGCCCGATGGGCGAAATGACCGCCGCCGTCCCACAGGCGAACGCCTCCTTCAGGCGGCCGCTGGCGACATCGGCGTACATCTGCTCGATCGCATAGGGTTCCTCGCGCACCGTCAGGCCCTGGTCGCGCGCGATGCGCAGGATGGAATCGCGCGTGATCCCCCGCAGGATCGTGCCCGTCAGCGGCGGCGTAAGCAGCGATCCGTCATCAAGGACGAAAAACACGTTCATCCCGCCCATTTCCTCGATCCACCGGCGTTCCACCGCGTCGAGGAACAGCACCTGGGCGCAGCCGTGGCCCTTGGCTTCCTTCTGCGCCATCAGGCTGGCGGCGTAATTGCCGCCGCATTTCGCCTCGCCCGTGCCGCCGGGGGCCGCGCGGCAGTATTCGGACACCCAGACGCTGACGGCCTGTTCCCCGAAATAGGCCCCGACGGGCGAGGCAATGACCATGAACAGGTATTCGGACGCGGGCTTGACGCCAAGGAAAGCCTCGCTCGCGATCATGAAGGGACGGATATAGAGGCTTTCGTCCGGACGGGCGGGCACCCATTCACGATCCACCGTCACCAGCTGGCACACGGCCTCGACAAACAGGTCCTCGGGCAGTTCGGCCATCGCCATGCGCTCGGCCGACTTGCGGAAGCGCCGGGCATTGGCGTCGGGACGGAACAGGGTGATCCCGCCCTGCGCCGTGCGATAGGCCTTCATCCCCTCGAAGATTTCCTGCGCGTAATGCAGCACGGCCGCCGCCGGGTCGAGGCTGAGCGGCGCATAGGCGCGGATGACCGGGTCATGCCAGCCCTGCCCCGCCGTATAGCGGATGATGGCCATGTGGTCGGTAAAGACCTTCCCGAATCCGAGGTTGGCCAATACCTCCGCCCGACGCTCCGGCGAAACCGGGGAAGGATTCGGTGAAAGCGTGAAACGGGGCGTACTGACGCTGTCCATGACCATCATTCTCTTTCATCATGCGCCGCGACCTGCCGCGGCGCGCCGGGCCACCTGTGCATCCGGACGGAAAAAAAGACACAGGTTCCCCAGAATACCGCGCAGGTCAAGCCCGCGCACGAATCGCGCCCCGCGTCGCGCATGGCCGGCAAAACCATCCCCGGCGCGGGGAAACGGCCCGACCTATCGCAGTTCAAAGCCCCGGCGCACCAGTTCCATGCGCAGCCGGTCGCGCCCGTGCAGGGCCGCCGCGTCGCGCACCCGCCCGATGACCGAGGTGGACCAGTCCTGCGCCGACAGGCCCTGGTCGGTGCGAAAGCGCGTCATGCACGCGTCATAGGCGGGGATTTCCTCCTCCCCTCCGGCGTATTTTTCATGATGCAGCACCACCGACTGCGGCAGGCGTGGCTTGATCGCCGTCGGATGCCTGCGGTCGGGGTGGCCCACGCACATGCCAAAGACGGCGACGGTGCGCGGCGGCAGGCCCAGTTCACTGGCGATTTCCGAAGGGTGGTTGCGCACCGCGCCGACATAGACGATGCCAAGGCCAAAGGATTCGAACGCCGCGGCCGCGTTCTGTGCGGCGAACGACGTGTCGGCCACCGCCATGACGAAGCTTTCAAGGTAATCCAGCGCCACATGCGGCTGGGCCTGCGCCTCGGCCACGTGTTCCAGTCGCGACAGGTCCGCCACCCAGACCAGGAACAGCGGCGCCTGCGCGATGAAGGCCTGATCCCCCGCCAGCCTCGCCAGTCGCGCGCGGCGCTGCGGGTCGGTGACGGCCACCACGCTCCACGCCTGGAAATTGCAGGAGCTGGAGGCCGACTGCGCCGCCGCAATCGCGCTTTCCAGCACGCCCTGCGGCACGGGGGCCGTGGAAAATGACCGCACCGAACGATGGGCCATCAGGCTGCGCACGACGACATTTTCCGGCAGCGCCCCGTCCGGCGGCGGCTGGCGGTAACGCGCTTTCCACAGATCGGCCAGCGATGAAGACGAAGTGGGTGCATCCGTCATGACCATCCTCCCTTTTTTCCATGAACAAAGGAAGCGTCACCTCATCACGTTCCCCCCACGCGGCGGTAGCGGCGCGATGTCACACCAGCCCCTTTCGTGGCGCACGCCTCGGCCGGAACGTTCCGCCTTCAGTACGCGCGCACCGTGACAAAGCGGGTGTCCAGATACGCCTCCACCGCCTCGATCCCGCCTTCGGAGCCATAGCCCGAATCCCCGATCCCCCCGAACGGCACTTCCGGCAGGCCAAGACCGATATGGTTGATCGTCAGCATCCCCGCGCGCACCCCGTCACGCAGCAGCGCCGCCGAACGCCCGGACCCGGTAAAGGCATAGGACGCAAGCCCGTAGCTGAGGCGGTTGGCCTCCGCGATCGCGGCGTCGAGCGTATCGAACGGCGCCATCAGCGCGATCGGGCCAAAGGGTTCCTCATTCATGGCGCGCATGGCCGGGGTCGCGTCCGCCACGATGGTGGGTTCGAAGAAATAGCCGGTATTGCCCATGCGCTTTCCCCCCGTGACCAGACGCGCGCCCTTCGCCTGCGCGTCGGCCACCAGCGTTTCCATCATGTCCACCCGCCGCACATTGGCAAGCGGGCCGATCCGGGTTCCCTCCGCCAGGCCATCGCCCACGCGCAGGCCTGACGCGACATCGGCGAAGCGACTGACGAACGTGTCATAGACGGGACGTTCGACCAGAAAGCGGGTCGGCGCGATGCACACCTGCCCCGCGTTGCGGAACTTCGCCCCCGCCAGAAGCGAGACGGCGCGATCGAGGTCCGCATCGGCGCAGACGATGGCCGGCGCGTGACCGCCCAGTTCCATGGTCGCGCGCTTCATGTGCGATCCCGCCAGCGCGGCCAGATGCTTGCCCACGGCGGTGGAGCCGGTGAACGTCACCTTGCGGATGACGGGATCGGCGATCAGCGTCTCCGAAATTTCGGCGGGAACGCCATAGACCAGGTTCACGACCCCCGCCGGCACGCCCGCATCGGCCAGCGCGCGGATGAACTCCGCAGGCGAAGCGGGGGTTTCCTCCGCCGCCTTGACGATGATCGAACATCCCGCGGCAAGGGCCGATCCCACCTTGCGCGCCACCTGGTTGACGGGAAAATTCCACGGGGCGAACGCCGCGACCGGCCCGACCGGCGTGCGGATCACCTCCTGCATGATGCCCGGCGCGCGGGCGGGGACGATGCGGCCATAGGTCCGGCGTCCCTCCTCGGCCATCCAGTCAAGGACGTCGGCGGCGGCGGCAAGCTCCACCTGTGCCTCGCCCACGGGCTTGCCCTGCTCCATCGTCATCAGCGCGGCGATGCCCGGACTGCGTTCGCGCAGCAGGCCCGCCGCCCGGCGCAGGATGTCCGAACGTTCCAGCGGGGACGTGCGGCTCCATGTCACGAACCCCCGCGCCGCCGCGTCAAGCGCGCGCCGCAGGTCCGAGGCCTCCGCCCGGGCGACATGTCCGATCACCTCGGCCGTGGCGGGGTTGATCACGTCGATATGCCGCCCCTGCGCCCCGTCGGTCCAGGTTCCGTCGATATAGAGCTGTGTGTTGCGATAGGCTGTCATGGTTCGCGTATCCCTTACCCGATCTTGATGTCGCGCGTGTGCGTATGCGCGTTACAGTGCCACTGAGCGCGCCGGCACGGCATATCTTTCGATCAAAAAACAGACAGTTCACGCGGATGTCGCTGCACATGCGCCGCAAAACCTGCGCCTATCGCGCGTCCGCATGAGAGGCCGCGCCGTCCGCTGGCCACCATGGCGGTGGGGGCAGCCGTGCAGGGCACCTCACGAAATTGTACAAGTTTTTGATATCGGGGCAGTTTATCCTGACCCGCCGTACCGAATCTTATGGACCACATTCAGGATACAGGGGACCACATCCCCGGCTGTCCCCCGACATCCCGGAGAGCGCGCCGATGTTCAACGCCATCATGATCGACAAGACCCGCACAGGATCCCGTGCGGGGCTGCGCAGTGTTGATCCCGCCGACCTGCCCGAAGGCGAGATCACGGTGCGCGTCAGCTATTCATCCCTCAATTACAAGGACGCGCTTGCCATTACCGGGCGCGGCCCCGTGGTGCGGCAGTTCCCCATGATACCGGGGATCGACCTGGCGGGGAAATCATTTCCTCCGCCGATCCGGTCTACCGGCCCGGCGATCAGGTGATCGCCAACGGATGGGGACTGGGCGAGACACACTGGGGCGGCCTGTCGCAGATGGCGCGCGTGCACGGGAAATGGCTGCTTCCGCGCCCGCGCGCATTTTCCGCGCGGCAGTGCATGGCGATCGGGACGGCGGGCTATACCGCCATGCTGTGCATCATGGCCCTGGAAAAGGGGGGAATCGCGCCCGGCGATGGCGACATCGTGGTCACCGGGGCGGGCGGCGGCGTCGGCAGCATCGCCATCGCGCTGCTGGCGCGGCTGGGATATCGCGTGGTGGCGGTGACCGGGCGCGACAGCCTGACGGAATACCTGCGGCGGCTGGGCGCGGCCGAAGTGGTGGGACGTTCGGTCCTGACCCATACCGGCCGCCCGCTGCAGCCCGCGCGATGGAGCGGTGCCATCGACGTCGCGGGGGGAAAGATCCTTGCGGCCCTGTGTGCGACAATGCGCCCGGGCGGCGTCATCGCGGCCTGCGGGCTGGCGGCGGGAATGGACCTGCCGCTGACGGTCGCGCCGTTCATCCTGCGTGGCATCACCCTGCACGGGATCGACAGCGTGATGTGTCCCCGCGAACAGCGCATGGCGGCATGGGCGCGCCTTGAACGCGACCTCGACCCCGCGCTTGTTGATTCGATGTGCGAGGAGATTTCCCTGCGCCAGGCCATCACGACCGCGCCACAGCTGCTGGAGGGAAATATCCGCGGGCGGCTGGTGGTCAGCACGCACAACGCCTGAACCCCAGAGCCGTCCCCGGCCCCCGCCATTCCCGCCCGCGTCATGCCGGATGGCACGGACGGGGCGGCGACAGCAGACAATGACAGCAGGCGACGCGTGGCATCCACGCCACCTCATTCCCGGTGGCCGCAGCATGGCGACGGACGCGCCACGGGCCGCATCGTCCCGCCACCGCAGGCCGGGGATTCCCGCCGCGCGGGGCGTCCTTTTCCATGTGCTGGCGCATCATGGCTGAACTGCGGAAGAAGGGCTTCTCAATAAAGATGATAGACAATAGGACCGTGCAAAAATAAGATTAATTCTTATTATTTGTTTTTGGCGCGCCTTTCGCGACAATCGCGCGCTTGCAGGATACAGATGCGACTGAATGAACTTCCACGCGGGATGGAGGCCATCATCGATCGGGTGGAAGAGGCAGGCCAGCCCGATCCCGTGGCGGGACGCCTGCGCGAACTCGGCTTTGTTCCGGACGAACCCGTATGCGTGGTCGCCACGGCCCCGATGGGGGGCGACCCGATCGCCGTGCGCATCGGTTTCACCCGTTTCGCCCTGCGCCGTGACGAAGCCGCGCGCGTCATCGTCCATGTGGACAAGGCCCCGCTGGACAAAACCCCGTCATGAACGTGATGACCCCGCCAAGGACCCTGCGCATCGCGCTGGTGGGCAACCCGAACTGTGGCAAGACGGCCCTGTTCAACCTGCTGACCGGCAGCAGGCAGAAGGTCGCCAATTATGCCGGCGCGACGGTGGAACGCAAGGAAGGCCGCCTGACCACGCCGCATGGCCACGAATTGCGGGTGCTCGACCTGCCCGGCGCCTACAGCCTGGTCGCGACCAGCCCGGACGAGGCGGTCACGCGCGACATCTGCGCCGGGACCTATCGCGGCGAACCCGTGCCCGACCTTCTGGTATGCGTCGCCGATGCGACCAACCTGCGCCTGCACCTGCGTTTCGTGCTGGAAATGCGCCAGCTGGGCCGCCCGATGATGCTGGCGGTCAACATGATCGACGCCGCGCGCAGGAAGGGCGTGGAAATCGACCTGCCGCGCCTGCGCGCCGAACTGGGCATGCCGGTGGTCGCCACCGTGGGCATCCGCCGCGACGGGGCGGCGGACCTTCTGGCGCAGCTTGACGCGCCGCTTCCCCCGCCGCCGCCTCCACTGCCGGCGGATGCGGACCTGCATGCCATCGTGCGGCGCATCCTTGGCGACTGCGTCACCCGCACCCATCCCCTTTCCACCGGGCTGGAGGAACGCCTCGACCGCTGGGTCCTGCATCCCGTGTGGGGGCCGCTGATCCTGACGGTGCTGCTGTTCGTGATGTTCCAGGCCGTGTTTGCCTGGGCCCAGCCGCTGATGGACGGGATTGACGCGGGCATGGGCTGGCTGGGCGAGGCGGTGGGCCGCCTCCTGCCCGATGGCGTGCTGCGCAGCCTGCTGGTCACCGGCGTCATCGCCGGGGCCGGCAGCGTGGTGACCTTCCTGCCCCAGATCCTCATCCTGTTCCTGTGGATCCTGGTGCTGGAGGAATCGGGCTACCTGCCCCGCGCGGCCTTCCTGCTGGACCCGCTGATGTCGGTGGCGGGGCTGAGCGGACGCTCCTTCATCCCGCTGCTGTCGAGCTTCGCCTGCGCCGTGCCGGGCATCATGGCGACCCGCACCATCCAGAACCCGCGCGACCGGCTGGTGACCATCATGATCGCCCCGCTGATGACATGTTCGGCGCGGCTGCCGGTCTATACGCTGCTGATCGGGGCCTTCGTGCCGCACCGTGCCGTGGGTGGCTTCCTCAACCTTCAGGGGCTGGTGCTGTTCGGGCTGTATGCCGCGGGCATCCTGACGGCCCTGATCGTCGCGCGCGTGATGCGCCGGGGCGGGCGCGGGCAGGAAGCGGCGCTGCTGATGGAACTTCCGGCCTATCGCCTGCCCAACCCGCGCGACCTGCTGCTCGGCCTTACGGAACGGGCGCGGATCTTCCTCGTGCGGGTCGGGACAACCATCGTGTCGCTGACGGTCCTGCTCTGGGCGCTCTCCAGCTTTCCCGCGCCCCCGCCGGGGGCCACGGGACCGGCCATCGACTGGAGCCTGGCGGGGCGCATCGGCCATCTCATGCTGCCCATCTTCGCACCGCTGGGCTTCAACTGGCAGATCTGCGTCGCCCTGATCCCCGGCCTCGCCGCGCGTGAGGTGGCGGTCGGCGCGCTGGCCACCGTCTATGCCATCGGCGATGCGGGCGCCGATGCCGACCAGGCCGCGATGCTGGGCCAGCTCCTGCCCACGCACTGGAGTGTCGCGACCGCCCTGTCGCTGCTGGCGTGGTATGTCTATGCCCCGCAATGCGTCGCAACCCTTGCCGTCATCCGGCGCGAAACCGCGTCATGGCGGACCGTCGGCATCACGGCGGGATACCTGTTTGCCCTTGCCTACGTCGCGGCGTTCCTGACCTATCACCTCGCACTGCTGTTCTGAAGGAAGACTTCATGATCCAGTCGATTATGGTGGCCTGCGTCGTACTGATATGCGCCCTTTACTGGACAGGCCGGATGTTTCCGCGCATCGGCATGGCGGGGTGGCGCCTTCTTGCCACGGTGCTGCGCGGCATGGGCGCGCCCGCGGGCTGGACCCGCATCGCGACACGCCGCGCACTGCCCCGCGCCAAGGGCGGATGCGGGGGATGCGCCGGGTGCGCCGATACGCGCACCGGCTGCCAGCCGGGCCAAAAATAACCATTCATTAGTATCTGGTCATTACGCTTCGTCGATGCCTGTCGCATGTCATTACGGAGCGGCAAACCAGTCCTCCCTTTTCCAGATGGCATAAATTTTATCTGTTTTTCTCCGGGAAACTTCCCTATGACCCTGCGGCGTGAATTGACATCCCCCCCGGAGCCTGCATTTTCCCACTTCAAAAACAGAGCCTGTGGATACCGGCCCTTTCCTGACAAAAGGACCGTCGGGTTCCCTTTTGTATTTTCAGACCGGCACGCACCCGCAGCCATCGCACGCAATGGGCTGGGGCGCAGACCGGCCATCCCGCATATCAAGGTCGACCCCGGCGGCATGACTTTCGGGCCCACAGGCCTTATGATCCTTTTCCCTTTCTCCCCCGAGGTTGATGATGAGCAAGTCCCATCTAAGCGCTGAAGTCCTTTTATCGGCACTTGAGCAGGCCATTGATGCGACGGTGATTATCGATGACAAGAACAACGTCATCTTTTTCAACAAAGCTGCTGAAAACCTGTGGGGCCTGCCCAAGCAGGACGTGATTGGCAAGAATGTCAGCACCCTCGTGCCGCTGGTGCACCGCGCCGACCATGACAGCTTCATCGACAAGAACCGCCGCAGCGGCGTCAGCAAGATCGTCGGCACCTCGCGCGAGGTGGAATTCGCCCGCGCGGACGGGGAATATGTCTGCGGGGAACTGTCGCTTTCCAAGGTGCTGACCGGCGAAGGGCGCATCTACTACATGGGGGTGATGAAGAACGTCACCAACGAAAGCCAGCAGCGCAAGATCCTGATCCTGCAGAACGACGTGCTGCAGGCGCTCGCCAGCGACATGCTGATCCAGGACGTGGCCGACCTGCTGTGCCGCCGGGTGGAAGGTTTCGTGCCGGGGGCCGTGGCGGTCCTGATGCTCATCACGCCAGAGGGACGCCTGCGGGTCCTGTCGTCCCCCACCCTGCCCAAGCGGTACCGCGCGGCGCTGGAGACGATCCACCTGTCCTCCACCGCGATGGAAAAGCTGCGGGTGGACGCGTCGCAGGCCAACCGGCTGGTGTGGGACAGCTATCGCTCGCTGGGGATTTCGCTGGGGCTGCAGCAGTGCTTCTCCACGCCGGTCAAGACACAGACGGGCGAGGTTTCGGGCATTTTCGCGCTGTATTCGCGCGACAATGACCACAAGCGCAATTCCTGGCCGCAGCGCATCGTTGATTCCTGCCTTCCCTTCTGCGCCCTGGCGTTCGAGCAGAACGCAACCAAGCAGCATATTTCCCATCTGTCGAACTTCGATTCCCTGACGGGCCTGCTGAACCGTTCCTCCGTCCACAAGGTGCTGGAGGGCATGATCGCCAAGCAGGAAGGCAACCACCAGTTCGCGATCTTCATGCTCGACATCGACCGTTTCCGCGACATCAACGACGCGCTGGGCCATGTCTATGCCGACCAGTTCCTGGTGGAAATCGCCCATCGCATCCGCTCCATCGCCAAGGACGACTATATCGTCAGCCGCTCCGGCGGCGATGAATTCGTGGTGGCCGTGCCCAACTGCCGCAATGAAGACGCGATCAAGTTCGCGGAAATGCTGATCAACACCATCGCCAAGCCGATGCAGATCGGACAGAACACGCTGACCATTTCCTGCAGCGTCGGCATCAGCACCTTCCCCGACAACGGTCCCGACAGCGAATCCCTGCTCAGCAATGCCGACGTGGCGATGCGACAGGCCAAGGCGGAGGGGCGCGGGACCTACCGCTTCGCCAATTTCGAAAAGAACCAGGTGGCGCAGGACCGGCTGGTACTGGGATCCGCACTGCGCGATTCACTGGCGCGCGGGGCGCTGAACCTGCATTACCAGCCGCAGGTGCGCACCCATACGCTGGAACTGTGCGGGGTGGAGGCGCTGTCGCGCTGGCATCATCCACACCTTGGCAACATCTTCCCCTCCCGCTTCATCGCGGTGGCGGAGGAAACCGGACAGATCGAGGCCATCGGCCGCTGGTCCCTGCAGGAATCGTGCCGCCAGATGGTCCAGTGGGACCGCGACGGCATTCATGTCCCCACCGTGGCGGTCAACCTGTCGGCGGTGCATTTCCGCAACCGCGCCCTGCCGGAATACATCGCGAACCTGCTCAGGCACTATAACCTGACGCCCGACCGTCTGACGGTGGAAATCACCGAAAGCGTCATGATGGACAGCAGCAGCGATACCGAGGAAGTGCTGCAGGCCATCCGGACCCTTGGCGCGGGTCTGTCGATGGACGATTTCGGCACGGGCTATTCCTCGCTGTCGCGGCTGACGCGCCTGCCGCTGACGGAAATCAAGATCGACCGCAGCTTCATCAACGATTTCGAACATGACACCAATGCGCAGGCGGTGACGATGGCCGTCATCGGCATCGGGTCGCGCCTGGGCATGACGGTCGTGACCGAAGGGGTGGAGACCGAGCAGCAGCGACATCTGCTGGAGGAGCTGAAATGCGACGTGATGCAGGGCTACCTGTTCGCCAAACCGCTGGCGCCAAAGGACCTGGAACAGTGGGTGCGCCAGCGCCGCACGATCAGGGAACTGGCAGATCCCGCAAAAAAGCCAAAGACGGTATCGGAAAAAAATAAATCGAATTAAAGTTACGACATCATTTCAGCGTATTGTTCTGTTCCGAGGTTTCATATGTCCGCCAGACACGACGACCGGCTCCGGGCCCTTACACATGAAGATGCCGATTTCTGGGCTGATGTCGTCGATAATGTCCTGATTGTCGCCGTAACCGACAGGGCGGGCGTCATAACCTACGTCAACCAGAAATTCTGCGATGTCAGCCAGTACTCGCGCATGGAACTGCTGGGACAGACGCACCGGCTCCTGAATTCCGGAATGCACGACCGCGCGTTTTTCCGCGACATGTACCGCACCATCTATTCAGGGCGGACATGGCACGGCAACCTGTGCAACCGGGCCAAGGACGGCAGCCATTACTGGGTGGCGACCACGATCATTCCCCATCATGGTTCGGACGGGAACATCATCGGCTTTGTCGCCGCGCGCTTCGAAATCACCGAACTGATGAACACCAAGGAGCGGCTGAAGGTCCAGGCCGCCACCGACACGATGACCGGCCTGCTGAACCGTGGCGGGTTCAATGCCAGCCTGATCGCGACGCTGGAGCAGTGCAAGCTCACCCCCACCGAGGAACGGGTGCTGGTGATGTTCGACCTCGACGGGTTCAAGCAGATCAACGATATCCACGGCCATCACGCCGGCGACATGGTGCTGCGCACGATCGGACGGCGCATTGTCGAACTGGTCGGCACGGAAGAAGCCACCAGCCGCCTGGGCGGGGATGAATTCGCGATCATCCTGCACAAGAGCCTGCGTGAGAATTCGCTTGAAAGCATCCTCACGCGGCTGCAGGCGCTGCTGGAGGAACCGATCGAGCTGGAATCCGCCACGGTGCGCGTATCCGGCAGTATCGGGGCCACGCCGCTGACCGCGTCCGACACGCTGGAGGATGTGCAGAAGAACGCCGACGTGGCGCTGTATGCCGCCAAGCAGGCCGGGGGCAAGCAGGCCCGCATGTTCAGCGCCAGCCTGCATAAGACGGCGCTGGAACGTGCCAAGATCCTCAAGGAAGCGCGCGCCGGCGTAAAGCAGAACCAGTTCGAGGTGTATTACCAGCCGATCCTGAACTGCCGCACCGGACAGATCGAACAGGCCGAGGCCCTGATGCGGTGGCACCATCCGCAGCGCGGCCTGCTGTCGGCGGGGGCCTTTACCGATGTCTTCGCCGATTCGGGACTGGCGCAGGAGATGGAGACCCATCTGGTGCAGTCGTTCCATGACGACATCGCCATGTGGAAAAAGGCCGGCCTGCCGAACCTGCGGCTGGCGGTGAACCTGTCGCACCTCGACCTGCTCAGCCTGGACCAGCAGGTCGACCTGCTGAGTGAAATCCGGCACCTGAAGATGGATCCCGGCACCTTCATGCTGGAGGTCACCGAACACATGCTGCAGGGACGCCGCGCCGAAAAGAGCCAGCTGCGGCTCAAGAGCCTGGCCGAGGACGGCTTTGGCCTTGCGCTGGACAATTTCGGCCACGGGACCGTGCGCCTGGCCACGCTGAAGAACCTGCCGCTGAAATCGCTGAAGATCGACCGCAGTCTCGTGCGCTATATCGACACGCGCGAACAGGATCGCGACATCCTGGCCTCCCTGATCCGGCTGGGCCATGGCTTTGGCCTGTCGGTTACGGTCGAAGGGGTCGAAACGCGCAAGCAGTTCGACATCGCGACGAAGCTGGGGGTCGATTACATTCAGGGCTTCTTCATTTCCCACGCGGTGTCGGCCACGGAACTCGTCCGGGTCACGCGCGAACATGCATGGGAAAACGTGCTGAACTAAGAGGCTGCCTGAAAACAACAAAAGTTTTTGGGTGTCGCCTTTCATCCAAAAAGGCGGCGTCCTTGTGAAGCTTTTTGCAAAAAGCTTCACCAAAACTTTTGTCATTCCACGGTATTATTGGGCCTGCCTTTTGCTGACATGAAAAGCCTTCCGCATGGGCGGGGAAATCCCCGATCGTGCGGAAGGCTTTTTTCATGCGCCACGATGAGCATCCCCACCCGGGACAGGGCAGGCTGTCCCATCCCGGACGGAGCGCGGATCAGATATGGATGGCGCGCTTTTCCACGTCCAGCGCGGCTTCCTTGACAGCCTCGCTCAGCGTGGGATGCGCATGGCAGGTCCGGCCGATATCTTCCGACGATGCGCCGAATTCGATCGCCATGGTGCATTCGGCAATCAGTTCGCCCGCCATCGGGCCAATGATATGCACGCCCAGCACCGCATCGGTCTTGGCATCCGCCAGCACCTTGACGAAACCATCGGTCATGCCGATCGCGCGCGCGCGGCCATTGGCGGTGAAGGGGAACTTGCCAACCTTGTAGGTGACGCCTTCTTCCTTCAGCACTTCCTCGGTCTTGCCCACGGTCGCGACTTCCGGCCATGTGTAGACGACGGCCGGGATGGCGCCGTAATTGACATGCCCGGCCTGCCCGGCCAGCAGTTCGGCCACGGCAACGCCTTCTTCTTCCGCCTTGTGCGCCAGCATCGGCCCCGCAATCACGTCACCGATGGCATAAATGCCCGGCACGTTGGTCGCGTAATGGGCGTCCGTCACGATACGGCCACGCTTGTCCAGCGCGATCCCCGCTTCTTCCAGGCCCATGTTCTTGCTGGCGGCCGTGCGGCCGATCGCCACCAGGACGATATCCGCGTCGATCGTTTCAGCAGCGCCACCCGCCGACGGTTCCACCGTCAGGGTAACACCCTTCGCGCCCTTGACGGCCTTCGTCACCTTGTGACCCAGCTTCATCTGCAGACCCTGCTTGGTCAGGATCCGCTGGAACTGCTTGGCGATCTCGTTATCCGTGCCCGGCACCAGCCGGTCGAGATATTCGATCACCGTGACTTCCGCGCCAAGGCGATGCCACACGCTGCCCAGTTCAAGGCCGATCACGCCGCCGCCGATCACCACCATCTTTTTCGGCACGGCGGAGAGTTCCAGCGCGCCGGTGGAGGTCACGATCTGCTTTTCATCGACCTCGACACCCGGCAGGGTGGCGCTGTCGCTGCCGCTGGCGACGACGATATGCTTCGCTGTCACGGGCTTGCCATTGACGGTGATGCGACCCGTGCCCTCGACGCGGCCTTCGCCCTTCAGCCAGGTGATCTTGTTCTTCTTGAACAGGAACTCGACACCCTTGACGTTGGCGTCGACCACCGACTGCTTGCGCGCCATCATGCGGGCAAGGTCCAGCTTCACGCTGTCGATGATGATGCCCATGTCGGCATATTCATCCTTGGCGGCGTGGAAATTCTCGGACTGCTGCAGCAGTGCCTTCGACGGGATGCAGCCGACATTCAGGCACGTGCCGCCAAGGGTCGCGCGCTTTTCAACGCAGGCCACCTTGAAGCCCAGCTGTGCCGCACGAATGGCGCAGACATAGCCACCGGGACCCGCACCGATCACGATCACATCGTAATCCGTTTCGGCCGGGGCTTCGGCCGCGGGCTTCGCCGCCGGGGCGGACGTGGCGGCAGGGGCAGCGGGTGCCGAAGATGCTGCGGCCTTCGGGGCCGCCGCGGGGGCCGCAGGCCTGGCACCAGCGCCGCCGGGTTCCAGCGTGGTCAGGACCGCGCCGACCTCGACCTCGTCCCCTTCGGCCACCTTGTGCGCGCCCAGCACGCCCGCCTGCGGGGCGGGGACTTCCACGCTGACCTTGTCCGTTTCCAGTTCGACGATCGGGTCGTCGGCGGACACCGTATCACCCGGCTGCTTCAGCCACTTGCCGATTGTTGCGGTGGTGACGCTTTCACCCAGCGTCGGAACCTTGATTTCAATGGTCATTCTATCTCTGTCCTGCTTGCGGTGATCATGGAGGATCAGGCGGGAGACCGCAAACCGGCCATCCCGCCCGCCGCATCAGACCTGCAGCAGCAGACGGCGCGGATCTTCCACGTTCTGCTTGACCCGGACCAGGAAGCTGACGGCTTCCTTGCCATCGACGATGCGATGGTCATAGGTCAGCGCGATATACATCATCGGACGGATCACGACCTGTCCGTCCACGGCGACGGGGCGATCCTGGATGGAATGCATGCCAAGGATGGCCGACTGCGGCGCGTTGATGATGGGGGTGGACATCAGGGAGCCATAGATGCCGCCATTGGTGATGGAGAACGTGCCGCCCGACAGTTCGTCGATCTTCAGCGTGCCTTCGCGCGCCTTCTTGCCAAAGCCCGCGATCGCGCTTTCGATTTCGGCAAAGCTCTTCTGGTCCGCGTCACGGATCACCGGCACGACCAGGCCGTTCGGGCCGCCGACCGCGATGCCAAGGTTGACGAACTTGCGATAAATCACGTCATCGCCGTCGATTTCCGCGTTGATCGCGGGGAATTCCTGCAGCGCCGCGATGACCGCGCGGCTGAAGATCGACATGAAGCCCAGCTTGGCGCCGTTATGCTTCTTGGCGAACGCGTCCTTGTATTCCGCGCGCATCGCCTTGACGGCCGACATGTCCACCTCGTTGAAGGTGGTCAGCAGCGCCGCCGTGTTCTGCGCGTCCTTCAGGCGACGCGCGATGGTGCGGCGCAGGCGCGTCATCTTCACGCGTTCCTCACGCGGGTCGTCCTGACGCGGCGGACGCGGCGCGACGGGGGCGGCGGCCGTACGGGGCTGCGACAGGAACGCCTGCACGTCGCCCTTGGTGATACGACCGTCCTTGCCCGAACCGGTGCCGACCTGTGCCGCGGAAACACCCTGTTCCGTCATGATTTTCTGCGCGGCGGGGAACGGCGCGTGCGCGGCGCCCTGGGCCGCGACGTCAGACGCGGGCGTCGCGGGACGCGCGACGGGGCCGGTGCTCAGCGGCTGGGCCTGCACGCCAGCGGCGGGCGCGGGGGCCGGGGTCGCCTTCGGCGCGGGGGCCTTGCCCGTGCCCTTCTCGACGGTGGACAGGACGGTGCCGACCTCGACTTCCGCCCCTTCGGGAACCAGAAGCGGACCCAGCACGCCCGCCTGCGGGGCCGGAACCTCGACGCTGACCTTGTCGGTTTCCAGTTCGGCCACCGGGTCATCGGCGGACACGGCATCACCCGGCTGCTTCAGCCATTTCGCAACGGTTGCGGTAGTTACGCTTTCACCCAGCGTCGGCACCTTGATCTCGGCAGACATTCCTATTTTCCAATCCCTTTGCCGATCCATCGCGCATCCACGCTGTTTCGTGAACCCCGATGGATCAGCGTGACAGTTCCTGAACCAGACCTTGTTCGCATGGCGGGGTGACCGCCATCCGGCCTGTTAACCCTGCCCGGCCCATGGCGTGGACCGGACCCTGTTTCATGCCACGCGCCAGCATGTCCATGCGACGATGCCCATGCTGGCGCCCGGCGCAATACCTGACCGGCGCGACGGGAAGCATGCTCCTTGTGGGTGCCATGTTTCCCGCCCCATGGCGCGTTACGCCACGCCCAGCGCCTGATTGACCAACGCGGCCTGTTCCGCGAGGTGAACCTTCGCAAGGCCGGTGGCCGGGCTGGCGGCGGCGACGCGGCCGACATATTCGGGACGCGCGCTCTTGTGCTTGATGCTGCCCAGGACACCTTCGATGCGACGGTCCACGAAGTCCCAGCCCCCCATGTTGGCGGGTTCTTCCTGGCACCAGATGACCTTTGCATCGGGATAGCGCGCCAGTTCGTCGCCCAGCAGCTTTGCCGGGAACGGATAGAACTGCTCCAGCCGCACGATCGCGACCGTATCGAGCTTGCGCTCCCGACGTTCGGTCAGCAGGTCGTAATAGACCTTGCCCGAACAGATCACGACGCGCTCCACCTTCTTCGGGTCGGCGATGGGATCGATTTCCCCGATCACCGGCAGGAAGGTCGTATCCGGCCCGAAATCCTTCAGTTCCGACACCGCGAGCTTGTTCCGCAGCAGCGACTTCGGCGTCATGATGATCAGCGGCTTGCGATAGTCGAGGAACAGCTGCCGGCGCAGCGCGTGGTAATAGTTGGCCGGCGTGGTCAGGTTGCACACACGCAGGTTGTCCTCGGCGCAGAGCTGCAGATAGCGCTCCAGACGGGCGGAGGAGTGTTCCGGCCCCTGCCCTTCGTAACCGTGCGGCAGCAGCATGACGAGGCCCGACATACGCAGCCATTTCGTCTCGCCCGAGGCGATGAACTGGTCGATGATGACCTGCGCGCCGTTGGCGAAGTCACCGAACTGCGCTTCCCACAGGACCAGCGCGTTCGGGTCGGCCAGGGAGTAGCCGTATTCGAAGCCCAGCACCCCGAATTCGGAGAGCAGCGAGTTGTAGATCTCGATATGGGCCTGCTTGGGGTCGATATTGTTCAGCGGCACATAGGTGTTCTGGTTGATCTGGTCGATCAGCACGGCATGGCGCTGGCTGAAGGTGCCGCGCTGGCAGTCCTCGCCCGACAGGCGGACATGGTGCTTGTCCAGAAGCAGCGAGCCGAAGCCCAGCGCCTCGCCCGTGGCCCAGTCGATCCCCTCGCCCGTCTCGAACATCTTCGCCTTGGCCTTGAGCTGGCGCACGATCTTCGGGTTGGCGTTGAAATCATCGGGCACCTTGGCCAGCGCCGCGCCGATTTCACGCAGGCGATCGATGGCGATGCCCGTCTTGGGCATCGTGACGATGGCGTCGACCGGCGGCGGCTTGAGCCCCTGCCACGCGCCTTCCAGCCAGTCGGCCTTGTTCGGCTTGTAACCCTGCGCCGCCTGATACGCAGCTTCCAGCTTTTCGTGGAAGGCGTTCCATTCGCCCTCGACCTCGGCCTCGGTCATGACGCCTTCGCGCACCAGACGCTGGGAATACAGCGTGCGGATGGTCGGGCGCGCGGCGATGGCCTTGTACATGATCGGCTGCGTGAAGGACGGCTCGTCCGACTCGTTATGGCCGTGACGGCGATAGCCCACGATGTCGATGACGACGTCGGACGCGAACTTCTGGCGGAATTCCGCGGCAAGGCGCGCGCAATAGACAACGGCCTCGGGCTCGTCGCCGTTGACGTGGAAGATCGGCGCCTGGACCGCCTTGGCGATATCGGTGCAGTACAGCCCCGAAAACGCATGGATCGACACGGTGGTGAAACCGATCTGGTTGTTCACCACGACATGCACGGTGCCGCCGGTGCGATAGCCGATCAGCTGCGACATCGCCAGCGTTTCGTAAACGATGCCCTGTCCCGCGAACGCCGCGTCGCCATGCAGCAGGATGCCCATGTGGCGGCCGCGCTGGTGCGGGTCGTCATCGTCCTGCGTCGCGCGCACCTTGCCGATCACGACCGGATCGACCGCCTCGAGATGCGAAGGATTGGGCTGGAGCGAGATATGGACCGGCTTGCCGCCGATCTCCACGTCGGTGGAGGTGCCGAGATGGTATTTCACATCCCCCGACCCCTGCACGTCGTCCGGCTTGAACGATGCGCCGGCGAATTCGCTGAAGATCGCGGTATAGGGCTTGCGCACGATGTTGACGAGCGTATTGAGGCGCCCGCGATGCGGCATGCCGATCGCAACCGAACGCACGCCGCCGCTTGCGGCCTGGTCGATGACGGCATGCAGCGCGGGGATGGTGACGTCCTCGCCCTCGAGCCCGAAGCGCTTGGTGCCGACATAGCGTTTCTGGCAGAAAGATTCGAAACCTTCGGCCTGCGTCAGGTGTTCAAGGATGACCTTCTTTTCCTGCGCGCTGGCACCCTGGCGCCAGTTGTCGCCCTCCAGACGGGCCTGCACCCACATCCGCTGTTCGGGATCCTGGATATGCATGTATTCCGTGCCGATCGGTCCGCAGTAAACCGCGCGCAACGCGTCGAGCACCTGGTTGATGGTCGCGGTTTCCGAACCGATCAGGCTGGCGACGATACGCCCCAGATAGATGGGACGGTCCATGTCCTTGGGACCGAAGCCATAGGTCGCGGGATCAAGGTCGGCATGGGGCTTGGGCACCTGCAGGCCCAGCGGGTCCAGCCGCGCCTCCAGATGACCGCGCACGCGATAGGCGCGGATCAGCTGCGTCGCGCGCAGGCTGTCATCCGCCGCCGCATGCAGGCTTTCGGCGGAAACCTTGCCACCCGCCGGGGCGGGAGGGGGTTCGTCGCCGGTAATCATGGGCGCGCGCGGGGCCCACGACGCGCCTTCGGCATCATGTTCGATTTCCGCGCTCTGTTCATCCATTTCGGAGAACAGGGACGCGAAAGAGGGATCGACACTTTTGGGGTCCGCCGCCCAGCGTGCATACAATTCGGCCAGATAGGCCGTATTGGAGCCGCTGAATGCGGTCGAAAGAATATCTACGCCCGCCATCTTGAAGACATCTCCTCACTGACGACCTTGTCGGCCGCGTTATTTATCCGGTCCCGCGATGGGGAAAGCGTAACGATCTCCCCCTCCCGCAGGCCGGCTTATGGCCCTTACCCTAGCGACACCCGGCCATGGGTGTCGCCATCATTCATCAAGGTCAGGATTGCTGTGGACGCATGCTGACATTTTCGTTTACCGCCCGCGCGACGCGGGAAAACATGATGAAAACACAGCGCCACACGGCGCAATTCCGACACTGGGAACTTCCTTGACTACCCAAGCAAAGACCGGCTGCTTTGCCTACCGCCCCGCCAGTCACAGCCGCGCCATGGGCGTCACGATGGCGTGACCCCCACGCCGCCCACACGCCATCATGATGCCCATGGCGCGCGGCACCGTCGCGACGCCTACGCCGACAGATGGGGCAACTGCATGTAGGCCGCGCTCTGCATCTCCTCCAGGCGGGAGGCGGTGCGTTCGAACGCCTTGGCGCCCTGCCCGCGCTGGTAGAGGGAATCGGGCTGGTCCTCGGCCGAGGCGAACAGCTTCACGTTCTGTTCGTACACCGCGTCGATCAGCACGATGAAGCGCCGGGCCTCGTCGAAATTGTCAGGTCCCATGCGCGGCACGTTGTCGATGATCAGGTTGGGAAAGCGCGTCGAAAGCGCGAGGTAGTCCCCCGCCCCGAGGAAACGCCCGCACAGTTCGGAAAAGTCGAAGCGCGCCACCGGCCCCGCCGCGCGCGCGACATGCAGGATGCGGCCCATGATGTCGAGGTCGACCGGCTGCACCGGCGCGCCCGCGGCAAGATGGGTGAAGATGGTATCGAGTTCCGCCTTCGCCGCCGCGTCGGGGGGCACGATCCATGTCCGCATCCCCCGCACGCCGCCACGGCGGTAATCACGCGGGGAATCGAGGATGACGGTATCAACCTCGCGCATGATGATGTCGATGAAGGGCTTGAACGCATCCGCGCCGGGGCGGTCCTGGAACAGGTCCTCCGGTTTGGTGTTGGAGGTCGCGACCACCACCACGCCATCCGCGAACAGGAATTCGAACAGCCGCCCCAGGATCATCGCGTCGGCAATGTCATTGACCTGGAATTCGTCAAAACACAGCAGCCACGCCTCCTGCGCGATCTGGCGCGCCAGCGGCGGGATGGGATCGGCAATGTCGGGCTGCGCCACCTTCATGTCATGCAGGCGCTGGTGGACGTCCTGCATGAAGCGGTGGAAATGGACCCTGCGCTTGTGCTCCACCGGGGCAAGGTCGAAAAACAGGTCCATGAGCATCGTCTTGCCACGCCCGACCTGCCCGACCATATAGACGCCGCGCGGTCGCGTGGCCCCTGACTGCGCCCCGCGCCCCGCGCCCAGGCCCAGCCGCGCGCGCAGGCCGCTGAACAGGCCATGGCGCGCGGCCGTGCGCTGCATCACTACCGGGTGATAGTCGCGCAGTTCGCGCCACAGCTGGTCCAGGCGGCGGGCCGCCTTTTCCTGTTCCGGATCGCGGTCGAGCTTCCCCGCGGCAACGCGGGCCTCGTACACTGCGAAGGGGCCGGCATCGCCTTGCGGAACCGGCTGTAGGGGGGCGGAAGCGGTGCGAATTTCGGTATCCATGTCCAACGCCGATAATCCCTCCGCGCACCCCCCGCAAGGGCACAAAACCGCCATATGCCGCCGTTGCGGGGGTTCTCTCCATCTGGTGAACGCAAAGGGCGGGAAATGGAGCATTTGTGATGGGTCCGCCCCACCCCGCGCCGCGTTCATTTCCCATCATGGCCCATACCTGCGACACCAGCCCCGGCGACACCGGCATGACGCCAGCCTTGCGGGGCGGATCACTCAGCCGTAATCTCGATCCCCGTACCTTTGCCGTGGCCATACAGGATCGCATGACCATACCCATCACGCCCGACTATGCCGCGCTGGAAAACGCCGGGGTCATTACAGATCCGTTCCCCCATGTGGTCGTGCCCCATTTCATCGGGGCTGCGGACCTGCATGCGGCGGTGGCGTCGCTGCCGGCATTCCCGTCGGGCGGATCCTACCCCCCTGACGCGCTGAACCTTTCGCCGCTGATCCGCCAGCTGGTGGACCAGCTTGAAGGGCCGGGTCTGCGCGATATCATCGCGGCGAAATTCGGGCTGGACCTGCATGACGCGCCCACGATGCTGACCCTGCGGGGACGCACGCGGGCGCAGGACGGGCGCATCCATCGCGACTCGTCCTCCAAGCGGGTGACGGTGCTGCTGTACCTCAATACCGACGACGGCGCGTGGGGCCGCCACGAAGGCTGCCTGCGGCTGTTGCGCGGCGAACATGACATCGAGGATTACGCGGCGGAGATCCCGCCCGTGAACGGCACGCTGGTGGTCTTTCCCAACGGGGAGAACACATGGCATGGCCACCGCCGCTTTGTCGGGGTGCGCCACACCATACAGCTCAACTACATGACCAACGATTCGCGGGCGCGCAGCGAACTGCGCCGTCATCGCCTGTCGGCATTGACGAAACGCCTGGGGATTGCGGCATAAGGGAGGCCATCACAGCCATGATTTCGACATGCCGGATGCTATGATGATGATCGGCTGACACAACGATTATCCGGCTTTTTCCCTTTTTACGTACCATTGGATAAGGGTTCTCGCATTGAAGCGGTTTTCACGATTTCCCAGGTTCCTTGCCGTCGCGAGCGCAGCGCTGACGCTGATGACCGCGACCCTTCCCCTCGCACCCGCGCAGGCACAGGGATGGGGCAGGCGCGGCGGCCCGCCGCCGCCGCCACGTGGTGGATGGCATGACGGCCGGGGCCGGGGCGGTGGCGCCGGGCTTGCGATCGGCAGCGGCATCGCGGGCCTTGCAATCGGGACGATGATCGGCAGCACGCTGGCGGACCGCGCCGTGGCCCCGCCGCCTGCCTATTACCCGCCGCAGCCGGTCCCGCCGCCGCCGCCGCCGACCTACTATTCCCCTTCCCCTTATGGTTACGGATACTGAACCCCGGTCTTACCCGCCGCGTTTGCATCCCACCCGACCACCTGAACAGATCTGAAGGGATACTGTCATGATTCTTCGCCGTATTCTGCCTGTCGCCGCCCTCATGCTGCCGGGTATCGCCATGGCTGCCGTCCCCCCCACGCAGCCCGCGCCCGCCGCCGCGACGGCCCCCCTTGCCCATACGCCGCATGATCCCACGCCGGAACAGCTGGAAGAACATATCAGCACGCTGCATCAGCAGCTGCACATCACCAAGGCACAGGAAAAGCTGTGGGCGCCGTTCGCGCAGGACATGCGCGACAACGCCAGCCGCCTGCATGACGCGATCGAAAACCGTCGCTCGTCCCTCGCCACGCTGAGCGCGACCGACAACATGCAGTCCTATGCCGCCCTGGTGGCCGAACGCGCGCAGGACATGCAGACGCTGAGCCAGGCGTTCGTGCCGCTTTATGCCTCCTTCTCCAAGAAGCAGAAGAAGAATGCCGACGCCCTGTTCCGGATGGGCGACGAACAGCATGGCGAACACCAGGCTGCGGCACAGGACGGACAGGCCGCGTCCGACGCCTCCACCGCAGCGAAATAACGCGCAGCCTGCCCCACGCGGGGGCAGGATACCGGACGGCGGACAGCCGTCCATATGAGGTTGTGGCCGGATGACGGCCACAACCTTTTTTTATCCGTTCCCGTTCAGGGAACGCCGTGCGGATCAGGCCCCGTCAAGCGGATACCATTCCCGTCCGTCACGTTCGAGCAGTTCGTCCGCCCCTTTCGGCCCGGTCGCGCCGGCGGGATAGATTTCAAGGCCGGTGCCATTGCCCGCCCATGCCTGAAGCACGGGATCAACCGCGCGCCACGCCGCCTCGATATTGTCGGCGCGCTGGAACAGGGTGGCATCGCCCATCAGGCAGTCATACAGCAGGGTTTCATACCCGACGTTCGGAGACTGCGCGAAAACGTCCTCGTACCGGAAACGCACCTGCACGTCGGCAAGGTCCATCCGTGGCCCGGGACGCTTGGCCCCCATTTCCATCGTCAGTCCCTGCGCGGGCTGGATATTGAGGATGATGCGGTTGGGCGGCAGTTCGTGCGTTTCGGTGTCGCGGAACATCATCATCGGCGGCTTCTTGAACTGGACCACCACCTCCGTCCGGCGGCCACCCAGCGACTTGCCGGTGCGCAGGTAGAACGGAACCCCGGCCCAGCGCCAGTTATCGACATGCAGTTTCAGCGCGACATAGGTTTCCGTCGTGCTGTCGGCCGCGACGCCCGGACTGTCGCGATAGGCGATGACCGGCTTGCCTTCCACCGTGCCCGCCGCGTACTGCCCGCGCACCGCGTCGGTGGGGGAAATGGGGCGCACCGCCTCGAACAGCTGTTCCTTGCTGGTGCGCACCGTGTCGGCGGAGAAGGAATTCGGCGGCTCCATCGCCACCATGCCGAAAAGCTGGAACAGGTGGTTGGGGATCATGTCGCGCAGCGCGCCGGTGGGTTCATAGAACGCGCCGCGCTGTTCCACGCCGATCGTCTCTGCCGCGGTGATCTGGACATGGTCGATGAATTCGTTGCGCCACAGCGGTTCGAACAGCAGGTTGCCAAACCGCATGGCGAGGATGTTCTGCACCGTTTCCTTACCCAGGAAATGGTCGATGCGATAAACCTGGCTTTCCTGCAGCACCGCCAGGATCCGGCGGTTGAGTTCACGCGCGCTGCGCAGGTCGGCGCCGAACGGCTTTTCGACCACCACGCGGCGGAAGTGGCCGCCCGTTTCGGTCACGAGTCCCGCGCGGCCCAGCATTTCGATCACCGGGGCGAAAAAGCGCGAGGACACGGCGAGGTAGAAGATCGCATTGCCATCGATTTTTTCCCCCAGCGCGCGGATCTGCGCCAGGTCGCCGAAATCGGCCTGGACATAGTCCAGCCGGTCGCACACCCATTTCCACTGCGTGGCGTTGATGCTGGGGGCATGGAATTCGGCGTTGGGGTCGTGGGTGAAGGATTGCATCATCTCCGTCAGGCCATCGCGCCACTGCGCGGTGGTGCTGGCGACATGGTCCACGCCGATGATGCGGAAGGCGGGATCCAGAAGCCCGCTCCCCGCGAGGTTGTACAGCGCCGGCATCAGCAAACGCTTGGTAAGGTCACCATGCGCGCCGAAAATCACCAGCGTGCAGGCCGGGGCCGGCCGGACGCCCGCAGGCGCGCGCGGCGTCGGAGAGGCAGGGTTGGCGTCAGGTAAAGACATGATCCGTGACAGTCCTTTGTCTGTGTTTTCGCGCGGGGGAGGCCGTCTGCCGTGACAACGCGCCGCCCACGCAGAAAATCCGCCCGGGCGCGGGAACACGCCACCGGACATGACGGACCATACCACCATGTCGGGACCGCGCGCCTTGCGCCTGCTCAAACAGCATCATGTGCAAAGACAGGAAGGATGTCCCGGCAATAGATAAAAAGATTCGGGAAAAATATCGTGTTGCTTGCACCACCCGCACGCAGGCTCTAGGTGTCGGGACGCTTAACGACTGTCTGCAAATCCGCGTCGGCGCGTCCTTATCTGATCTGGATATGCTCCAGGGACACCGGCGCATCATCAGGGGATTATCCAATGGGTTACCGCGTTGCGGTGGTGGGTGCCACCGGTGCCGTCGGGCGTGAAATACTCAAGACACTGGCCGAACGGCGCTTTCCGGTGGACGACATCGTGGCGCTGGCCTCCGCCCGGTCGGCCGGGCAGGAAGTCTCGTTCGGGGAAAACCGGGTGCTCAAGGTGCGCAACCTTGAACATTTCGACTTCACCGGATGGGATGTCGCGCTGTTTTCGCCCGGCGGGAAGGTTTCCGCCACGTACGCCCCCCGCGCGGCCAGGGCCGGATGCGTGGTGATCGACAATACCTCCCATTTCCGCATGGAACCCGACGTTCCGCTGGTGGTGCCGGAGGTCAATCCCAATGATGTGAAAAAGGCGAAGCGCAACATCATCGCCAACCCCAACTGTTCCACCATCCAGATGGTCGTGGCGCTCAAGCCGCTGCATGACCTGTTCACGATCCGGCGCGTGGTCGTCGCGACGTACCAGGCCGTCGCGGGCGCGGGCAAGGGCGGGATGGACGAACTGTTCACCCAGACGCGCGGCAGTTTCGTGGGCGACCCGGCGCAGGCCGAGCAGTTCACCAAGCAGATCGCCTTCAACTGCATTCCCCATATCGACCGTTTCATGGATGACGGCGCGACGAAGGAGGAATGGAAGATGGCGGTGGAGACGCGCAAGATCCTCGACCCCGATATCGCCGTCTTTGCCACATGCGTGCGCGTGCCGGTGTTCATCGGCCATGCCGAGGCCGTCAGCGTGGAGTTCGAGGAGCCTGTCGATCTCGAGCGCGCGCGCGCGGCCCTGCGCGAGGCGCCCGGAGTCGTGCTCCACGACAAGCGCGAGGATGGCGGTTATGTCACCCCGGTCGAGGCGGTGGGAGAGGACGCGACCTATGTCTCGCGCCTGCGGGTCGACCCGACCGTCCCCAACGGACTCGGCTTCTGGTGCGTGTCGGACAACCTGCGCAAGGGGGCCGCGCTGAACGCGGTTCAAATCGCGGAAACAATGATTGCGCTCGACCTGCTGGGACCCGGCAGGCGCGCCTGAATACATGCCTTTTTGGCGCGGATCAGCCATGCGTCCGCGCCAATGCTTGGATCAATACATTCGGGGCGTCTCTCAACCTCGTGTTCCGGGCCTGCGTTGACCACACCCATCGGGGGGCGTAGGACCGAATAATACAAGGCAACGGAACAAACCGAAGCCATAACAGGGAAATTGACGAGACGACCATGCAGGATGTCCGTGATGCGCTCTATGTAGGGCACCGAAGCGACGGAACTCTGACCAGGCGGCCAATGTCCCCGCACCTCCAGGTCTACCGCTTCCGTCTTTCCATGTTCCTTTCAATCGCGAACCGCGCGGCCGGCGTTGCCGCCACCGTGGGGTCCGCGCTTGGCATCTGCTGGATCAGCGCTGCCGCAAAGGGACCGAAATCATTTGCCAAGGTCCGCAAGGTGACCGGCCATCCGCTGGGCAAGCTTGCCCTGGCTGGCTGGGCCCTGGCCTTGGTCTATCACTTTGTGGCGGGGATTCGCCACCTGATGTGGGACAGCGGCGCCCGCTTCGAAAAGAAGGAAATCAACGAGGACGGTCCCGTGGCCGCAGGTGTGACCGTGGGCGTCACGCTGGCGCTGGTTGCCAGCATCCTTGGCGTCGCAGCCTGTCGCTCGAAGAAGAGGGCCTCCTGACATGAGTACTCAGCACAAACCGCATATCACCGTCATGCGTTCGCAGCTGTCGCGCGCGCGCGGGCTGGGTTCCGGCAAGAGCGGCGTCGCCCACTGGTGGGCGGAACGCGTGTCGGCCGTGGCGCTGGTGCCGCTGTCGGGCTGGTTCGTGATCCAGGTCTTCCGCCTTGCCGGGGCATCCCAGCCGGAAGTCGCGAAGTGGGGCGGCAGGCCTGTCAACGCCACCATGATGATGGCGCTGGTGATCCTGACATTCTACCACACGCAGCTGGGCCTGCAGGTCATCATCGATGACTATGTGCATGGCAAGGCGCATGTCCCGGCAAGCCTGCTGATGAAAAGCGTGATTTTCCTGCTGGGCGTGTTCGGCGCGATTTCCGTTCTGAAGCTGGCGCTTGCCACCACGCGCGGGCGAATCGCCGCGAGCTGACGCGCGCGCCACGCCACCGGCAAGACAGAGACATTCGCGGACTGGCGGTCCGGTCAACCCCGCCCGGCAGTCCGAACGAGCATCGGGACACGTCCAAACAATGAATGCGATCACATCCCCAATCCCCGGCAATTACAAGATCGTCGATCACGCCTATGACGTGGTCGTGGTCGGTGCCGGCGGTTCCGGCCTTCGGGCCACACTTGGCATGGGTGCGGCCGGCCTGAAGACCGCCTGCATCACCAAGGTTTTCCCCACACGCAGCCACACCGTCGCCGCACAGGGCGGCATTGGCGCGTCGCTTGGCAACATGGCCGAGGACAACTGGCGCTGGCACATGTACGATACCGTCAAGGGATCGGACTGGCTGGGTGACCAGGACGCCATCGAATACATGTGCCGCGAGGCCGTCCCCGCCGTGTACGAGCTGGAACACATGGGTGTTCCCTTCTCCCGCACGGAAGAGGGCAAGATCTACCAGCGCCCCTTCGGCGGGCACATGCGCAATTATGGCGAGGCCCCCGTGCCCCGCGCCTGCGCCGCGGCCGACCGCACGGGCCATGCCATCCTGCATACGCTGTACCAGCAGTGCCTGAAGCATAACGTCGAATTCTTCGTCGAATATTTCGCCATCGACCTGATCATGGACGAAAAGGGCGCGTGCAAGGGCGTTGTCGCATGGTGCCTCGACGATGGCACGCTGCACCGTTTCCGCGCGCAGATGGTCGTCCTGGCGACCGGCGGCTATGGCCGTGCCTACAACTCGTGCACATCGGCCCATACCTGCACCGGCGACGGCGGCGGCATGGCGGTGCGCGCGGGCATCCCGCTGCAGGATATGGAATTCGTGCAGTTCCACCCCACGGGCATCTTCCCGGCAGGCTGCCTGCTGACCGAAGGCTGCCGTGGCGAAGGTGGCTACCTCACCAATTCCGAAGGCGAGCGTTTCATGGAACGCTATGCCCCGACGGCCAAGGATCTCGCATCGCGCGACGTCGTTTCACGCGCCATGACGATCGAGATCAACGAAGGGCGCGGCTGTGGTCCGAAAAAGGACTATATCCTGCTGCATCTGGAACATCTCGGCGCGGACCTGCTGCATGAACGCCTGCCGGGCATTTCGGAAACGGCGCGCATCTTTGCCGGCGTGGACGTGACCAAGGAACCGGTTCCGGTCCTGCCGACGGTGCATTACAACATGGGCGGCATCCCCACCAATTACCATGGCGAGGTCATCCGCCCCACCGCCGACGATGTCGATGCCGTGGTGCCCGGCCTGATGGCCGTGGGCGAGGCCGCGTGCGTGTCCGTGCATGGCGCGAACCGCCTTGGCACGAATTCCCTGCTGGACCTGGTTGTCTTCGGCCGTGCCGCAGCCCAGCGCGCGGCCCAGATCATCAAGACCGAGGAAACCATCCCGCCGCTGCCGCCCGGGGCAGGCGACAAGGCCATCGAGCGTTTCGACCGCCTGCGCAATGCCAAGGGCAAGACGCATGTCGCCGCGATGCGCGCCAACCTGCAGCGCACGATGCAAAAGCATGCCGCCGTGTTCCGCAATACCAAGAGCCTTGCGGAAGGCGTGGAAAAGATCGCGGAAATCTGGAAGGAACTTCCCGACATCTCCATTTCCGACCGTTCGCTGATCTGGAACAGCGACCTGATGGAAGCCCTGGAGTTCGAGAACCTTCTGGCGAACGCGACCGTAACGATGGCCGGGGCCGAAGCCCGTCACGAAAGCCGTGGCGCACAGGCGCACGACGATTATCCCGAACGTGACGACAAGAACTGGATGAAGCACACCGTCGCCCACATGGACGACAAGGGACAGGTCACGCTGACCTATCGCCCCGTGCATATGAAGACCCTGACTGACGACGTTCAGGTCTTCCCCCCCAAGAAACGCGTTTACTAAGCGCACGGCGGAAAGGGAACGAGACGATGGTCGAATTCAGACTGCCAAGAAACAGCACGGTGGGCAAAGGGCGGATCTTTACCGCCCCCGCCGGCGCCAAGAACGTCAAGTCATTCCGGATCTATCGCTGGAGCCCGGATAACAACGACAACCCCGTGATCGATACGTACGAGATCGATCTGGACCATATTGGTCCGATGGTCCTTGATGCGCTGATCCACATCAAGAACGATATCGATCCCACCCTGACCTTCCGGCGTTCCTGCCGCGAGGGGATCTGCGGGTCGTGCGCGATGAACATCGCGGGTGAAAACACGCTCGCCTGCCTCAAGCCGATCCGTGACCTTGATGGCGACGTGGCGATCTATCCGCTGCCGCACATGCCGATCGTCAAGGATCTGGTGCCCGACCTGGACGGTGCGTACGCGCAGCTGCGCTCCATCGATCCGTGGCTGAAGTCCGACACGCTGCCCCCGCCCGACGGGGAACGCCTGCAGAGCATCGAGGAACGCGCGGAACTGGACGGCATGTGGGAGTGCATCCTGTGCTTCTGCTGCTCCACCTCCTGCCCGTCCTACTGGTGGAATGGCGACCGCTATCTTGGTCCGGCCACGCTGCTTGCGGCGTATCGCTGGATCGCGGACAGCCGCGACGAATATGCGGGCGCGCGTCTGGATGCGCTTGAAGATCCGATGAAGCTGTATGCCTGCCGCACCATCATGAACTGCACCCAGACCTGCCCCAAGGGTCTGAACCCGGCCAAGGCGATCGGGCGGCTGAAGGAACTTCAGCTGGAACGCAAGGGCTGATCCCCAACGCCTTGATCCCACGGCGCATGGACCGTGACGGATTGACGAACGAAGCGCCGGATGGGACATATCCGGCGCTTTTTTCGTATCTGCACCCATGAAAGGATGCGCCCGTGTTCGATGGAACCCTGTCCAGCGCGTCAGGACGTGGACGTGCCTGGATCGACAGCCTGTTCGTGGATCATGCCATCCTGCGCATGACATGGACGAATTTCCGCACCGTCATTCCCGGACGGGTCTATCGCTGCAATCACCCCACCCCCTGGCGGCTGGCCATGGCGACCCGGCGGCTGCGCCTGAAAACGCTGGTCAACCTGCGCGGGCACCGCAAATGCGGTTCCGACGCGCTTTCGCGGGACGCCGCGCGACGGCTGGGGCTGAAGCATATCGACATGGCGTTCGAAAGCCGTAACGCCCCCCATCGCGACCGGATCGAACGGTTCGAGGCGATCTACCGCTCCGTCACGTTCCCCATGCTGATGCATTGCAAGTCGGGGGCGGACCGGACGGGCCTTGCCGCCGGGCTTGTCATCCTGTTCGAAGGCGGAACCGCGCGCGAGGCGCTGCGTCAGCTTTCATGGAAGAACGGGCATTTCAACAGTTCGCGCACCGGCGTGCTGGATGCGTTCTTCCTGCGCTACCAGGCCGAGGCGGAAGGACGCATTCCCTTCATGCAATGGGTCCGGACCGAATATGACGAAGACCGCCTGCGCCATGATTTCCGCGCGGGAAAAATTGCCGCCTTCCTCAATGACAGTGTCCTGCGCCGGGAATAGCGCGGATCAGGCGGCCATCGAACGCACCAGTTCAAGCACGCGCCTGCGCACGGCCGGATCGCTGATGCGATAGTACGAACGCACCAGGTCGATCGTCTCCCGCCGCGACAGCAGGGCCAGTTCATTGCTGGCGAAACGGTCCTCCGTACCTTCCGGCTGGCTTGCGACCGGCACGCCGCCAAAGGATTCGCGCGATTCGGCAAAAGAGGATGGCGTCGCCGCGCCGGCCGGGACCTCTGGCTGGGCCGCATTGTCCTGCGGCATGCCGTCAAAAAAGAACGCGATCGGAACATCAAGGACACGCGCAAGATCGTACAGGCGCGAAGCCCCCACACGGTTGGCGCCACGTTCATATTTCTGGACCTGCTGGAATGTCAGGCCAAGCGCCGTCCCGAGCCGTTCCTGCGACATGCCGAGCAATGTACGGCGCAGTCTGATGCGACTGCCCACATACACATCTACAGGACTGGGAGAACTAGACAGCTTGCTATTCACAACAAATGTCCTATGCCAGAAATACAATTTATTGATAAATTATCAGTTAGTTATATATTAAACAAAACAGTTATAGGGTTCATCGTTAACCTTTTGTAAAGGGAGAATTTATATCATCCTCCCAAGGCTTGCGATAATTCTTTTCATTTACAACATCTTAACCATAAGGTCACAAACAAGACTTTTTTTGTGCCCTTTTATTTCCTTATGTAATTTCGTTTCATATATCGGAATTTTACAGACTATCCGCAGTGGCGATCCTAACGGGACATATGGCGAATCGTTCCTCCGCCCAGTCCCCGGACATGTCAGGACCGGCGGGTCACGCCCCGGCCACGCAGTCCCGCCACCAAAGCGGATGCCAGCGTCAGCAATGCCAGCAGCAACGGCACCAGCCGTCCCCACCGTGCAAAGAATGGGGGGGACAGTGCCTCTGGCATGGGCTGGACTATAGTACCCGTACGATCCCAGCCCAGCCATGCCGTTTCATGGCCGTAACCATCAAATATGGCGGAAATGCCGGTATTCGCGGCACGGGCGACAGGCAGCCCTTCTTCCACCGCGCGCATCCTGACGGCGGCAAGATGCTGACGCGGTCCCGCGCTATTTCCGTACCAGCCGTCGTTTGTGCTGTTGAGCAGCCACGAGGGACGGTCATGGGGATCGACCGTCTGTCCTGAAAAAATGACTTCGTAACAGATCAGCGGACCAAACGGGGACACGCCCGGCACGTGCCATGTCCGCACGCCACCGCCTGCCGCCATGCCATCGCCCGGCACGACATGAAACGGCAGCAGGGCGGGCTGGTATTCGCCAAAAGGCACCAGATGCGACTTGTCATAGATATCGGCAACCCGCCCGTCGGGCGGCACGAGCATCACCATGCTGTTGCGCCAGCGATCCTGGTCATCCTGTCGCAGGGTGCCGATCACGCCCGCGGCCGCCCCCTGCCCGGCCTGCATGATCATGCGCCGCGCGATCGCATCTTCCAGCAACAGGCCGGGAAAGGCGGATTCAGGCCAGGCGAACACGATGGGCCGTCCCTGCGTGCCCTGATGCAGGGCCTGTTCCACTCCCTGGCGGGTCAGGCCCAGATAACGGCGAAAAATCGCCACATCCTCGTTCCCCGCCATCTTTTCCGCTTCCGGCACGTTTCCCTGCACCAGCACCACAACGGGATTGTGCCCCGAAACAGCGCTGTCCGAACGCAGGGACAGCCGCGTGATCCCTGCCGTCACCCACAGCGCCAGGGTGGCCGACATGAATATCCACCCGCGCCGGCCCCATAATGGCGCCAGCGCCAGAAGCACCGTCAGCAGCGTCAGACCATCCACGCCAATCCATGCCGCGGGCTGGATCATCACGTCCCCCGCATGGCCGGGGAATTCCCATACGCTGCCTGGCGGATTCCATGGAAATCCGCTGAATATGAAAACGCGCATCATATCGGCGATCGTCCACGCGGACGCCAGCACAAGGCAGCGCGCCATTCCTGCGGGGACAATCCGCGCCAGCGCCGCCGGCACGGCAGTAGTAGGCGTAAGGATCAGCGCGCATCCGGGCGAGGCCAGCGGCACCAGCCACCAGAACGAATCCATGCGCAGCATGATCGCATCCGTCAGCCAGTACAGACCCGCCGTATGGAACCCAAGGCCGAACATGAACCCGCATCGCGCCGCGCCGCGCCAGTCCGGGGCGGCGTCGATCATGCGCATCAGCACCGGGAAGCACAGCGCCAGCACCACGACCACATGCACCGGCGGCAGCGCCAGCGCCGCCAGCGCGCCCGTCAGCAGCAGCGCGACATCCGCGCGCCATCCCCGCAGACGCACCAGCGCGTCGTATCTTGCGCGCAGAACAGCGGGGATCGTCATTCCGGCGCGAATATCCGCGGGCTGCCGCCCCGGCCCGTTCCCTTAATCAAGGGCGTCACGCAGGCGACGTTCGTAATGACGGTAATATTTGTCCGCCAGCAGTTCGCTTTTGACCAGCACGGCGACATCGGTCGTATTGAACTGCGTATCGATCACCGCGCCATCGCCGACATAACCACCCAGACGCAGGTACCCCTTGATCAGCGGCGGCAGCCCCGCAAGGCAGCGGCGATGGTCCAGCGTCTGCGGATCACGGCGCAGCATTTCCACCCGGCGTTCCGGCAGGGCGCGCACACGCAGCGCCGGCGGCGCGAGGTGGTTATGATACAGGTAGGTCAGTTCGTTGCTTAACGGTTCGGGATCGGTGCCCGGCAGGCTGGCGCACCCGAACAGCACGTCGATACGGTGCAGGAAGATGTAGGACGCAATGCCGCGCCACAGAAGCTGCATCGCCGCGCGCCCGCGATAGGCGCGATCAACGCACGAACGCCCCACCTCCAGCAGGCGTCCGGGGAATTCCGTCAGCGGCGAAATGTCATATTCGCCCGAAGAGTAGAAACGGCCAAGCCTGCGCCCCGCATCGCCCTGCATCAGGCGATACGTGCCGACCACCCCCTTCGCGCCAGAGGAAATGGCATGGTCGATGACCAGCAGATGGTCGGCATATTCATCGAATTCATCGACGTCGCGACGCAGCCGCCGGGTACGCTCATCGGGCCGCGCGCCCATTTCCTCGTAAAAGACGCGATAACGCAGGGCCTGCGCGGCGTCGCGTTCCTCGTCCGTGCAGGCGATACGGACCCCGAGGTTGCCACCCCGCAGTTCGGGAAAGCCGTTACGCTCCAGATCCAGCGTGGAAAGGGAGTGCATGCTTTTCTCCACACTCATCGTTTTGACCTGCCTGTCGGACGCGCCGTCGTCGTGCGGGGGGGGGATTCGTCCTTTGTATCCGCAGCCCGCTTGCGGGCGAAAAGTTCCAGCCGGTGCGATACGAGATCGAAACCAAGGTCGTTGGCGATCCGGCGCAGCAGCCGGGCATGCTCCTCGTCCTCGAACTCGATCACCTTGCCCGTATCGACATCGATCAGGTGATAATGGTCGCCTTCCTCCGTGGCCTCGTACCGGGCGCGGCCACCGCCGAAATCACGGCGTTCGAGGATCCCCTTTTCCTCCAGCAGGCGCACGGTGCGATAGACCGTGGCAACCGAAATACGCGAATCAAGCGTCGCCGCGCGGCGGTACAGTTCTTCCACATCGGGATGATCCTGCGCTTCGGACAGGACGCGCGCGATCACCCGCCGCTGCCCTGTCATCTTCAGGCCCCGTTCGATACACATGCGCCCGATGCGCGATTCCATTACGTCATTACCTGCTGCCATGATTACAGGCGTAGCCTATCATCAGATCGATTGTCCAACGACACCGTTATTCTTCGCGCTTGGTTCCCAACCCGATCTTCCGCGCCAGGGACGAGCGGTGGCTGGCATAGCTGGGCGCGACCATGGGGTAATCATGCGGCAGTCCCCAGCGTTCGCGATATTCCTCCGGCGTCATGTTATAGGCCGTCTTCAGATGCCGCTTGAGCATCTTCAGCTTCTTCCCATCCTCGAGACAGACGATGTAATCGGGAAAGACCGACTTCTTCAGCGGGACTGCCGGGACCGGTTTTTCAGGCGCGGCCTCCACCTTCCCAAGCGCGGCCATCGTTTCATATACCTGATGAATCAGATCCGGCAGGGTTTCGGCATCCAGCGTATTACGTGCGACATAGGCAGACACGATTTCAGCGGTCAGTTCCCGCAGTTCCACATCCGCTGTTTCATCAGCCATCAACTTGATCCTGTCAGTAGAAATACATGCGTCTTATATAAATAATCCAGACAAGACCGCAACCATACTCATGAAAGAATGTCAGGTAACATGGCCGATACTGGTATGACGGAAATAGATATCACGCATGAGGTCTGCCCCATGACATTCGTGCGCACCCGGCTTGCGCTGGACCGGCTGCCGCCGGGGGGGCACCTGCGGGTGCGGCTGCGTGGTGCCGAACCGCTGGACAATGTCAGCCGCAGCGTCCGCCTGCTGGGTCATGACATCGCGCGGCACGAGACACTGTCCGATGGTGTGACGCACGTCCTGCTCATCATCAAAAAAACGTCATCGCCCGCCGGATGATCCCACCTATGCCGTCGATGGCGCAATGTCGCAGGCCATGACCAGCGCGTCCGACCCGTCCGGGTAATACCGGCGACGCTGCCCCACCGTAAAAAATCCCGCACCCTGATACAGCGCGATGGCGGCGGCGTTATGCGTTCCCACCTCCAGGAACAGGCGGGTTGCGCCATGGCCGGACGCCACGTGCCGCAACCATGCCAGCAGCGCGCGCGCCATCCCCCGCCGCCGGAAGGCGGGGTCCACCGCCAGCGTCAGGATTTCGGCCTCATCGACGACATGCCGGGCCATGAGGAACCCGGCAGGCACCTGCGCGCCATCGACCACGGTCATGACCACGCCCAGCCATGTGCCGGGCATGCCCAGGACCGTCCGCAATGCCTGCGCGTTCCATTGCTGGTCGGCGGAAAAGGCCGCCGCGTGAATCCGCGCCAGAACAGGCAGGTCCGCCGCATCGGCCGACAGGGCCACGACATGACGGCTCCCTTCGGCCATGCCCTAGCCTTCCGCCCTGCGCGGGGGCGGGCGCAGTCCTGCCGCGGGCAGTCTGGCCTCCGGCGGATCGACATAGAGGGGCTGCACGTCGCGCGGCGGCAGCACGCCCTCGCGACGCAGCAGGGCGGCATGGACGATCTGGCATGCATCCGGCCCCGTCAGGGCGGACAGGATCATGTCGTCACGCCCCGGCCTGTCATGCCCTTGCCCGCAGGCATCGAAGACCTGTTGCGCCGCATTGCCCGCCAGCAGGACGGGACCGGGGGGAATGGCGTCGGGATCCTCCAGCATGACGGCACGGATATCGCCACTTCCCGTCCCGGCGGGAATGGATTCGACAAAGGCGCGGCCACGGCGCGCGACGGAACAGCACAGGATGCGCGTGCCCGGCAGGATGGCCTGCGCACGCAATGCATCGGCCATGGCCTCGCCCGTCGTAACACCGATCACGTCACACCCCAGTCCCAGCGAAAGGCCCTGCGCGAACGCGACCGAGGCACGCAGCCCGGTAAACGATCCCGGCCCCACCACCACGGCCACCATGTCCAGAGTCGCGACAGGCCAGCCACATTCGGCGATCAGTTCACGCGCCAGCAGGGGAAACGCCTCCGACCCGCCCCGGCCTTCCACCTCGCGCGCCTGTTCAACCCGGCATCCCCCGGGCGTGACCTCCACACAGGCGATCAGCGCGCGCGCCTGCGCCCCGGCCGAAGCCCCGTCAAGAACCAGAACCCGCATGCGTCAGGCCATCACGCAGGCATCGTCGAATTCAAGCCTCGGGGCGCGGGGCGTGTCGAACGCATGATCGGCGTAACCGAGGCTGACCAGGAAATTGGCCCGCCAGCCATGGGCCTGCAGGAACGTTTCCTCCACCATCAGGGAATCGAATCCCGACATCGGCAGCGCATCCAGACCCAGCGCGCGGGCGGCCATGATAAGGTAGCCCCCCTGCAGCGTGCTGTTGCGCACGGCGGTTTCTTCCGCCAGCCCCACGTCGGCGGCAAACCATGACCGTACCCCCGGCGTGGGGTTGAGGACATCCATGCGGTCGAAGAACAGCGGGTCATAGGCCACGATGACCGTGACAGGCGCGCTCATCACCCGTGCGACATTCCCTTCCGACAGGGCGGGACGAAGGCGTTCGCGGCTGTCATGCGTGCGCAGGAAGACAAAGCGCGCGGGACAGCAGTTGCCCGATGTCGGCCCCAGCCGCACCAGATCGTACAGACGCCGCAGCGTCTCCTCCGTTACGGGACTGTCATTCCATGCCGCGGGCGTCCGCGCGGCACGAAACAGCAGGTCCAGTCCGGCATCCTCAAGAACCATGAAACTTTCCCACTCCGGCGTATCAGGCTTCGACCTGCTCTACCGATACCACTTCGGGGATATAATGGCGCAGCATGTTTTCCACGCCATGCTTCAGCGTCGCGCGCGACGACGGACAGCCGGAACACGCGCCCTGCATCGTCAGGCGCACGATCCCGTCGTGATAGCCGCGAAAGACGATATCGCCACCATCGCCCGCGACCGCGGGGCGCACGCGCGTATCCAGCAGTTCCTTGATCTGCTTGACGATTTCCTCGTCCCCCGGGGCGACGGCGTCCTCGATCACCACGGCTTCCTGCTCCACCGGGGCCTGCCCGGTGGCGAGGTAGTCGGCGATGGCTGAAAGGACCTGCGGCTTCAGGTCATCCCATTCCACCGCATCGGCCTTGGTTACGGCGATGAAATCACCGCCAAAAAATACCCGCGCCACGCCATCGAGGTCGAACAGGACCTCCGCCAGGCGGGAACGTCCGGCCACCGAATCCGCGTCGATGAAGTCCGCCGTGGCGCCATTGGGCATGATATCCCGCCCCGGCAGGAACTTCAGGGTGGCGGGGTTGGGGGTATCTTCGGTTTCTATGAACATGCTGCGGTCTTTCCCGACAGGTAAAGGAAGGCGGATCTCTCCGGTCCTGTTAGCATCCACATGTGCCATGGTCCACGCCCGCACAAGCCCCTGTCGCAGGATAAGCCGGACGTGAAGGCGCCGAAGCCGGAAGACGGGCGTGCCATGGGCATGACCGGACATGCCATGGACGGCGCCTTCCATCACACCGTCCCATCTCAGGACGCGGTGGTTTTACGTTCCGCCGCGCCGATGGCCTGCGTGGCGCGCGGCAGCACGATTTCAGCGCACAGGCCCCCGCCCTCCCGGTTGTAAAGGCGGAAACTGCCACCCTCGCGCATGATTTCGCGGTTGACGATCGCAAGGCCCAGCCCCATGCCGCCGGTCGCGCGCGAGCGTGATCCCTCCACCCGGTAAAAGGGCGTGGAAACCCGCGACAGTTCCGCCTCCGGCAGGCCCGGCCCGTCATCCTCCACGCGGATATGGATGCCATCGGCCGCCACCAGCAGCACGACATGGGCATTGCCACCGTAATTCAGGGCATTGTCGATCAGGTTGCCGATCACCCGCTTCATCGCCAGCGGCCGCACGACCGCATGGGCCTGATGCGGTCCTTCATACGTCACGGGTCGCCCCTGGTCGGCGTTGTCATCGACACGGGTCGCGATGATGGAGGCAAGGTTGACCGAACGCGCGGGTTCGGGGTCATTTTCCCCGGCAAGATAGGCCAGAACGCCCGCGATCATGGCCTCCATCTCGCTCACGTCGGCCTCTATTTCCGCCTGCACCGCCGTATCTTCCAGAAACCCCGCCCGCAGGCGCAGGCGCGCCAGCGGCGTGCGCAGATCGTGCGACACGGCGGCCAGGGCCTCCGTCCGGTCGGCGATCAGGCGGCCGATACGTTCCTGCATCGCATTGATGGCGCGTGCGAGGTAGCGGACCTCGCGCGGGCCCTTGTCCTCCAGCGGGACCCACTGGCCGGATCCCACCGTATCCGCCACCTGCGCCAGCGCGCGCAACGGCATGCTGAGCGCGCGGACAAGCATCCCCGCCGCCAGCAGCACCGCCCCCGCCAGGACGGCGGCGGAAACGATGCCCCGGCGCATATGGTGCGGCTGCAGCAGGTCGGGGGCGCTGAATCCCATGAAGCTGCCATCGGGCAGGCGCAGGACGCCACGGATATCCGATGTGGCCCGCACCGTGTCGGACAGGTTGAGCACGTTGCCCTGCAACGCGGGCACCGTCCCGGCCACGCGTTCATGCAGTCCCCTCAGCCCGCCGGGTTCGGGACGCACGACGCCTTCCTGCGCGCTGGTACGCCAATCGATGGTCAGGTCGGGGGTGGACAGCATCGCCGCCAGCACCATGCGCTGCGACGTGGGCGTGGCGGCCAGCACGCGCGCGTCGATGACCAGCCGTTCGCTCACCTGATCGAGCTGCGCATCGTCAATGGTATAGGTCTCGGCCTCTTCATAGAAAACCGAACTGCCGACAAAGACGAGCGCCACCGCCGCCAGCAGGACGAACATGACGCGCCCCACCAGACCACGCGGCCACAGCGTGATGCGGCGGGAGGCCGGGGGGGCGGGAAGGGCGTTTTTCATGCCCCCGATCCGCCGCCGGTCAGACCCGCTCCACCTCTGACGTGAAGATGTATCCCATGCCGCGCACCGTGCGGATCAGGTTGTCGGCATCCGGGCCCAGCTTGCGCCGCAGGCGGCTGACCAGCACGTCAACGCTGCGGTCCGACACATCCCCCAGACGCGTGCGCGACAGTTCCAGCAGGCGGTCGCGCCCGATCACGCGCTGCGGATTATCCAGAAAGCTGGTCAGCAGGTCATGTTCGGCACCCGAAATCTCCACCGCCGCGCCGGACGGGTCGGTCAGTTCGCGCCGGCGCAGATCCAGCGTCCATCCCGCGAAGCGCAGCGTTTCCTTGCGCGGCCGACCGGCACTCGGCATCGTGATGCCCCCGCCCCGCCGCCGCAGGACGGCCCGCACGCGCGCCAGCAGTTCCTTCTGTCCAAACGGCTTGGGCACGTAGTCATCCGCCCCGAGTTCAAGGCCAAGCACCCGGTCCAGTTCCTCCCCCCGGGCGGAGACCATGATGATCGGCACCTCGTTCGTATCGGCGCGGTTGGCGGGATCCCCCCCCTCGCCCGAGCGCAGGGCGCGGCACAGGTCCAGCCCGTTCGTGCCGGGCAGCATGACATCAAGGATGATGAGGTCCGCGGGCTGCGCCGCCAGCGCGTCCCACATTTCCGAAGCATCCTGCACCCCGCGCACGCGATAGCCATCGCCTTGCAACGCCCGCACGATCAGGGTGCGCATGCCGGCATCGTCCTCGACAACCACGATGCGGGCGGGAAGATCAGGATCAACAGATGGATGTGTGGTCATGCCTGGCAGTATTTCCCCGAAATTCACAAATGATCGCTGAAAGTCCGGCTTTCACCATATCCAACGTATGGAAAGGGCAAAAGGGTGCGTCATATGTCATAAAATGTCAGGGACATGTCCTGTCGCAATCGCGGCAGGAAACGGCGGGAAAGGCCCATGCCCTTGCCCGCCGGATATGCCCGCCCAGGGGCGGACTGGCCTCAACTTAAAGACCGCTTGAAAAGCTCGGGCCGACAACACCCTGAAATCATAAAGGTTTTTGGTGAAGCTTTTTGCAAAAAGCTTCAAGGAGCGTCGCCTTTCCAGATGAAAGGCGACCCCCAAAAACTTTTGTCGTTTTTGTCAAAAGGCCTCTTGTGATTTCAGGACTGGGAGCCCAGCTTGACCACCCAGAACTGCGCAAGGTCACGCGCGCCATTGTCGCCGCCAACGCTCTTCAGCGTGGCGATCGCAGCGGCCTTCTGCCCCGCCGCCGCCTGCGCCAGACCCAGATGCAGCTTGGCGATATTGACGTCGGTCGGCCCCTTGGCAATGCCAGCGTTCATCAGCTGCAGGCCCTTGTCCGCCTGTCCGAACGTCACGTAGTTGTAACCGACCGTCAGCAGGGCGTTCCCGTTGGGCGCGGCCTGCGCCTGCGTTTCCGCCGTGGCGATGTTGGCCTTGCGGTCCGCGACCGTCTGGACAATCATCTGCTTCAGGCGATCCTCGCGCGCGGCGCCCGCGTCATGGCCCAGCACGTTCGTGCTGTAACCCTCGTTCATCACGTCAAGGGCGATCTGCGGCAGGCCCGCCTGCATCGCCAGTTCCGCAATGTCGATATATTCCGCCGGCGTCTTCACCAGTCCCGCAGCCACGCGCACCCGGTCCACGTCCAGACGCAGCGCCGGGGCCATATGCGGGTTGCTCAGCGCGGAATGCACCACCTGCGCCCAGTAATCCGGCTTGGGATAATACGTCGCCAGCAGGACATAGGTCTGCATCAGGGCCGACTGGTCATGCAGCTGCGCCTGGCATGCCGCCAGCAGCTGCAGCTGGTTTTCCGTCGGCTTCGTGCCCGCCTTGGACTGCGCATCGATCTGCATCTGCTGCGCGCGCGCCGCGTTGGCGTAATCCTTCTGCAGGTAATAGGCCTGGATCAGGATCGTGTACATCTGCGGGTTCGTGCCCCCCGCCTTGATGTATTTTTCCGCCACCTGCGCCGCACGCGTGTAATCCTTGGCGGTATAGGCCATGCCGGCTTCGGCCTGGACCATCTGTTCCTTGGTCGCGGCCGGCGTGCGCGGGGAGGCGATCAGCTTGTCATACGCGGAAATCGCTTCGGGGACATTGCCCGACTGCGCCGCGACGGCCGCGCGCATCTGGTCGATCGTATAGGATTCGTAATCCGTCTTGCCCGGTACCGCCTCGGCCGCGTTCACGGCGGCCATCGCCTCGGGATATTTATGCGCCGCAAGGGCACTCTGCGCGGTCTGGAGGTTCTTGCCCACCTTCTCGCCCAGCATATCGGCGGCCTGCGCGGGCTGCGTCATCAGGAACACGGACAACGGCAATGCCGTCACCGCCCCGGCAAACAGCATGCCACGCGACAGGAACGACGATTTCAACTTACTGCTTTTCAACTCATTGTCCTTTCCATGAATCGGTCATGACCCGTGATCGCAGATCATGCCGCGCCAGTCTGCGACAGGGCGGCGCGGCACTGATCATCCCGCAGGCGGGAGGCAGCCGTGGTGACACGTAACGTATGGCATCCCATGGGTGCGACAGGAACCGGCATTGCGATCAACGCCGGCGCCGCGCTCCGGATGCCCGGCCCGATGCCCCGCGCGGGCAGCGGGCCTGCCAGCCTTATTTCTCGTCCAGTCTTATTTCTCGTTGGGGTCAAGGTGACGGTAACCACCCAGCAGCACCGACTGCACGTCGGCGGCGAAGTTGCGGACCTCGTCCATCGCGCCCTTGTTGCGACGCACCAGCAGGTTATAGCCCAGAACCGCCGGAACCGCGGTGCCCAGGCCGATGGCCGTCATGATCAGCGATTCACCGACCGGACCCGCGACCTTGTCGATCGACGCGTTGCCCGCGATGCCGATCGCCGTCAGCGCGTGATAGATGCCCCACACCGTGCCGAACAGACCCACGAACGGGGAGGTCGAACCCACCGTCCCGAGGAAGGCGAGGCCACCCTGCAGGCGCGTCTGGACCAGCTCGACAGAGCGGATGATCGACATCGTCGTCCATGTATGCAGGTCGATGGCTTCCTGCATCGTGCCTTCGTGATGTTCGGCCGCCGTGATCCCGGTTTCAGCGATATAGCGGAAGGGCGAGGCCTCGGGCATCGCGTCCGAACCGGCCTGGATGGTCGGCTTGTTCCAGAACTCGCTCTTCATGATCTTGGCATCCTTGAGGATGCGGGCCTGTTCGATGAACTTGCTGATCATGATGTACCAGGTGCCGACCGACATGACGACCATGATCAGCAGGACGGTACGGGCAATGAAATCACCGTTCGACCACAGGGCGCCCAGACCATACGGATTGGATTCCGCCCCCCCTCCGCCTGCGGCGAAGGCCATGGCCGGCGCGGCCGTCATCAGCACAACGGCCGCGGTAAGAAGGGTACGATGCTGTCGGGTCATTGTAATCAAGATCCTCTGACGGGAAAAAAACGGTGCGGGGCCCCGGCGACACGAGGGACCGGCTGGCGACTGGGCCGGGACTGGCCCGTCATGGGGTAAAACGGCCATTTCAATGAACCGGGCGGTCGCGCGCCTGCATCATGCGCGCGATATCGGGCGGGGCGATACGCGGCACGACCGGGGTCACGAGAACGGGACCACGCTGCGGCGCGGCGGCGGGCAGGAAGGACGGCGCGTCCCTGACGATCCGCAGCGGGATCAGCTGCGCGCGCGGGGGGGCGGGGAACATGTTCCATGATTTGGGGTGCAGGCCATAGGCAAGAACGCCGAGCGCAAGGACATGCAGACCCGCGACACCCGCGATTACCCGCCCGAATGGCGTCTGGCGGCGCTGCAGCCTTACATAATCCATTCCCGGAACCATATCCCTATCCCAATCAATGCCCGTGGCATCGCTGCGCGTATCCATCCCCCCGGAAGATGAAGGGATGATGCATGGTGGATGCCGGTTCCTGAATTGGGCGGCTTCCGCCGCCGCATGTCAAGGCGGTTATACACCGGGAACGGAACAATTTTACCCACAACCCCTTCATACCCCGGCGGAAAAGGCATCCTGAGGAGGCCATTTTCAACCGATGGAGGTATCGTGAATATGAATGGATGGCCGGCCCGCCACATCACTGCGGCGGGCCGGATGGTCACTGCGCCTGCGCGCTTGCTTCCGAACGGGTGGCGCCCACCTGCGCGGCAAGGGCGGCCGCCATGAAGTCATCAAGGTCGCCATCAAGGACGGCGCCCGGGTTTGTCTTTTCCACGTTTGTCCGCAGGTCCTTGACCAGCTGATACGGCGCCAAGACATAGGAGCGGATCTGGTGTCCCCAGCCGATATCCGTCTTGGCGGCCTCGGTCTGGGCGGCGGCGGCCTCCCGCCGCTGGAGTTCCTGTTCGTACATCCGCGCCTTGAGCATCGCCATCGCGGTCGCCCTGTTGCGGTGCTGCGAACGGTCGGTCTGGCAGGCCACGACGATGCCGGTGGGAATGTGCGTGATGCGGATGGCCGATTCCGTCTTGTTGACGTGCTGCCCGCCCGCGCCGGACGCGCGGAAGGTATCGACGCGCAGGTCGGCCTCGTTGATGTCGATTTCGATGGAATCGTCAATCACGGGATAGACCCACACCGATGCGAACGATGTCTGTCGCCGCGCCGCCGCGTCAAAGGGGGAAATGCGCACAAGGCGGTGGACCCCCGCCTCCGTCTTCAGCCAGCCATAGGCATTCGGGCCGCTGACCTGGATGGTGGCGGATTTCAGCCCGGCCTGTTCCCCTTCGGAACTTTCCATCATGGTCACCTTGTAGCCGTGCTGCTCCGCCCAGCGGGTGTACATGCGCAGCAGCATTTCGGCCCAGTCCTGCGCCTCCGTCCCGCCCGCGCCGGCATTCACCTCGAGGTAGCAGTCATTGCCATCCGCCTCGCCCGAAAGCAGGCTTTCGGTCTCGCGCCGCTTGGCTTCCTCGGCAAGGGCGCGCAGGGCCTGCACCCCTTCGGCGACGACATCGCCGTCGCCTTCCATTTCCGCCAGCTCCACGAGTTCGAGCGTATCGCGTACCTCACCCTCGAGCTTCTGCACACCCTCGACCTGGTTCGCCAGCAGCGTCCGCTCGCGCATCAGCTTCTGCGCGGCCTCGGCGTCGTTCCACAGGTCGGGATCCTCGACGCGGTTGTTCAGTTCCGCCAGTCGTTCGATTGCGACATCCCAGTCAAAGATGCCTCCTCAGCAGCGCCACGGACTGCTTGATCTGGTCATTCAGGGCCTCGGTCTCGGCAGACATCGGGGCTTACTCCTAAGCTCATCGTGATAAGAACACGCATGGCCGATGGACATGCGCGCATGTCCGCCGACCCGTCACGCGTCAATACAGGCCACCCATCCCGATGTCACCCCCGGAAGGCGTGGACGCGGCCGATGGCGCGGCGGCAGGCTGCCCCCCCGTCCCCGGCACGCCATTGCCCACCGGGCCATGCCCCGGCATCGTGGCCATGTCGCTTTCGGAATCGGGCATGTTCTCGGCGCCCGTGTCGGCGGCGGTCAGGGTGCCGATCGCGCCAGCACCCATGTCAATGCTGATGCCGGGCTGCTGATCAGGCTTGAAGGCGTCGATCGCCATACCCATTCCGGTATTGTACTGCGCCAGACGCATGCCGGGCGGGGTGCGGAAATCCAGCCGGGGACGATCCGCCAGCGCCGCCTTCATCACCTCGTTCCAGATCGGCCCGGCGATCACACCGCCGGTCTCGTTGCGGCCCAGGCTCTGCGGCGTGTCGAAACCGACCCAGACCACCGTCACCAGATCGGGGGAGAACCCGGCAAACCACGCATCGTTGAAGTCCTGGCTGGTGCCGGTCTTGCCCGCTATGGGCCGGTCGATGCCCGCGCCCGCGCGCACGCCGGTGCCCCGGCGGATCACGTCGCGCATCATGGTCACGACCTGATACGCGCTGTCGGCGGAAACCACCTGCGGGCGCGTATCCTCCAGCACCGGGCCGTCATCGGGGGCGGGTGCTGGCGTCTGCGTTTCCCCTGCCGCGGCTGCGGGGCGAAGCTGCAGGCCCGGCGCGCGCCAGATGACGTTGCCGTTGCGGTCCTTGATGTCGTCAATCAGCGTCGGCGCGACCAGATGTCCGCCCGCCGCGATGGTGGCATAGGCCCCGGCCTCGCGCATCACGGTGGTTTCCACCGCGCCAAGGGCGGCAGGCAGGACCAGCGGCATGGAATGCACGAGGTCGAGTTTCTGGGCCATGTCGGCCACCGACTTCATCCCGATCTGCGCGGCGAGGCGGATGGTGACAAGGTTGCGCGACTCCCTCAGGGCGTCATGCAGCATCGTCGGGCCCCAGAAATCCTTCTCGTAATTGTTGGGATGCCATTCGCCGTAGGAAACCGGGGAGTCGTCGAATTTCTGCGACGGGGAAATCCCCTGCTCCATCGCGGCGAGGTACACGAATGGCTTGAACGACGAACCGGGCTGGCGGGCGGCCTGCGTCACGCGGTTGAACTGCGACGCACGAAAGGACCATCCCCCCACCATCGCCAGCACGCGCCCGGTGCGCACGTCGATGGTCGTCAGCGCCCCTTCGACACGAGGCACCTGCCGCAGGGCCACGCCATTGCTGTCGGCCATGGGTTCGACCATCACGACATCGCCGGTCGCGATTCCCTTGCCCGCGCGCATCCATGAACGGTCACGCGCCGGAAGCTCGCCGGTATGGGGAATGGCGGGCGCCGTGCCCTCCAGCCAGCCGACCTGCCCCGTCGTGGCCGACAGCACGACCGCCAGCCGCCATGTCGTCAGCATCGACGCCGGCGCGCCGACCCGCGCCAGCGCATTGGCCCAGTCGCCATGCGGGTCCACGCCATCGAGATGCGTCACCGGGCCGCGCCAGCCCCCATGCGCGCGGTCATAGCGCATCAGCCCCTCGTGCAGGGCGTTCGCCGCCACCTGCTGCAGGTGGGAATCCATGCTGGTATGGACCGACAGCCCCCCTTCCATCGTGGAGCTTACGCCATAATGCTCGATCAGTTCGCGGCGCACTTCCTCGGAAAACCACTCCGAACCGGGCACGGGGCCGGGACGGGTGAAGGAGGACGGGATCAGCGGCTCCTGCTCCGCCGCGCGGGCCTCTTCGGGGCTGATGACATGCAGTTCCGCCATGCGTTCGAGGACCCAGTTGCGGCGTCCTGTCGCCGCCTGCGGGAAACGCACGGGATTGTAGTTGGTGGGCGACTTGGGCAATGCCCCGAGGAACGCCGCCTCCGCATTGTCGAGCTGGTCGAGGGGTTTGTTGAAATAGGTCTGGGCCGCGGCCCCGATACCGTACGCGCCGTCGCCCAGATAGATTTCGTTAAGGTAAATCTCAAGGATCTGCTGCTTGGAGAGCGTCTGTTCCAGCCGCATCGCCAGCAGGGCCTCCTTGGCCTTGCGTTCCATGGACACCGCGTTGGAGCCCAGCAGCATGATCCGCGCCACCTGCTGCGTGATGGTGGACGCGCCGATCGGGCGGTGCTTTGTCCCGCGCATCATCACGTCCGTCAGCCCCGCGCGGATGATCGCCAGCGGATCGACGCCGCCATGGGTGAAGAATTTCTGGTCTTCTGCCGCCAGGAACGCGCTGCGGACCCGTTCGGGAATCGCGCTGTAGGGGACGAAGATACGACGTTCCGCCGCCAGTTCCGCCATGATCTGGTCATCGCCGGAATAAAGGCGGCTCATCACCGGGGGCTGGTAGGTACGCAGCCCGTCAACCGTCGGCAGCCCCTCCGACAGGTGCTGGTATTCCTGCCACGCGGCGACGCCCCCGACCCCGGCAAGCAGCAGCATGACACCCAGCGCCCCGCCGGCGACCCGGCGCACCAGCCGGTAGCGCGGGCGCGGTCCCCCGGTGGGCGGACGCGGGCGCTCCGAAGCGCCATTGCCGCCCCCGCCGCCACTGCGCGAGCCATCTGAAGTTCCATGCACCCGGCCATCGCGGCCCGATCCGTCAGCAAGCGTCATCCGGTGTCCAATAGGGAAATAGGGAGTGTCGTATGCCTCTGTCCTAGCACCGTCCGGCGTCCACGTCGCCCCCGATCCGCGACCGGCGCATGTCGGCCCCGGAGACTGCCTGAAAAGGCTGACCTGACACTCCCCTGAAATCATGAAAGTTTTTGGTGAAGCTTTTTTCAAAAAGCTTCAAAAAGACGCCGCCTTTTTGGAAAAAGGCGGCACCCAAAAACTTTTGTCACTTAATTATCAGACGATTGGTTTCAAACGGTCTCCTGGCGACCGGGATAATTCCCCATCCGCATCAGGCGTTGAGGCGATCCCATTCCGCGCGGCCATCACGGTCAAGGGCATGAAATTCCTCGTCCGTCAGCGACAGGGTCGCCGCCTGCGCGTTGGCGCTGACGTGATCGGGATTGGACGTGCCCGGAATGGGCATCATGACCGGCGAACGCCGCAGCAGCCACGCCAGCGCCACCTGCCCGGTGGACACGCCGCGCGCCTGCGCCACGCGGGTCAGCACGTTATCGCCCCGCACAAGGCCCCCGGCCGCCAGCGGCGCCCACGGGATGAAGCCGATATTTTCCCGCGTGCAGTAATCCAGCACCTCCTCCGAATAGCGGTTGACGAGGTTGAAGCGGTTCTGGACCGTCGCCACGGGGAAATACAGCCGCGCGCGCTCGATCATCTCCACCGTGACTTCCGACAGGCCGACATGACGGATCAGCCCCTGCGCGCGCATCGTGGCAATCGCCTCGAACTGGCGTTCCGGGGTGGCGTCGGGCCCCACGCGGTGCAGCTGCCACAGGTCGATGCGCTCCACCCCCAGGCGGCGCATGCTCATCAGCACGCACTGGCGCAGGTAATCGGGATTGCCGACGGGACACCAGATGTTGGGACCATGCCGGGTATGGCCGCCCTTGGTCGCGATCACCATCCCCGTGTAGGGCGACAGCGCCTCGTGGATCAGGTCCTCGCTGACGAAGGGGCCATAGGCATCGGCGGTATCGACAAAGTTGATGCCAAGCTCCGGCAGGCGCCGCAGGGTGGCAAGGGCCGCGTCGCGGTCGGCGGGTTCCCCCCAGATGCCGGGTCCGGTAATGCGCATCGCGCCAAAGCCGAGGCGCGCGACCTCCAGATCACCGCCAATCCTGAAAGTACCGCCGGGGCGTGATGTGGACAGGGTCATGGCTTCGTTCCTTTCTGCAACGTCACGACATGGCGCGACACCGTATGGCATGATGACGGGCGGGATCACCGGGGGTTGCGTGGACCCAGCCCTGCGCCCTGACGGGCGGGTCGATCAGCCCAGCATGCGCCCGATGACGCGCGCCGTGTAATCCACCACGGGAATGATGCGGCCGTAATTGATCCGTGTCGGGCCGATGACGCCAATCGCGCCGACGATGCGGTTGGAATCGGTGCGGGCCGGGGCCATGACCACCGACATGCCCGCCATCCCGAACAGGCCGCTTTCCGCGCCGATGAAAATCCGCACCCCCTCGGACTCGCAGGCAAGGTCCAGCAGGCGAAGCATTGTTTCCTGCGTTTCCAGACGGTCAAACAGCATCTGGATGGTCGAAAGCCGCTCGATCTCCGTCACGTCCGACAGCAGCCGCCCCTGCCCGCGGATGAACAGCGTGCCGCCACGCTCTTCCGCGTCGCTCCATGTCGCAAGGCCGCTGGAGACCACCTCCGTCGTCAGCTGGTCCAGTTCGGTGCGGTTGGCCGCGATGTCGCCGCTGACCTTTTCACGCAGGATGTCGAGCGTGCGGCCCGACAGATGGGCATTGAGGTAATTCCCCGCCTCCACCAGGGCGGAGGGCGGAAGTCCGGGCGGGATTTCGATCACGCGATTTTCCACCTGCCCGTCGGAGCCGACAAGGATGACCAGCGCGCGGCCCGGCCCCAGCGCGACGAATTCGATATGCTTGATCGTCCCGTCGCTTTTGGGGGCAAGCACCAGCCCCGCGGCCGAGGACAGGCCCGACAGCATCAGCGATGCCTCCCCCAGCATGTCCTGCAGCGAGCGGCCGCGCACCTCCAGCGTGCGGGTGATGGTCTCGCGTTCCTCCTCGCTCAGGCTGCCGAACTGCAGGAGGCCATCCACGAACAGGCGCACCCCCTTTTCCGTCGGCAGCCGACCGGCGGACGTGTGCGGCGAAAACAGCAGCCCGGCCTCCGTCAGGTCTGCCATGATGTTGCGGATCGTCGCGGGCGACAGCGACAGCGGCAGCCGCTGCGACAGGGTGCGCGACCCCACGGGACCGCCGGTTTCGACATACTGTTCGACAATTTCGCGCAGGATGGCGGCGGATCGCGCATCCAGCCCCGGCGGCAGGGCGGGACGTGAAGACAGCGCTCCGATATCCATGTCGTTCTCCCTCCTCTCCCCAGGCCATCACGGACATGATGGCAGCATGGATCTGGCGTGACCGCCCGTTCATGACAAGGTCCGTTCATGACAACGATAGGGACAATGGATTATTGCGACAATCACATGATGTGACGACCGCGCCCCCACGCCATCCCCTGCCCGCGACCGGACGGCGGGGCTGGAAAAGGACAGGGGTTGCGCGCTATGCCGCGCATCAGGATTTTATCGGGAGTTTCCTTCATGCGCCCATCCGGCCGCGCCATCGACGCCCTTCGCCCTGTTTCCATCCAGACCGGCTTTGCCCGCCATGCCGAAGGCTCCGCCCTGATCCGCATGGGCGGGACCGAGGTCCTGTGCGCCGCCACCATCGAATCGCGCGTCCCCTCCTTCCTCAGGGGCAAGGGGCAGGGCTGGGTCACTGCGGAATACGGCATGCTGCCGCGCGCGACCCACAGCCGTGGCCCGCGAGAGGCCGCCAAGGGGAAACAGGGGGGACGCACCCATGAAATCCAGCGCCTGATCGGACGCGCCCTGCGGGCGGTCGTGGACCTGCGCGCGCTGGGGGAAATGTCCGTCACGGTGGATTGCGACGTGCTGAACGCCGATGGCGGCACGCGCTGCGCCGCGATTACCGGCGCATGGGTGGCGCTGCGCATTGCGCTGGACCGGCTGGTGCGCGCGAACGTCCTGCCCGCCCTGCCGATCACGGCACAGGTCGCGGCCGTATCGTGTGGCCTGACCCCGGCGGGCGCGGTGCTGGACCTTGATTACGAGGAGGACAGCAACGCCGCGGCGGACGCCAATTTCGTCCTGACCGAAACCGGCGGCATCGTCGAAATCCAGGGCACGGCGGAACAGGCCCCCTTTTCACAGGAACAGTTCAGCGAACTGATGCGCCTGGCGCAGGCGGGCACGTCACGGCTGTTTGAAATCCAGCGCGACGCCGTGGCGCAGGCGGTGGCGGCATGAGCGGCCAGCAGCCACGCGGCCTGCGCCGGGGCGACACCCTGGTGCTTGCCAGTCACAATGCCGGGAAACTGGCCGAGTTTTCGTCCCTGCTGTCGGGGTACGGCATCAGGGTCGTTTCGGCCGCGACGCTGAACCTGCCGGAACCCGACGAAACCGCGGACAGCTTCGCCGGCAATGCCGAAATCAAGGCGCTGGCGGCGGCAAGGGCGGCCAACCTTCCTGCCCTTGCCGATGATTCGGGATTCTGCGTTCGTGCGCTCAATGGCGATCCGGGCATCTTTTCCGCCCGCTGGGCCGGCCCGAAAAAGGATTTTCCCGCCGTCATGCGCCGTATCCATGACCTGATGGGCGACAGTCCCGACCGGGGCGCGTGGTTCATTTCCGTCCTGTGCCTTGCATGGCCCGACGGACAGACCGAAACGTTCGAGGGACGCATCGACGGACAGGTCGTATGGCCGCCGCGTGGCGAACATGGCCATGGGTATGACCCCATATTCGCCCCCGATGGCAGCAGCCAGACCTTTGCCGAGATGAGCGACGCACAGAAAAACGCCGTCAGCCACCGTGCCATCGCCTTTCGGCTTTTCCGCGACGGATGCCTGCAACCGTCGTAAGGTCCGCGCGCTATGCCATCAAAAAAAACCCTGCCACGACATCGTGGCAGGGTTTTTTCATAAGGATTGTCCGGTCCGGACCTGCTGATAAGAAATGATAAAAGTTTCCGGGTATCGCCTTTTTTCAAAAAGGCGACGTCTTTCGAAGCTTTTTGCAAAAAGCTTCACCAAAAACTTTTGTCACTTCAGGGTTTTGTCAGGCCTGCCTTTTCAGACAGTCCCTCAGCGCCCGGTCATGATCCGTTCGACCAGCTGTCCCACCGTGGGGACGAACCCGTTGGCGTAATAGGGATCCGTCGCGAAACGCCATGCGTTGGTGCCACCGAACATCAGGTTGTGTTCCATGACATCCCCCGCATCCGGACCATGGGCATGGGCCACCGTCTGGAGCGTTTTCTGGATGCAGTAGGAACGCGGATCGGCCTTGTGCCCGTTGGTATAGGACGGTCCACGCTGGCTCCAGTTGGAAAAGCGGCATTCCGACAGGCACCCCATGCAGCCCGCCTGGTCCGCCAGGATCTCGCGCGCCTTTTCCGGCGTCACGAAAACCAGCGTGTTGTCGGGCGTGCGCAGCCCTTCGGTATATCCCTCGCGCTGCCACAGAAGGGCACGTTCGCTGTCCGCGGCGGTGACATAGACGACGCGGCCACGCGCACCCACGCTAAAGGGGGTGGCATGTTCGCCCACCGGTTCGACCACAAAGGCGATCTGGCGTTCGGAACGCGCGCGCAACTCGCGCAGGAACGCATTGTTGACCGCCGAGGAATAGAAGCCGGTCGGGGAGAAGCGGTTGAGGAACACGTCCCCCTTCTTCAGCGTCATCAGCCGCCGTTTCCAGACATCCGGAATGGGGCTTTCACGCGTCAGAAGCGGGCGGGTGCCGAACTGGAACGCCACCGGGCCAAGTTCCGGATTGTCGATCCAGTCCTCCCACTCCTCCAGCCACCATACGCCACCCGCCATGATGATGGGGGTGTCATCAAGCCCGAACGCGCGCATCTGCTTGCGCAGGGCAAGGACACGCGGAAGCGGGTCCTCGGGCGAGAGGGGATTTTCCGTGTTCGACAGGCCGTTATGACCGCCCGCGCGCCACGGATCCTCGTACACCACGCCGCCAAGCAGCTCGCCGCTCTTGTGATAGGAACGTCGCCACAGGGCGTTGAACGCCCGCGCCGACGACACGATGGGATAATAATGGACGCCATGTTCGGCCGCGATATCCGACAGGCGATAGGGCATGCCCGCGCCGCAAGTCAGGCCGTTGATCAGGCCCTTCGTGCCCTCGAGCACGCCACGGATCACACGTTCCGCCCCGCCCATTTCCCACAGGATATTGGCATGGATGCGTCCCCTGCCACCTGCGATCTCGTGCGCGATGCGGACCTGGTCGATGCCGCCGCGAATGGCGTAATCGATCAGTTCCTCATGCTTTTCCAGACGGGTGCGCCCCCGATAGATCTGGGGCACGATATTGCCGTCCGCGTCATACGAATCGGCATTCACGATCGATACCGTCCCCGCGCCGCCCGCCGCGGCCCAATGTCCGGACGAGGCCCCGGTGGAGATCGAAACCCCTTTCCCGCCCTCGACCAGAGGCAGGATATCCACCCCGCCCATCCGGATCGTGTTGATCGCCTTCATCGCCATTCCATCGTCATCTGTAAAACCGGTCCGCGCCGGCCATGTCGCGGGGATCGGGGGGCGCGACAACGTCCGCCGCGCCCCGCCCCGTCATGCTGTCGGTCGTTTCCGCCAACACGCGCTCAGCGCGCGCCGCGGCCCGCCTTGGCACCGACCACATCACCGATATCGGCACCGGTTTCCTGATCGACAACCCGCATGGACAATTTCACCTTGCCACGGTCATCAAATCCAAGAACCTTCACCTTCACCTCGTCGCCCTGCTTGACGACATCGGTGGTCTTGGCCACGCGGCCCTGCGACAGTTCGGAAATGTGGACCAGCCCGTCACGCGGCCCGAGGAAGTTCACGAACGCACCGAAATCGGCGGTCTTGACCACCTTGCCGTTATAGATCTTGCCGACCTCCGGCTCCGCGACGATGCCGCGGATGCGCTCGATCGCCTTTTCGGCCTGATCCTCGGACGACGCGGCGATCATGATCGTGCCATCGTCATTGATGTCGATCTTGGCCCCCGAATATTCCACGATCTCGCGGATGACCTTGCCACCCTGGCCGATCACGTCGCGGATCTTTTCCTTGGGCACGGAAATCGTGGTGATCTTCGGCGCGGAGGCGGAGACGTCGGAGCGTCCTTCCGTCAGGGCCTTGGACATTTCACCCAGGATATGCATCCGGCCCTCGCGGGCCTGACCCAGCGCGATTTCCATGATTTCGGGCGTGATGGACGTGATCTTGATGTCCATCTGCAGGGCGGTGACGCCCTTTTCGGTGCCCGCGACCTTGAAATCCATGTCGCCGAGGTGATCCTCGTCGCCAAGGATGTCGGACAGGACCGCGAACTCTTCCTCTTCCTTGATGAGGCCCATCGCGATGCCCGCGACCGGACGCTTCAGCGGAACGCCCGCATCCATCAGCGCCAGCGACGTGCCGCACACCGTCGCCATGGAGGACGAACCGTTGCTTTCCGTGATCTCGGAGACGACGCGCATCGTGTACGGGAAGGTATCCTTGCCCGGCAGCAGCGGATGCACGGCGCGCCATGCCAGCTTGCCATGGCCGATTTCACGACGACCGGGCGAACCCATGCGGCCGCATTCCCCGACCGAGAACGGCGGGAAGTTGTAATGCAGCATGAAGTTGGTGCGGTATTCGCCTTCCAGCGCGTCGACCACCTGCTCGTCCTGCCCGGTGCCCAGCGTGGCCACGACCAGGGCCTGCGTTTCCCCACGGGTAAACAGGGCGGAGCCATGCGCGCGCGGCAGGATGCCGACTTCGGAGACGATCGGGCGGATCGTCTTCAGGTCGCGCCCGTCGATGCGGTGGCCCGTCTCCAGCACGGCGGAGCGCACGACGTTGGCCTCCAGCTCCTTGAGCAGCGGCTTGGCCGCCTCGACATCGGCGGGATCGAGCTTGGCGAGGATCGCATCCTTGGCCGCCGCGACCTTCTTATAACGCGCCTGCTTGACGCGCTCCTTGTAGGCATCGGCGATCGCGGCACGGCCCAGCTTGTCGATCTTCTTGCGCAGCTTGATTTCCTCGGCGGTCGGCTCGACGAGGTCCCACGGCGCCTTCGCCGCGTGTTCGGCAAGGTCGATGATCGCGTCGATCACTTCCTGGAACGCCTCGTGCCCGAAGGTCACCGCACCCAGCATGATCTTCTCGCTCAGCTCGACGGCCTCGGACTCGACCATCAGCACGCCTTCCTCGGTGCCGGCGACGACGAGGTCAAGCTCGCTGTCCTTCATCTGCCCGATGGTCGGGTTGAGGACATACTTGCCATCGATGTAGCCGACGCGGCAGGCGCCGACGGGGCCGAAGAACGGCACGCCCGACAGCGTCAGCGCGGCGGAACAGCCGATCAGCGCCACGATCGCCGGGTCGTTTTCCATGTCGTGGCTCAACACCGTGGCGACGACCTGGACCTCGTTGCGGAAATTGTCGGGGAACAGCGGGCGGATCGGGCGGTCGATCAGGCGGGAATTCAGGACCTCGGCCTCGGACGGGCGGCCTTCACGCTTGAAGAAGCCACCGGGGATCTTGCCCGCGGCATAGGCCTTTTCCTGATAGTTGACCGTCAGCGGGAAGAAATCCTGCCCCGGCTTGACGCTCTTGGCGCCGACGGCGGTGCACAGCACGACCGTGTCGCCATAGGTGACGACGACCGCGCCGTCGGCCTGGCGGGCGATCTTGCCCGTCTCCAGCACGAGGGGACGGCCGCCCCACTCGATTTCCTTGCGAAAGTAATTGAACATGCAGACACGTCCTGTCCGTTGGCTACCGCAAACGGAACAGAGCGGTCCGAACATTGGGATATCGATGGCAGCGCCTCGGACGGCATGGAGCGATGACGGGCCGGCCGCCAATACACCATGTGGCCTGAAACGCTGCGACCCTGTCCGGGTGTCTCCGCCGTCATGTCGGCAGCGTTGTTTGCGGCATTCACCATTGAACGCCACGAAAATACGCGACCGCGCGGCCGCATGACATCGCTGTCACGCCGGCCCGCGCGGTTACGCGGCGGGCCGCATTATGAATGCGATCCCGCCATGCCGCAAATCAGCGACGCAGGCCCAGACGCTTGATCAGCGTTTCATAACGCGTCTGGCTCTTGCGCTTGACATAATCCAGCAGGCGGCGACGGCGGCCCACCAGCATCAGCAGGCCACGACGCGAATGGAAATCCTTCGCGTGGGTCTTGAGGTGTTCCGTCAGGTTGACGATCCGTTCCGTCAGCAGCGCAACCTGCACTTCCGGCGAACCCGTATCCTTGGCCGCGGTCTGGTATTCATCAATCAGCGCCGTACGGCGTTCCGGGGTAATCGACATCGTGGTGCTCCGTTTACAAAAAGATATGAGGTCACAGCATCCGCACGGGCCGCAGCCATCCATCCTGCGGACGGCACAACCCGACGACACGCACCCCGTCCATCGCGCGCACGACCCCGCTGCGGGGATCGACGGCATCCGGCATCCGGCCCATCAGGTCAAGCAGGCTGAGAGCCTGCCCATGTGACAGGGAGTCCGCTTCTTCTGAGGTCAGGGCCAGCGCCGGGATGTCGTCCAGCGCGGTCGCGACCGGAAGCAGCAGATCCGGCGAGGCAGGCGCGTTGTCGGCGCTGGCGACGATTTTGTCCAGCAGAATCGCATCCGATTCCCCAAAAGGTCCCACCTGCAGCCGGCGCAGCGCCGCCACGTGCCCCACCGTCCCGCAGGCACGCGCGATATCGCGCGCGAGCGAGCGCATGTACACGCCCTTTCCGGACTCCACCTCGAACACCGCCGTATCGGCGTCCGGGCGCGCGATCAGCTCGAAACGGTCGATGCGCGCGGGACGCGGCGGCAGGTCCGGCGGGCGGCCGTCGCGCGCCATGTCATAGGCGCGCTCCCCCCCCACCTTCAGCGCGGAAAAGACCGGGGGCACCTGCATGATGTCGCCGCGAAAGGCCGCCAGCGCCGCCTCGAACGCCGCATTGTCGGGACGCACGTCCGATGTCGCGGTCACAGTGCCATCCGCGTCATCACTATCGCGTGCCTCGCCGATGCGCAGGGTGAAGTGATAGCGCTTGGTTCCATCCATGACGTAGGGCACGGTTTTCGTGGCCGCGCCAAAGGCAACCGGCAGCAGCCCCGTCGCCAGCGGATCCAGCGTCCCGCCATGCCCCGCCTTGCGCGCGTCAAACAGATGGCGGACGCGGCCGACCACCTGCGTCGACGTCATTCCAGACGGCTTGTCCACAATCAGCCAGCCATCAATCGGGCGTCCACGCCTGCGTCGCATGAGCACAAGAACCTTTCGCGCAAGAACCAAGGCCCGTGCGTGTAAACGACGCGCCGGTACGGGGCAATGCCCTAATTCCTGCCCCGGGGGATGGCCGTTACGCCACCGTGTGATAAAACACCCCGGCGGGAACATGCCAGCCATCCGGTGCCCCCGCTTTCGCGACGGGCATTCTGGTGTCATCCTTGATGACCGGTCGCGTAACGCGGATTGGACTGTAACCTCTTTAATATTGCGTCGTAGGGAGACCTGAACACATGGCAGAACGGCAGACCACGGTCGGCGCTTTCGTGTTGGGTGGTGCCCTGCTGGGTGTCGCGGCGGTTGTCCTGTTCGGCAAATTCCACCCGTTTTCCGCCACCAACAACGCCGTCGTGATTTTCGACGGCGCCATCAACGGGCTGGGGATCGGGGCTCCCGTCACGCTGGAAGGCGTGCAGGTCGGCACGGTGGAAAATATCGGGATCAGGTTCGATCCCGCCTCCCACAAGGCGTACATCCCCGTTACGATCCAGCTGCAGGCGGACCGGGCGAAATCCACGCCGCACAGTCAGGGCCTGACGGCAGACGGCCTGCCGGACATGATCAGCCATGGCCTGCGCGCGGAACTTCATATGCAGAGCTTTGTCACGGGACAGGAGGAAATCGACCTGTCCTTTGACCCGGCCACGCCGCCGCGCCTGCATCCGGGGATTTCCGACCTGACGGAAATCCCTGTCCGCGAATCGGAAATGCAGAAGCTGACCGACACGCTGACGACGCTGCCGCTGAAAACGATCGCGACCAACGCCGATGAAATGCTGGTCAGCATCCGCAACCTCGCGGACCGGCTGGACAAGGATCTGCCGCCGCTGGTCACCAGCGTGCGCGAAACGTCCGACCGCAGCCGCGTGACGGTCGATACCGCGACAGACACGATCCGCGACCTGGACAAGCGTCTGGATGTCACCCTGACCTCCATCAACCATCTGGCCGACAGCGGCACACAGCAGCTTGATGCGCGCGGGGGCGAGCTTCATGACCTGCTGATCAATTCCAACAACACCGTGACCGAGGCACGACAGACTCTGGCGGGCCTGCATGATGTCACCGCGCCAAGCTCCGCCGATCGCGCCAACCTTGATTCGTCGCTGCGCGATCTTGCGGCGGCGGCATCCGCCCTGCGCGGTTTCGCCACCGACGTGGAACGCAATCCCCAGCTCCTGCTGATGGGCCGCCGCAACTGATCCCCGTCTGAAGGCGGGCACGGCCCCGCCATTTCCACCCATGGAACCAGAGCCGCTGGCGGCATCCACATGCCGGGCGGCCACTGCTGTTTTTTCCTGATTATGAAAAATGCCGCGCCATCATCGGGGCGGGACAGGCCGTGTTTCGCATGAAACCGAAACACGGCGGCAACAGCCACAGGACGGCAGGATCATCTGCGGCCCGGGGGCCGCGACGGAAATGGCGGCATGACAGACGGCCGGCGAAACAAATCCGCATTCCGTCACATTGCCGCAGCCTGATGCGTCAGTCGTCCTTGAGATCCCGCGCCACGGCAGGATCCCGCAGCAGATCATCGACATGCATCGCGTAATCCAGCGCCGTATCGGGCTGGAAATGCAGGTCCGGCACCCCGCGCAGCCGCACCATGTGCGACAGACGCGAACGCAGGAACGAAGAAACACGCTTGAGCGCAGGCAGCAGGGCCTCGATATCGCTGCGGCCCAGACGCGCGACAAAGACGGTCGCGTGCTTGAGGTCCGGCGAAATCCGCACTTCCGTCACAGTAATGCGGGCATCGACCAGTTCGGGGTCGCGGAATTCGACCCGCGCGAAGATATCGGCCAGCGCGCGCCGGATTTCCTCCGCCACGCGCAGCTGACGTTGCGAGGGGCCAGATACACCATGACCGGCAAGTTTCCCTGCCGGTCCGGTGGTCTTTACCCTGTCCCTGGAAGAGTTGCGGCTCATGCCGGGACCAGTTCCATTTCAAAGCACTCGACCACGTCACCTTCACGCAGGTCGTTATAACCCGCAAAGGACAGACCGCACTCATACCCGCGCGCCACTTCCTTCACATCGTCCTTGAAACGCTTCAGCTGGCTCAGCTCACCTTCATGGATGACGACGTTGTCACGCAGCAGACGCACGCCACAGCCACGCTTGACCACACCTTCGGTCACGTAACAGCCGGCGACCTTGCCCACGCGGGTAATGTCGAACACCTGACGGATTTCGGCATATCCCAGGAACTTCTCGCGATGCTTGGGCGCGATCTTGCCCCGCACCAGCTGTTCCACGTCATCGGCCACCTGATAGATGATCGAGTAGTAGCGGATATCCACGCCTTCGCGCTGCGCAAGCTGACGGGCCTGCGCCGTGGCACGCACGTTGAAGGCGATGATGACCGCACCGGACGCCTTGGCAAGCTGCACGTCGCTTTCGGTGATCTGGCCCACGCCCGCGTTGAGAACGCGGATCTTGACTTCCTCGTGCTCCAGCTTCTGCACGGTGATCTGCAGCGCTTCCGCGGATCCCTGCACGTCGGCCTTGATAAGGACGGCCACTTCCTTCTGCGCGCCAGCCTGAATCCGGGCCAGCATCTGGTCAAGGGTGCCACGCGCCGCCGTCTGGCCGGCCGCGGTGCGTTCCTTGATGACGCGCTGACGGAACTCCGAGATTTCACGGGCGCGGTTTTCATTGTCAACAACGACAAACTGCTCGCCCGCACCCGGAACGCCGGCAATGCCAAGCACTTCGACCGGCATGGACGGACCTGCGTCCTGAACCTGGCGGTTGCGGTCATCAACCATCGCACGCACACGGCCCCATTCGGCGCCAGCCACCACGATGTCACCGCGATGCAGCGTGCCCTTCTGGACCAGAACGGTGGCCACCGGCCCACGTCCGCGATCCAGGCGGCTTTCGATTACCGCGCCTTCGGCCATCCGGTCAGGATTCGCCTTGAGGTCAAGGATTTCCGCCTGAAGGAGGATCGCCTCTTCCAGCTTGTCCAGACCGGTCCGCTTGAGGGCGGAGACCTCGATGTCCTGGGTGTCGCCACCCATGCTTTCGACGACGATTTCGTGCGACAGCAGTTCCTGACGGACACGGTCGGGGTTGGCGCCCGGCTTGTCGCACTTGTTGATCGCAACGACGATCGGGGCATCGGCCGCCTTGGCGTGTTTGATGGCTTCGATCGTCTGGGGCATGACCCCGTCATCGGCCGCCACCACCAGCACCACGACATCCGTCACCGACGCGCCACGGGCACGCATGGCCGTAAAGGCCTCATGGCCCGGCGTGTCGATGAAGGTGATCCTGGCGCCCGACGGCAACGTGACCTGATACGCGCCGATATGCTGCGTGATGCCGCCCGCCTCGCCATTGGCGACGTCGGTCGTGCGCAGCGCATCCAGAAGCGAGGTCTTGCCATGATCGACATGGCCCATGACCGTGACGACCGGCGGACGCGGCCGCAGATCCTCCGGCCTGTCCTCGATCCCCTCGATGCCCAGCTCGACATCGCTGTCGGCGACGCGACGGACGCGATGGCCGAATTCCTGCACGATCAGTTCGGCGGTATCCGCATCCAGCGACTGCGTGACGGTCGCCATGACGCCCATCTTCATCAGCGCCTTGATGACTTCGCCCTGACGGGCGGCCATGCGGTTCGCAAGTTCCTGCACCGTGATCGTCTCGGGCAGGACGACATCGCGCACCACGCGGACCTGATCCGAACGCAGGCGTTCCAGTTCCGCCTGCCGGCGTTCACGCTCACGCTGGCGACGGACCGACGCCAGCGAACGCGTCTTGTCGTCATCACCCTCGATCGCGGCCTGAACGTCGATGCGGCCCGAACGACGGCTGTCATTCTTTTTCGACCCGCCCGAAGGACGGCGTCCCGGCGCGACATTGCCACCCGGACGACGGCTGGGACGACGCTCTTCCTCGCCACCATCGGCACGACCGCCGCGCAGACGCAGGGTTTCCGCCGGGGCGGCGCCCGCGCTGGAACGCGACGGCGCCGGACGCGACGGCGTGATCGGCTTGGCCGGCATGATCGCCCGCTCGGCCAGCGGCCGCAGGCGTTCCATCGGCGGCGCCAGCGTCACCTCGCCGGGAATCGGCGTGGCCGACACGACGGGGCCGGGAGGCTCCGGCGCGGCAGGCGCGGCGGGCGCGGTCTTTGACGCGGCACGGGCCTGGCTTTCCTCACGCTCGCGCGCTTCGGCCTCGGCGCGGATACGCGCGTTCTCCTCCGCCTCGCGGCGGGCATCTTCTTCCTTGCGGCGCGCTTCTTCCGCAGCGGACAGGATCGTGATCTTTTCCTGCTCGCGCCGTTCCTTTTCACGCTGGATCGCGGCCTTGCGCTGCTCTTCCAGCACCCGCTGGCGCGTCGCCAGCTCGGCTGCCGTCAGGGCGCGTCCACCACCGGCACGGCCACCGGAACGGCCACCCGACGGACCTGATCCGCTACCTGGAGTCCCGGCGCCGCGCTTTTTGCGCACCTCTACCTGGACTACCTTTGAACGACCATGGCTGAAGCTCTGCCTGACGGAACCGGCATCGACCGTCCGTCCGACTTCCCTCCGGCCCGCCGGCCGCAGGGACAAGCGTCCCTTACCCTGATCCTGATCGTTGCCTTCGCTCATGTACCCGCCTGTTCACACCGTCCGGCGGACTTATCCGCCGAATTCGGGTCCATCCTGCCGGACAGCCCCGCAAAACGTTCATTCTCGACACGAAAACGGCGCGCCAGTTCGCCATGCAGCATCGCTGCATGAACGACATGGTCGCGGCCGAATGCCGCCCCCAGTTCCGATGCCGTAGGAACAACCGCAACCGGAAGATCCCGTGCACCGGACAAAACTCTCATCCTCTCGTCAGGGCTCCCGTCCGCCGCCTGTATGACCAGCGCGGCGCGACCACCCACGACCAATTCCCGCACCTTGGCAAAGCCGCAGACAACCTGCCCCGCCCGCCGTGCAAGCCCCAGGACATCCATCATCCTGCGTTCCAGCCCGATTTCCACCACATGGGCCAGATCAGGCGGAATGACAACCTGTCCGCGCGCGGCGCGTGCAAACACGCCACGAGTCTGTGCCGTTTCTAGCACATCCCGCCGTGCGCTCAACCAAATTCCCCGTCCGGGCAGACGCGCAGAAAGATCGGGGGTCACGATCCGGTCCGGCGATATGACGAACCGGACCATCGTTTCCCGCGGCTGCCGCGCGCGCGTTACGGCGCAACGGCGCAGCGGCCCCCGTTCCTCATCCGTATCCTGATCTTCGATGGGATACTCCTCAGACGTCGGAATTCTCCTGCGTTTCGGTGGCCTCGCCACCCTCCGACTCGTCCTCGTCGAACCAGTGGGCGCGCGCGGCCATGATGATTTCGTTGGCCGCTTCCTCGTCAATGGCATCGGCGCCAAGGATATCGACCAGTTCATCGCCCGCCAGATCGGCCAGGTCATCAAGCGTCTTGATGCCCTTTTCGCCCAGCGTCACCAGCATCTGGACCGTAAAGACCCCAAGGGCGACGATATCATCCGACACCCCGAGGGCGCGACGCTTTTCGTCCATTTCCTCCTCGCGACGCGCGAGGAAACCTTCGGCGCGGCGCACCAGTTCGCTGGCCACGTCCTCGTCAAAGCCCTCGATCCCGGCCAGTTCATCCGCATCGGCGAAGGCAAGCTCCTCGATCGAGTGGAAGCCTTCGGTCACCAGCAGCCCGGCAATCACGTCATCGACATCCAGTGCCTCGACAAACAGGTTGCTGCGGCGACGGAATTCCTCCTGCCGGCGCTCCGATTCCTCGGCCTCCGTCAGGATATCGATGTCCCAGCGCGTCAGCTGGCTGGCAAGGCGCACGTTCTGGCCGCGACGACCGATGGCAAGGCTCAGCTGCTCGTCCGGGACGACAACCTCGACCCTGCCGGCCTCCTCGTCCATGACGACCTTGCTGACCTCGGCGGGTGCCAGCGCGTTGACCACGAAGGTCGCGGCCTGCGGGCTCCACGGAATGATATCGATCTTCTCGCCCTGCAGTTCCTGCACCACAGCCTGCACGCGCGACCCGCGCATGCCCACGCAGGCGCCGACCGGGTCGATGGACGCATCACGCGAAATCACCGCCATCTTGGCGCGCGACCCCGGATCGCGGGCGACGGCCTTGATTTCGATGATGCCGTCGTAGATTTCGGGAACTTCCTGCGCGAACAGCTTGGCCAGGAAGGCCGGATGGGTGCGCGACAGGAAAATCTGCGGCCCGCGCGGCTCGTCACGCACATCATAGATATAGGCGCGCACGCGGTCGGAATTGCGGAAGCTTTCACGCGGGATCAGCTCGTCACGGCGCAAGAGCGCCTCGGAACTGCCGATTTCGACCATCAGGTTGCCGTACTCGGTCCGCTTGACCGTGCCGTTGACGATTTCGCCCACGCGGTCCTTGAAGTCATTGTACTGGCGCTTGCGCTCGTATTCGCGCACGCGCTGGACGATCACCTGCTTGGCCGTCTGGGCCGCGATGCGCCCGAAATCGATCGGCGGCAGGGGATCGATCAGATGTTCGCCAAGCTGGATTTCGGGCCGGAACTTGCGCGCGATGTGAAGCGGGATCTGGGTTTCCTCGTTCTCCACTTCCTCGACCGCCTCGGTCCAGCGCGACAGGCGCACGTCGCCGGTCTTGCGGTCGATCGTGGCGCGGATATCCTTTTCATGGCCGTACTTGGCGCGACCGGCCTTCTGGATGGCCTGCTCCATCGCCTCGAGCACTTCCTCGCGGTCGATCGACTTCTCACGCGCGACGGCATCCGCCACCAGCAACAGTTCAGGACGGGAAACGGACGTATCCATCAGGGTCTCCAGAGCGTCTTTCAGTGGGCCTTGCGCGGCGGCCTTGCGCCACGCCGACCGCCAGTCTGTTCCAACATCCCGTCCGGCGACTCGGCCGTCGGGTCCTCATCAGTCTGCTGCGCCGCGTCATCGGGCCGCGCCATGCGGGCGCTCGCCTCGATCAGCGCGTCGGTCAGCACCAGCCGCGCCTTGCGCATCTCGTCGAAAGGCAACGCCACCTCAAGCCCATCGTCAAGGCGCATCAGGCCGCATCCGTCACGCGCGCCCAGCACGATGCCCGAAAACCGCTTGCGCCCGTCGACGGGCATGTTCATTTCCGCCCGCGCCAGATGCCCGGCGAAACGGTCCCAGTCCTTGGGGCGCGTCAGGGGGCGGTCGATCCCGGCGGAAGAGACCTCCAGCGTCCATTCCCCCGGCAGCGGGTCCTCCACGTCGAGGATTGCGCCAACCGCGTGGCTGATCTGCTCGCAGTCATCAATGGTGATCTGGGAGCCATCGGCGCGATCGGCCATGATCTGGACCGTGGGGGTTTCACGCCCCAGGACCGAGACACGGACCAGTTCGAACCCCATATCCACCAGCGCGGGGCCGATCATCTCGGCAATGCGGGCGTCAAGGCCGGTCAGGAAAGGCAGATCTGCGTCCAATGCAAAAAAGGCGGCCCTGCGGCCACCCCCCAAATAAACGTAAATTGAAGGAATTGCCCGAATATCTAGGGCATGATCGCCCACTTCGCAAGTTCTATAATAATAAGGCGGCGCGCAAATGCAGATGTGAACGCTTTTTTACACCCCGCGTAACATTGTGCGCCGCTTAAACGCTTGCCTCCCCCAACGGCCCCCATCATTATGAATGACATGATGCCGATGTCCGCCCCGCCGACGGAACCATCCCGCCAGCCACAGCGCCCGCGTAGCAGCAGTCGCATGGTGGTGGCGGGGCTGCTGGCGGCTGTCGTGGCGGGCGGATTTGGCGTCCACAGCCTGGGCGGCGCCTCCGACGCGGGGGGCAGCGGCGGCTCCACCACCCCGACCGCGCTGGCGGGACAGGGCGGCGACACCAGCGGCGGCAGCCTGCGGACAGTCGTGGACCATACCCGCGCGCATGCGGACCTTCTGGGTGAAATGCCCATGATCGCGCCGGAACGCGCGGCCGACATGCTGCAGTTCACCTCTTTCGACATCAACCAGAAGAACGCGATCCTCGCGGCGCTGAAGCGTCATGAGATCGTGCTGGCGGAAATGCCGCTGTATGACATGGGAACGGGCAGTTCCGTCGTCAGCGTGGAATCCATGGGTCTGACCCAGATCGTGCACCTGACGGGACGGCCGCGCACGGTCATCCTGCCGATCCGCATCGCGGGGGAGGTCACGATCCGTGCCGTCAATGACCCGGGGGCGGCGGGACTGCATGCCGGGGCGATATTCGTTCCCGGCCCGACGCCCCTGCCGGTATTATACAAGGACGGACAACTTGTGATCGGGGTCGTCGTTCAATGAAAGCGCTGTATCCGGCATTTGAACGCATGCTGCCAGTCATCATGGTCATATTCCTGATACTGGGCAGCATACAGGCCGCCGCGGCCCTGCATCTTTCACTCGCCAGCATACGGCATTTCATGGAATGGTGTGCCCCGGCCTATCCGGTCCTGGCCGCGGGTGGTGCAATTTTGACGCTGGCCGGTCTCTGGTTTGAAAACCGCGCAGAGAGACTGGCCAGAAAGGGACTCCGACGCAGACGGGGATGGATGATGGACGTACTGGCCAGACTGACCAATCGTAGTGCGCTGGAAGAAATGATGGCGCGCGAGCAGAAAGAAACCATCATAGATGCCGAGGAACTGGCGGCGAACCTGCGCGCACGGGTGATCGGCCAGGACCAGGTGTGCGAGGATATCGCAGCCCAGCTGCGACGCCGGCTGGCATTGCATATCCGGGGCAAGCCGGTGGGCATCTTCCTGCTGGCCGGGCCGCCGGGCACGGGCAAGACCTATCTTGCCAAGCAGCTCGCGCGGCAGCTTGACCGGCCACTGCTGAGCTTTGACATGACGCAGATGAGCTCGCCCCATGCTGCGACGCAGCTTTTCGGTTCGCCCAAGGGGTATGTCGGCTCCGACACCTATGGCAAGCTGACGGGCGGGCTGAAGGAAAAGCCGGACGCCGTCGTTCTGCTCGATGAAATCGAGAAGGCGCATCCCGACGTCTTCAAGAAATTCCTGACCGCGTGGAACGATGGCCACGTGACCGAAGCCTCCACCGGGCAGCATATTTCCACCGTGCGCTCGATCTTCATCCTGACATCGAACATCGCGACCGATGCGCTGTCGGATATCGCGGACCGTCTGGCCGATGAACCCGACAAGATGCGTGCCGAGTCGGTGGAAGCCCTGCGACAGGCGGGTTTCGCGCCGGAAGTGCTGAACCGTCTGGACCGGATTTTCGTGTTCCGTCCGCTCGAAGGGCTGGATATCGCCCGCGTTTCCGCCCTGGAAATCGAGGCGATGATCGACAGCTATGGCCTGAAGGTGGAAACGGGCGGCATCGATCCGTCCCTGCTGTTCCAGGTCATGCGTCGCCAGGATCGCATCGGCCCGGCCGCAAGCGCGCGCGACCTTGCGCGCTCCATCGAGGACATGATCAGCGATTCCCTCATCACCGCACGGCAGCAGGGCGCGAAGCTGGTCCGCATCGTATCGAACGAGGACGGGGTGGTGGCGGAAATCGCCAATGATAGCGAGGCCCAGAAAGCGCGTATCATCCAGTAACCGGCCCCCGGCCCCATCAGGGGCCGGGATGCCCGCGATCATGGCGCCATGATCGCCTTGTGCCCATCGGGAACACCGGCGTAAGGCGAAATGGTCTTTTCTATCCGTCCGTCCGTGGGTTTCGGGGCGGATATCGCGTCAGGATATGAATTCCGGAATGTCTGCTGTCTCCCGTCTGTGGCACCGTGCCCCCCTCTGGCGTCTGTGCCTGTATTCCATTTTCATCTTTTCCATCCTGATGCTGGTGTTTCCACCCGCTTACCTGTCGCGCCTATGGCCGGGGGTGCAGAACATCACCCAGCGCATCCATCACGCGCTGGGCATGAATGACGCGCCGCCTGCCGCCGAGAATGGCGGCGGGGGAGACGACGGGGTCGTGACCATGATGCCGATCACCGATCGCCTGACCAAGGCGATACCGTTCGCGGGCCGCATCCTGCCGCTGCCCGCCGGGGTATGGCATCCGGTCATGAACGTCATCACCGGCCCCCATGGCGAAATCCTGGAAAATATCCTTGTCCGTGTCCATGACCACGTTGTCACGGGCCTGATCGGGGCAGAAGCCAGCACGCAGGCCGTGCCGGAAAGCGCCGCGCTGACAATGGATTCAAGCTGCCATGATGACCGCAATCTCGCGGCCCATACGCTGCCGGCGAAACCGCCCGGGGTGGAATGCTGGTTTACCGCCGCCGTCTATCCCACATCCATCACGCGTACCGCCATCATCGCCAACCGCCTGAAGGAACTGGGCTTCACGCTGCCGAATGTCCTGTACAAGGCAAGCTGGACCTATGCCGCGCCATCCCCCGATCATACGGTCAATGTGGAAACGGTGACGATTTTCCTCAATCCCGTGGCCACGGAAAAGACCGCCTCCCTGCAGAGCCCCGATGACTGGGCCAAGGAAACCCTGTCGCAGCATCCCGCCGCCCTCAATTTCGTCCAGAAGGGCAATAGCTGGATGGAAACATGGGCGCATATCCTGCATGACGGCTTCAACAGCGACATGATGGCCTCGAGCGAGGAACAGCGCGCCCGCGCGTCACAGGACCCGGCAGCCCCGACCGATACGAAGAACGCCAACAGCTCCCTCGACTGAGGGACTGTTTGAAAAGACAGGCCTGACAACTCTCTGGAATCATAAGAGTTTTTTGTAAAAAGCTTCAATAAAGACGCCGCCTTTTTGAAAAAAGGCGGCACCCAAAAACTTTTATTATTTATTATCAGCAGGTTGTTTTCAAACAGCCCCCAAGCGGGACCGCTGGCGGACAGTGTCCCCAGCCGCGTTATCCCCTATCGCAGGACATCCGAAATATCGATCAGGAAGTCCAGCACCGTGCGGGTGCGCAATGGCAATGTGCGCGGCCCGGTATGCACGGCATAAAACGGCAGTTCCGGGACGGTCCATTCCGGGAAAAGATGGATCAGTCGCCCGCTGGCGATGTCTTCTTCTACCTGGAAGGAAGGCAGCATGCCGATTCCCAGTCCCGAACGGACCGCCTGCAGGACAGCTTCGCTGCTGTTGGCGCGGAAGGGACCGCTGGCGGCCACGACGTTTTCCTCGCCCTTGCAATCGAAATGCCAGTCATGGCGCGATCCGCCATAGCTGTAGGCAATACAGGGATGGTTCAGCAGGTCGCGCGGATGCGCAGGCGTGCCGCGTCGGGCCAGATAGTCGCTTGACGCCACGACATAACGCCTGACGGAGCCGAGTCGTCGTGCGATCAGGGACCCTTCGGCAATCGCGCCGACCCGCACCGCAAGGTCGAGTCCCTCTTCCACTAGGTCACCGAATCCGTCACGCATGACCAGTTCGACCGAAAGATCGGGATGTTCCTCCAGCAGCTTGCCCAGCTTGCCGGTCAGATACAGGCCGAACGCCGTCGTAACCCCCAGCCGCACCAGTCCCGATACGGATGCCCGGCGGCGTCCCAGCGCGGTTTCCGCCGTTTCCAGGATTTCCAGCACCTCATAGGCATGCGGCAGCAGGCTGCGACCATCCTCGGTCATCATCAGGCTGCGGGTCGTGCGCGCGAACAGGGTGGCGCCATAATGCGCCTCAAGCAGGGCGATATGACGTGAAATCGTCGGCTGGCTGGCCCCGGTTTCGCGCGAAACGGCAGAAAATGAGCCCGTTGCGGCCACGCGAACGAAGCTGTGCAAGGCAGAGAGCAGATCCATGAGGCCCCGGTACGTCCAGCATGTTATTACAACACTTGGGGTTTTAAACGATGCCGTATTTATACACAATATAGCGTAAAAGCACCGCCGACATGTGTTTGTTGCAAGGTTCCCCGACAAAAGGCGAATTCCCGGACTTCCGGTCATGAACCCGGCGCCATGCCCGCCCGGCCTGACGGGAATGTGCGCCTATCGCATAAAAAAACGGCGGCCCGCTGAGCGGACCGCCGTCTTTGATGTTCATGCTGGCGAAAACGCCAGACATTCCTGAAAAAATCAGGCTGCCTTGGTCATGCCACGCAGAACGGTCTGCAGAATGCCGCCATTGCGGAAATACTCGACCTCGTCCAGCGTATCGACACGGCACAGCAGGGGAACTTCCTGCTTGGAGCCATCGGCGCGGGTGATGGTCATCGTCATCGTCATGCGCGGGGTAATGTTGTCCAGCCCCTTGATTTCGATGATTTCATCGCCCTTCAGGCCCAGCGTCTTGCGCGTCGTGCCGTCCTTGAACAGCAGCGGCAGGACGCCCATGCCCACCAGGTTGGAACGGTGAATACGCTCGAAGCTTTCAGCGATCACCGCACGCACGCCAAGGAGCAGAGTGCCCTTCGCCGCCCAGTCGCGCGACGAACCCATGCCGTATTCCTTGCCGCCGAAGACAACCAGCGGGGTGCCTTCCTTCTTGTACTCCATCGCCACGTCGTAGATGGCGCCTTCCTTGCCGTCGGGATAATGCTTGGAGAAGCCACCCTCGGTGCCCGGAACCATCTCGTTCTTGATGCGGATGTTGGCGAACGTGCCACGCACCATCACGCGGTCATTGCCACGACGCGAACCGTAGGAATTGAAGTCCTTCTTCGCGACGCCATGGGCTTCAAGATACTTGCCCGCGGGGGAGCTTTCCTTGATCGCGCCGGCGGGCGAAATGTGGTCGGTCGTGATGTTGTCACCCAGCAGCGCAAGGATGCGCGCGCCGATGATGTCGCCACGCGGCTTGGGCTCGGGCGTGATGTCCTGGAAGTACGGCGGATCCTGCACGTAGGTGGAGGACGGATCCCAGGGATAGGTTTCCGAACCCGTCGCGACCTTCAGGTTCTGCCATTCCTTCGTGCCCTGGCTCACATGCTTGTAGCGCTTGATGAACTCGTCACGGGTGATGGCCGATCCCATCAGGGCGGCGATTTCGTGGTTGGTCGGCCAGATATCCTTCAGATAGACCGGCTTGCCATCCTTGGAGGTGCCCAGCGACGTTGTCGTCAGGTCCTCGCGGATGGTTCCCAGCAGGGAGTAGGCCACCACCAGCGGCGGGCTGGCGAGGTAGTTGGCGCGCACGTTCGGGGAAATGCGTCCCTCGAAGTTACGGTTGCCCGACAGGACGGACACGGCCACCAGCTTGTTGTTCTCGATGGCGTCGACAATGTGATCCTCAAGCGGACCGGAGTTGCCGATACAGGTGGTGCAGCCATACCCGACGGTGTTGAAGCCCATCGCGTCCAGCTCTTCCTGAAGGCCTGCGCGCGTCAGGTAGTCGGTCACGACCTGCGAACCCGGCGCCAGCGACGTCTTGACCCACGGCTTGGGCTTCAGGCCCAGCGCACGCGCCTTTTTCGCCACCAGACCCGCCGCGATCAGCACCGCGGGGTTGGAGGTGTTGGTGCACGACGTGATCGCCGCGATCACGATATCGCCGTGACCCAGTTCGTAGTTGGTGCCCGCGACGGGCGCCTTCTTGTTCTTGTCGGCTTCGGGGACGCCCAGGCTGCCGGTCAGTTCCGTCTCGAACGCCTTGTCGGCACCCTTGAGGACCACGCGGTCCTGCGGACGCTTCGGTCCCGCGATCGACGGCACGATGGTCGCAAGGTCGAGTTCCAGCGTGTCGGTAAAGACGGGGTGTTCCGAATGCGCATGACGGAACATGCCCTGCGCCTTGAGGTATTCTTCCGTCAGCTTGATGCGGTGTTCTTCGCGGCCGGTCTGGCGCAGGTAATCCAGCGTCAGGTCATCGACCGGGAAGAAGCCGCAGGTCGCGCCATATTCCGGGGCCATGTTCGCGATGGTCGCGCGGTCGGCCACCGGCAGGTGGTCAAGGGCGGGGCCGAAGAATTCGACGAACTTGCCGACAACGCCCTTCTTGCGCAGCATCTGCGTGACCGTCAGCACCAGGTCGGTCGCCGTCACGCCTTCGGGCAGCTTGCCGGTCATCTTGAACCCGATGACATCGGGGATCAGCATGGCGATCGGCTGGCCCAGCATCGCGGCCTCGGCCTCGATCCCGCCGACGCCCCAGCCCAGCACGCCCATGCCATTGACCATGGTCGTGTGGCTGTCGGTGCCGAACAGGGTATCGGGATAGGCGTATTCCTTGCCGTCGACCTTTGCCGTCCACACCGCCTGCGCGATGTATTCCAGGTTCACCTGGTGGCAGATGCCGGTGCCCGGCGGCACGACCGAGAAGTTCTCGAACGCTTCCTGGCCCCAGCGCAGGAAGGCGTAACGTTCGCCGTTACGTTCGAATTCGATCGTGACGTTGTCCTGCAGCGCTTCCGGCGAGCCCGCGACATCCACCATGACCGAGTGATCGATCACGAGGTTGACGGGAACCAGCGGGTTGACCTTCTGCGGGTCACCCTTGAGCTTGAGGATGCCATCGCGCATCGCGGCAAGGTCGACCACGGCGGGAACGCCGGTGAAGTCCTGCATCAGGATGCGCGCGGGCTTGAACGGCACTTCCTTGGTCGAGCTGCCCTTGGGCAGCCAGCCGGCGATCGCCTTGGCGTCGTCAGCCGTATAGGAATGTCCGTCCTCGAAACGCAGGACATTCTCCAGCAGCACCTTCAGGCTGACCGGCAGTCGCGCGACATTGCCGATGGTCTTCTCGGCTTCGGGGATGGAAAAATAGTGGTAGGTCTTGCCGTCCACATTCAGTGTGCGGCCCGTTTTCAGTGAGTCGTGCCCAACCGTCTTCATTGGCTTTGTTTCCTCCGAGGCATCAGCAGCGATCCATCCACCGAAGCTCTCCCGCCACATGAACAGACAGCGGTGGCGTGACCTTTCGGTGGATAACCGGCTTGATCTCCCAACGGTGGTAGAACATACCCGGACGCGGGGCCGACACAAGCTGGCCCCGGTAACAAGAACGCGGGATCGGGTTTCCGCCCGGCCCGCCACATCCCCCACGCGACCATGCGGAGGACCCGGCCATCACTGCCTTTGCCCCCAGGAATACCCCCCTGCTGAAAGTGGAAAATATCTCGGTTTTTCGCGGGGAACGCCTTGTTCTGGACCAGGTTGGCTTCGCGCTGGACGCGGGTGACGCGCTGTTGCTGACGGGTCCGAACGGGGCCGGCAAGTCGACATTGCTGCGCGTGCTTGCCGGGCTGCGCAAACCGGAAGGCGGCCATGTGCTGTGGTCAGGCGTCGATGCGCTGGCGGACCGTTCGCGGCATGCCGAACGCGTGGCCTACCTGGGGCATCAGGACGCGCTGAAACCCGGCCTGACGCTGTTGGAAAACCTTACGCTCGCCGCCAGGGCAAGCGGGGCGGATCCGTATTCATGCATGTCCGCACTCAATATTTCCGGACTGGCGGACCTGCCGGCGCGCATGCTTTCGGCGGGGCAGAAACGTCGCGCGGCACTTGCGCGGGTGCTGCTGGCGCGCGCGCCGCTGTGGCTGCTTGACGAGCCGAGCCTCGGCCTCGACAGCAACACGATGGGACTGCTGGAAACGCTTTTCCGCGCCCATCGCGATGCTGGCGGAATCGTGATCGCAACCACCCACGTTCCCCTTCCCCTGCCTGACGCGAAATCGCTGGCGCTGCCGGGACTGAACGAATCCGATATCCCCCAGGCGATGGAGGATTTCCCCGAGGACGACCTGTTTTGAAGCTGCAGACCCCTACCCTGATCCTCGCCATCCTTGAACGCGATCTCCGCCTTGCCCTGCGGCATGGGGCGGATACGCTCGGCTCCGTCCTGTTCTTTATCCTGGCGGGCGCGCTGTTTCCGCTGGCGCTTGGCCCCTCGCCCGAACTGCTGCGGCACATGGCGCCGGGAATCGTCTGGGTCTGCGCGCTGCTGGCGGCCCTCCTGCCGCTTGACCGCCTGTTCGGGGCGGAGCTGGAGGACGGGTCGCTGGATCAGCTGATGATGACCGGCCTTCCGCCGTCGCTGATCGCGCTGGCCAAGATGATGGCCCACTGGCTGACCACCGGACTGCCGCTGCTGCTGGCGGCGCCACCGCTGGGCATCATGCTTGGCATGCCCACCGACAGCCTGTCCATCCTGCTGATCGGGCTGCTGCTGGGCACGCTGATCCTGTCGCTGATCGGGGGCATGGCGGCGTCCGTCGTCCTGGGCGCGCGCCGGGGCGGGGTGCTGCTGCCGCTTCTGGTGCTGCCACTGACCACGCCCGCGCTGATTTTCGGGGCGGCGGCGCTGGACGCGGCGCAGACGGGACTGTCATGGGGACCGGATCTGGAACTGCTGGGCGCGTTCCTCGCGGCGGCGATTCCGCTCTGCCCGCTCGCGGCCGGGGCAGGCCTGCGCGCGGCGGTGGAATGAAGGGAAAACGCTCCCCAGCCCGTCAGGACGCGGTGGCGTATTTCCTTAATTCACTGAAATCATAAAAGTTTTTGGTGAAGCTTTTTGCAAAAAGCTTCGAAAGACGTCGCCTTTTTAAAAAAAGGCAACACCCAAAAACTTCTGTTTTTTATCATCAGTGCCCGGCGGGCGCCACGACATGGAATGGCACGCTGCCGTGGCTGATGCCGCTGGCCCTGCCCCCCGCGCGCCATTGCAGGACATAATCGCCCGGCGTGCCCAGCGGCACGTCCACCGCGATCTCCTGCTGCTCGTCATCCTTGGGCGATGCCAGCAGAAGCTGTGGCACGCCACTTGGCCCCAGCAACACGAGTCGGGTGTGAAACGGATCGATGACCGCATTGAAATCCAGCCGGATCGACACCGTTCCGGCATTCACATTCTGCCCCGCCGCCGGGGTCGCATGCACCAGCCCCGGGCTGGCCCATGCCGGGCGCGCCAGCCCCAGACATAACATCCCCCCGACAAGGAATGCGGGCAGGAACAGGAATGGATTACGCATGGAACGCCCCCGCACGGAAATGAAAGACGGATCCTGTTCTATAGCGCCCTGAAAAATAAAAAAGGGACGGGCGCGAATCCCGCGCACCGTCCCCCACGTTTCCGCCACCCGGAATGGCAGGTTCAGATATAATGCTCACTCAGCGGCGCAAGGCCGTTGAACCCGGTCGAGCAGTAGGTCGAGACATAGGCCCCGGTCGAGAGCAGTTCGACACGATCCCCCGATTCGAGGCCCAGCGGCAGGTTATAGGGCGTCTTTTCATACATGATGTCCGCGCCGTCGCAGGTCGGTCCCGCGATGGCGACCGGCCCCGTCGCCATGCCGTCATGCGGCGTGCGGATGCCATAGCGAATCGCCTCGCCCTCCGTTTCCGCAAGGCCGCCGAAACGCCCGATATCAAGGTAGACCCAGCGCACGCCATCATCGATGCCGCGACGGCTGACCAGCACCACCTCGGACGAGACGACGCCCGCGTCGCCAACGATGAAGCGGCCCGGTTCCACGATCATTTCCGGCAGGTCATTGCCGAAATGCTCCGTCATCGCGTGGCTGATCGCCAGCGCGAAACGGTCGATGCCCGGCACGTCATCGCGATAGCGAATCGGGAACCCGCCGCCCAGATTGACCATGCGCAGTTCCAGTCCCGCGGCCTTCAGGTCCGTGAACAGCATGCCGACGCGCGCGATCGCGGCCTCATAGGTCCCGGTCTCGGTCTGCTGGCTGCCGACGTGAAAGGACAGGCCGTAAGGATCAAGCCCCAGGTCGCGCGCGCGCAGCATCAGGTCGCGGGCATTGTCCAGCGTCGTGCCGAACTTGCGCGACAGCGGCCAGTCCGCGCCCTCATTTTCCACGATCAGGCGGCAATAGACCCGCGATCCCGGCGCATGACGCGCCAGCTTGTCCAGTTCCTCGGCACAGTCGAAGGCGAACATGTCGATGCCCGCCGCGTGCGCGTGGGCGATGGCCGACGCCTTCTTGACCGTGTTGCCAAAGGAGATGTCCTGCGGCGCGGCGCCGGCGCGCAGGCACATCTGGATTTCTTCCCACGAGGCGGCATCGAAGGCGGAGCCCAGCCCGACAAGCCGGTCGAGGATGGCCGGCGCGGGATTCGCCTTGACCGCGTAATAGATCCGCGCGAGCGGCAGCGCCGCGTGAAGCGCGCTGTAACGTTCCTCGACGCGATCGACGTCGACGACAAGGCATGGCGTAGCAGGGGCCTGCTCAGCCAGATAACGAGCGATTTTGGGAGTCATCGCACCCAAATCCCTTCTGTACTGCCGTCCGGATGCGTATGAGAATACTGAACAAACGGACAGATGTTGCGAAACGGTCTAACGGACCAGCGACCAGTGAGGGGCCCAAGCAGCAGGCCCCGATTGCCAGAACGCTTGACGTCGTTGCGTAACCTCAGAGGGCCAGTGGCACGTGCGTTGTTGCGTAAGGAGCGCATATGAGGACAATACGTCCGTAACGCAATAGAAAAATTGGCCTCACCCACACCTTTTTCGTCTAAGGTGGATAAAATCGACCCCAGTAATGTCATGACCCGCTTGCGTCCCGACGGCGGGCGCGATCGCAGAAATAACAGGATACCGGCGCCCCGGCCCGCCCTGTCGAGACCACGAAATCAAGCAGAGCCTGGACAACGCATTGATCTCTTCTTCCCCAGACCAGATCGGGGTAACGGCGCCCGTTACCCCCCCGCCATCGCCTGCCGGGCGCGCCACGAAGAATGCCACGGAAATGACGGACATGAATGACGCCCTGCACCGTCACATCCTGCCCGTCATGAAGCAGGTGGCCACCAATATCGCGTCCGACCAGATCACGCTGGCGGCGGCCGGATGCGCCTTTTACGCCACCCTGTCGCTGTTCCCGGCCATGAGCACGCTGATCTCGCTTTACGGGCTTCTGTTCGATCCCCAGACGGTGGAGCCGCAGCTTGTCGTGCTGCGCAACCTGCTTCCCCCTGCGGCGTATGACCTGATCTGCGACCGGATCCATATCCTTGTCGCGCAATCGCATTCATCGCTGACATTCAACCTGATCGTGTCCACCACCATCGCCATGTGGTCGGCCTCCGCCGCGACGCGTTCGCTCCTGCTGGCGATGAACGTGGCCTACAACACCCCGGAAACCCGTAGTTTCCTGCGGTTTCAGGCGATGGGCATGATCATGACCCTGTCGGCCATCTGCGGCGGGATCCTGACGCTGGCCCTGATGGTGGCCCTGCCGATCCTGCTGGACTACCTTCCGCAGAAGCTCTCGCTCGCGCCGCCGCCGGGTTCGGTCGAACTGCTGGTGCGCATGGGCGGTCCCGCCCTGATGCTTCTGTTCGTGCTGTCGGGATGTTCCCTGCTTTACCGATTCGGCCCGAACCGGCAGAGCACGTCGTGGCGCTGCATCCTGCCCGGTTCCGTGGCGGCAACGCTGCTGTGGCTGCTGACGTCCGTCGGGTTTTCCTATTATGTCAGCCATATCGCGGGCTATGGCGCGACCTATGGGCCGCTGGGTGCCTTCGTCGCCACCATGATGTGGTTCTATGTCTCGGCCTATGTCGTGCTGCTGGGGGCGGAACTGAACGCGGGCCTGGAAATACAGATGTGCCTGCGTGACAACGGCCCGCAGATGGAAGGATGGTCCATCGTGCGCAAACCCGCCACGAAACCGCAGGAAGCCCGGCCCGCCACCGCCGTCCCTAGCCGTGAGGCCACGCCGCTTCCTCCGGGGGAAGCGCCATGATGTCCACCGCCGTCGTGCCCCGGTCCAGAAGCCCGATTTCCCGCGCGGCGGCGGGCGAAAGGTCGATGATCCTGTTTCCGCGATAGGGACCACGGTCATTGATCGTGACAATGACCGAACGTCCCGTCGCAACCGCCCGAATTCGCACCCGCGTCCCCAGCGGAAGCTGCCGGTGCGCCGCCGTCATCGCGCCGGGATCAAAGATGTCCCCCGATGCGGTGCGGTGGCCGATTTCACGATGCGTGCCATACCAGCTGGCCAGTCCATGCTGCGACCATGTGGACGAAACGCTTTGCATCGGTGCGACGGGGGGCAGCCGGCGCAGGTGATGATGGGCCGCCCTTGCATGACGCACGGCGTGCCGCGTGGCGTGGCGCGCGTGGGCGCACGACATGCCGGCCGTCATGCCACAGCCGAGCGTCAGCAGACATGACAGACCCCAGACCAGAAGATCCGGCATTTTCCGCCGCATGCGCGGTTGAACATGAAGGGGTCGGGCAATCATGGAATGGACCATTACATAATATACATAAAGGCGACCAGCCCGGTTCAGGCACATTTTCCAGCGGGATATTATGACTTGGAAAGTCACCTTTATATTTACTCAGGAATTATTTCATATTTCTGATACCGTTAGCAGGGCGGAACTGTATCCCCGCATGCCTGCGGCGCATGGCGGACGCCCCCGGGCTGGTTCCGGGCGGGTCCGGACGGGCGCGTAAAACACGCTCGATTCCCCGCCGGATGCAGAACAGGCTTGGATCGTGGCGAAGGGCATGCTACGGCGCCTGCATTATGGAGCGTCCCCTGATTGCCGTTCTCAACGGCCCCAACCTCAACATGCTTGGACTGCGGCAGCCCGAAGTGTATGGCGTCGCAACCCTTGATGATGTCGAACAGGTCTGCGTCCAGGCTGCGGAGCAGCTCGACGTGGCAATCGATTTCCGCCAGACCAATGGCGAAGGGGAACTTGTTTCGTGGATCCAGGAATGCCGGGGCCGCGCACGCGGCATCATCATCAACCCGGCGGCCTATTCCCATACTTCCATCGCCGTGCTCGATGCGCTGCTGGCGGTCGACCTGCCGGTGATCGAAGTACATATTTCCAACATTCATCGCCGTGAGGCGTTTCGCCAGAACTCCTACGTCTCCCGCGCCGCCATCGGCGTCATCTGCGGGCTGGGCGTGCGGGGCTATGCGCTGGCGCTTCAGGCCATGACAGACATGATTCTGGACGAGGACGATCAATGAGCCGACTGCTCGTGGATGCGGATGCCATTCGGGCATTGGCCGAAATTCTGACCGAAACCGGCCTGACCGAAATCGAGATCGCGGAAAAGGACAGCCGGGTGCGCGTGGTGCGCGCGGCCCCTGCCGCGACCCATGCCGTCGCGACGCCGGCACCTGTGGCGCCGGTGGCCCCCGCCGTCGCGCCCCCGGCCGCTCCGGCGGCGCCGGCCGACCTGTCCAAGCATCCGGGCGCGGTCACCAGCCCGATGGTTGGCGTGGCGTACCTGACGCCCGATCCGTCCTCCCCCCCGTTCGTCACGGAAGGCCAGCAGGTCACGGCGGGCCAGACCCTGATGCTGATCGAGGCGATGAAGACCTTCAACCAGATCAAGGCCCCGCGCGCCGGCACCCTGACCAAGATCCTTGTCCCGTCGGGCGAGCCCGTTGAATACGGCGAAGTTCTGGCCATCATAGAGTAATGTTTTCCAAGATCCTGATCGCCAATCGCGGCGAGATCGCCCTGCGCATCCTGCGGGCCTGCCGCGAACTGGGCATCCCCACCGTTGCGGTGCATTCCACCGCCGATTCGGATGCGATGCATGTCCGCCTTGCCGACGAAGCCGTGTGCATCGGCCCGCCAGCCAGCCGCGACTCCTACCTCAACGTGGCGGCCATCCTGTCGGCAGCGACCATCACCGGCGCGGACGCCATCCATCCCGGCTATGGCTTCCTGTCGGAAAATGCGGATTTCGCCGAAACGGTGGAAGCCCACGGCCTGACATTCATCGGTCCGACGGCCAGCCATATCCGCATGATGGGTGACAAGATCACCGCCAAGACCACGATGAAGGCACTGGGCGTGCCGCTGGTGCCGGGTTCGGACGGGGCGCTGGAAAACCTGGACCAGGCACGCGCCGTCGCGCAAGAAGTCGGCTATCCCGTGCTGATCAAGGCGGCGGCGGGCGGCGGCGGACGCGGCATGAAGGTCGCGGCGAACGCCGACGAGATCGAGGAAGCGTGGAGCGTGGCCAGGACGGAAGCCCGCGCCGCGTTCGGCAATGACGAGGTCTATCTCGAAAAGTACCTCGACCGGCCGCGCCATATCGAACTGCAGATCATGGCCGACACGCATGGCGAGGTCGTGCATTTCGGCGAACGTGACTGCTCCCTGCAGCGCCGCCACCAGAAGCTGCTGGAAGAAGCGGGATCCCCCGCGCTTGAGCCGCATCAGCGTGACCAGATCGGTGAGATCGCGACATCAGCCCTGAAAAAGCTGGGATACCGCAACGCCGGCACGCTGGAGTTCCTGTACCAGGACGGGCAGTTCTGCTTTATCGAGATGAACACCCGCCTGCAGGTGGAACATCCGGTCACCGAAATGGTCTGTGACGTGGACCTGGTGCGCGAGCAGATCCGCATCGCGGCGGGTGAGCCGCTGGGCTACAGCCAGAAGGACATCCATTTCTCCGGCCATGCGATCGAATGCCGCATCAATGCCGAAGATCCCCTGACCTTCATGCCGACGCCCGGCACCATCAGCGTGTTTCATCCGCCCGGCGGCCTTGGCGTGCGCGTCGACAGCGCGCTGTACGCAGGCTATCGCGTGCCGCCCTATTACGACAGCATGATCGCCAAGCTGATCGTGCGCGGCCCCACGCGGCTGGACGCCATCCAGCGCATGCGTCGCGCGCTGGACGAGTTCGTGATCGAAGGGGTCAAGACCGTCATTCCCCTGCACCTCAAGATCCTTGACGATCCGGAATTCCGGTCGGGCAACTACACCATCCACTGGCTGGAAAAATTCGTCGCGGCGCATCAGGACGACTGATCCCTGCAAACAGCCGGTTGATGGATAAAAGAAGTTTTTGGGTGTCGCCTTTTTTCAAAAAGGCGACGTTCCTTTGAAGCTTTTTGCAAAAAGCTTCACCAAAAACTTTTATGATTTCAGGATGTTATCTTCAAAAAAGCCAGCATGACGCAAGTCCGCTGGCTTTTTTCATGTCCATTGCCTGTCAGGTCAGGACGGGATCGAGATAGGGGCTCGAGGCGTCGAAGAATTTCTGGTTGTTATCCAGTTCGTACGAAATCACATACAGGCAGACCAGCGCGCCATTCATCTCCAGCCGCACGCCAAGGTTGCCTTCCTGCTGCGTCATGTTCTGGATCCGGTCGATCGCGAATTTTGTGGCCCGCGCCGTGCGCCCGTAATGGCCGCCATAACGCCCGCTGAACTGCGCCATGCGGGCCATCATCTCGGTCACGACTTCCTGCGCGGCGGAGGGCAGCAGATGGCGTTCCAGAATGCCACGCAGGCGGATGATGTTCAGGCCGATCGTCATGGCCGACAGGATGCCCTGCAGATACGCATCGATGATGGCGTCCGGGGTATTTTCCGCATCCGTCAGCAGCCGCACGAAGCGGTCCACGTTGCGTTCGACCACATACAGTGTCGTCGGCAGCGTGCGTGAACGCGCGACATGGCGCAGCCCGCGCAGGATACGGGTCCGCATCTGCCAGCGCATGTCGTTGGTATCGAACGGCAGCACAAGCCGGAAGACCCACATCGAATACCACAGCCCGAGGATCAGCGGCATCGCGGTATTGAAGAACGAGACCTCGTCCAGTCGCGACTGGTTTCCCGGCCCCAGCAGGATGGGAAGGAAAAGGTTGTACGACACCGCCCCCAGGATCAGCACCGGATAGGCGAACGCCAGTCCCCCCATCAGCATCGGCACCATCAGGCACATCGCCATCACTTCATAGGTCGAGGGCGTCGGCAGTACCCACAGCACCAGCACGGCCGCCATGACGCTGGCCCAGATCGCGCCGCCCAGGAACGCCTTGGTTGCCAGGGCGGGTTTTTCCAGCGTGGAGAACAGGCTGCATACGATGGAGACGAACATCATGAAGGTCAGGCCCGACGACCATGCCGTGGTGACCCAGATCAGGCCGGAGCCGAAAATCGTGACCGAGGCGCGCAGGCTGTTGGTAAAGGCCTGCTGCCAGTCGCGAAACGTCTTGATGCGGTAATGGAAATGATCGTGGCGCAGCGGATGGCGGCTGGCGTCGAACTGGATGATGGCCTGTTCCAGTTCATCGAGCATCTCCCCCAGCCCGTAATGCAGCATGCGCTGCTGCGACAGGATGTGGGCGACGGCTGGTGGCGCGGGGTCGCTGGTGGCGCTGCCCATTTCATCTTCGAGGGAGTCCGCGACGCTCTGCCGGCATTCCGCCTGCAGGGCCGACAGCGTGGCAAGGACGGGATGGATGTCGTCCGTCATCTCCAGCTGTCCGGCCATGTCGCGCAGGAACGCCTGCACCTTGGCCGACGTCGCGTTGAAGGCCGCGCCGGGCACGTTGCCGGGAATATGGATCAGCGCGGCAAGGTCCAGGCCGCGCGACAGCAGCATCGCCACCCGCGCAAGGGCCGCGCGGGCATGATCGCCCTCGTGCCCGCGCTGCGCGCCCATCTCGACCTCCGCGAACTCGATCTGGTCGCTCAGGGTCGTGATGTTGGCGAAAACCTGCCGCGCCTTCTTCAGCACGTCGCTGTCACCCGCCAGCAGGGAGGCCAGCGTCTGCCCCGCGCCGTCGATGGCCGTCAGGAAATTATGGGTCAGCCGGTCCTGCGCCCGCGCACCCAGCCGGTACTGGAACAGGGAGGAAACCGTGCTTTCCAGCACGATGCCCAGCACGATATAGGTCGCGCGCGACATCGCGATCATGAAGATATGCTGCGGGTCGGCAATCCCGTCGAGCGAGATGATGGCGTAGGTAAACCCGCTGGCCCGCATGCCATGGATGCGGTAGTTCGTCATCGTCGCGGGGCCGGGCAGCAGCGTCCCGATGAAACAGAACGTGCCGATCCCCACCGCCAGCATCAGGATGAACATCAGCGGCGCCTGCGGGAACGCCGCCACCAGCAGCACGGCGCAGATCGTGCCCACCACCATGCCGAACAGGTGCCATCGCGCCTTGGCCACGCTCTTGCCGCGCGTCCCCTGCGCCACCATCCAGACCGTCAGCGCGGCCCACTGGGGGCTGCCCAGTTCCCACCACAACGCAATACCCAGCGCAATCAGCGAGGTAATGGTCGTGCGCAGGGCATAGCCAAAGGTGAACAGCCCCGGCGCGAACAGCCAGCGCATGTGGTCCTGGCGCACCGGCACACCGGGCGGCCACAGACGCCGCAGGAAGGCAACAATCCGGGTCTGGAACTGTAGCAGGGAGAGCTCAAGACTATTCATCCCGGCATACGCGCTCCCTGCGATATGAAATACGGCTATACAGTTTCCTGTACACTTTACATGCGGGGCCAACAGACCGACACGTGATGTCCGGTATATCAGCGTTCATGAAACTGTATATTGCAAGACGGTTTCGCCGGCAAAGCCGCGATACCAATCAGTCGTCGTAGGACACCAGCGTCTTGACCGGCACATCCAGACGGTCACGCCCCTCGAGCGAACGGATCTCGATCAGGGTGGCGGCACCCACGACCTCGGCCCCGACCTTGCGCAGCAGCGCGATGGAGGCCGCAAGCGTGCCACCCGTCGCCAGCAGGTCGTCCATCACCACGACCCGCTGCCCCGGCACGATCGCGTCGGCCTGGATATGCAGCGAATCCTGACCGTATTCGAGGTCGTAATCATAGGAAACCGTCTGGCCCGGCAGCTTGCCCGGCTTGCGCAGCATCACCAGCCCGCAGCCAAGGCGGCTTGCCAGCGGGGCGGCCGTCAGGAAGCCGCGCGATTCAATGGCCGCCAGCATGTCGACCGACCACGGTGCCACCGCCGCCGTCAGCCGCCCCATTGCGATCTGCCATGCATCCGCATTCCGCATCAGGGTCGAGATATCGTAGAACAGGATACCCGGCTTGGGGAAATCGGGAATGCCCCGGATGTACTGCTTCAGATCGATGGTGGAAGTGGTCATGGCCTGTATGTATTCCCGAGAAACCTGTTCCGACGCGTGGCATCGCGATGGATACCGCGTCCACGCAAATTACATCCGCCCGAACGACAGGGATGCACGTCGCCTGTAGCCGCCGGGCCGCCGGACGGCAACCCCGCCACCGCCGCTTTTGTCACAAAGCGCCCCTGCACGGGCGCATCCCGTCAGGATGCCGGGGAATGCGTCCGCGCATCCGTGCCGGTCCCGTCCTCCGGCGCGCGGCGTGGCCGCAGCACCACCATCAGCAGCATGACCACCGCGCCGGCGAACATGACCGCCGCCATCGACACGGGCGTATCCGACGGCAGCATCCCGACGATGGCCCCCGCCAGCGCGCCCAGCACGTACTGCAGCGTGCCGACAAAGGCGGACGCGCTGCCGGCGAGGCGCGGATGATCGGCCAGCGCGCCGACGGTGGCGTTCGGCCCGATGATCCCGGTGGTGCCAAGCGAAAACATCATCGTGCCGATCAGCGCCAGCATGAGCCCGATGGACGGATGCCCCCCGCCCTTGGTCGTTTCCGCGATCAGGCTGGCGACCAGCGTCATGCCGATGGTGCCCACAAGGGCGATGAAGACGGAAACGCCCAGGATGCGCGCTGCGTCAATCCGCCCCACCAGCATGCCGTTAAGCTGCGACGCCCCGATCATGCACACGGCGAAGACGCCGAACATCATGCCGAAATGCGCCGGCGACAGGCCGAACTGGTGGATGAACACCGACGGCGCCGCCGAGAGGTAGGTAAAGGACATGAAGCATGAAAAGCCGGCGATCATCGCATTGGTGAAAAACCCCCTGTCGCGCACCAGCAGCAGATAGCGGCTGCACAGCGTGACGGGGGAAAGTTCGCTGCGGTTCTCGGGCTTCAGCGTTTCGGGCAGCACCCGCCAGATCAGCAGCATGCACACCACGCCATAGACCGCCGCCGCCCAGAAGATCGAGCGCCACGTCGTAAAGGACAGCACCAGCCCGCCCAGCGTGGGGGCAAGGATGGGCACGACCCCCATCACCAGCACCAGCCGCGACATCAGCCGCGCGGATTCATTGCCGTGCGACATGTCGCGCACGCAGGCGCTGGGGATGATCAGGCTGGCCGACGCGCCAAGCGACGCCACCAGCCGGAATGCCGAAAAGGTATAGATGTCGGTCGCCATCGCGCACCCGACCGACGCCAGGGTATAGACGAACGTGCCCAGCAGCATCGGCAGCCGCCGCCCGAAACGGTCGGAAACCGGCCCCATGGTGATCTGCCCGATCGCCAGCCCCACGAACCAGATCGCCAGCGTCATCTGGGCGGAACCCGCCTTCGCGTGCAGCGTCTTTTCCAGTTCGGGGAAAGCCGGCAGGTAGATGTCGGTGGAAACAGGCCCGACCGCCGTCAGGACCCCAAGCAGGATGGCGATCCATCCCATCGACCGGCTGGCGATTTTGCCAACCGGCGCATCGGATGACTGCGCCGCGAGTGCGGAAGAGCCCATGACGGCACTCCAGAAATCAAGAGAAGCAGGAATTGGAAATGTAGTAGCCGACGCCGCCGGAATTTTTCACCATCTATTCCGACATTACAGCCTTACGCTGACCGAAGGTATCGCGCGTGCATGCGCGTCGCGTCAACCGCCCACGGGGCCGGAAAAACGCAACGATACCTGAAACAGTTTTTTAGGCCGCACGTGTGGCGCGATCGGCACGCGCGATACGGCTGGCGCGCAGCAGCCACAGCCCGCCAAGCCCGGATGCCACGAACAGCATGAGCGCCAACGCGATACGGCCCTGACGGTTCATCTGCATTCCACCGCCCATCAGGACGAACACCGCCGTCTGCGGCAGGCTGCCCAGCGCGGTCGCGGCCACGAAGGCCATCATCCGCGCGCGCGCAAGGCCGGCCGCGATGCTCAGCATCATGGCGGATCCCACCGGCAGCAGGCGCAGCACCAGCACGGTGACGAAGGTCCGTTCGCGCAGGGGTTGGCCAAGGCGCGCGCCCATCCCGCGCAGCCGCGCGGGCATGCGCCCGCCCCCCAGCGCCCGCGCCGCGAAAAAATCCACCAAGGCCCCGCCCACGGTGGCGCAGGTGGCCATGACCATGCCCTCCGCCGTGCCATAGGCCATGCCCGCCGCAAGACACACCGCCTGCCGCGGCAATCCCAGCGCGCAGAACGCCAGCCCGGCCAGCAGGAACCACGCCCGCCCCCGCGCCCCGTCGCGCAGCACCACGACATCGGACAGCGCCGCGTGCAGGCCCGGCGCCACGCGCGCGGCCATGACAAGGCCCGCCGCCATCGCCACCATCAGCGCGGGACGCAGCAGGACCCGCAACCCGGCAGGCGGTGGCGACGGCGATGCGGGCGCCGGCACGGACGCGGTGGCATCGGGGGATGGGCCGCACGGTCGCGTCACGCAGGCGCCTCCTTTGTTGCGATGTCATGCATGCAGGTCATGCCCGGGGCGTAAGGCAGGCAGAAAACCTGTTCCGCGCCCTAGCATTGCCTTGCGGCGGCGTGCAAGGGCGGTCTAAATCCGCCATATGTCCGCACATCCTTCCGGTGGCCTCGCCAAGGGCCGCGACTCCGTCTTTCCGGCCAACGCGCACGACCGTCGCCGGGTCTCGAACTGGCTGCTTGCCATCTGCTTCATGCTGATCGGCATGATCGCGCTGGGCGGTTATACCCGCCTGACGGGGTCGGGCCTGTCCATCATGGACTGGCGGCCGATCACCGGCATGATCCCGCCGCTGTCGCATGCGGAATGGGAACGGCAGTTCGCGCTGTACAAAACCATTCCCCAGTACAAGATCCTGCATGACGGATTCGGCCTGGCCGGGTTCCAGAAGATTTTCTGGGCGGAATGGATCCACCGCTTCTGGGGGCGGCTGATGGGCTTCGTCCTGCTGCTGCCCCTGATCTGGTTCGCCGTCACGGGCGTCCTGTCACGTCGGCTGACGGCGCGGCTGATCCTGCTTTTCGTGCTGGGCGGCCTTCAGGGGGCCATCGGGTGGTTCATGGTGGCCTCCGGCTTCAATCCCGACAGCACGGCGGTCGCGCCGGTCCGCCTGGTCCTGCACCTGTGCTGCGCCTTTGCCCTTTATATCGCGATCCTGTGGACCGCGCTTTCGGCGCGTAACCCCGAACCCGAATTCATTCCCGCCACCCCGGCCGTGGTCCGGGTCCACCGGCTGGCGTGGCTGGTGTGCTGCGTTGTCGCCACGACCATCATCGCCGGGGGCTTTACCGCCGGGACGCATGCCGGGTTTTCCTACAACACCTTTCCACTGATGGACGGCCACCTGATCCCGGCGGGATATGCCCGGCTGCACCCGTTCTGGCTCAACTGGTTCCAGAATATCGCCGCCGTGCAGTTCGACCACCGCCTGCTGGCGACATGCACAGCGGCCTTGATCGGGGGGACCATCTTCCTCGGCCTGCGCACCCCGCAGCTGGGCCGGCCCGCGCAGGATGCGCTGATGCTGATGGGATGGATGGTGCTTTTGCAGTACGCGCTGGGCGTGACCACGCTGCTGCTGGTGGTGCCGGTATGGGCGGGCACCGTCCACCAGACCTGTGCCGCGCTGCTGCTGACGACCGCCATCATCGTGCTGCACCGCCTGCGCGGGGTGGGACGGGTCTGATCCCAGCCCCCGTCACGACGGGCTGACGCCTTCGCCCGTCGGGACATTTTTTCTTCCTAAATCCCCCGCAGGCGGACCTGCCGCCCTGGCCTCGCCGCGCCTTAATGCGCGGTGGGCTGGGACGTGGTGGAATTGCCCTGCGGCGCGTCCGTCATGTGCGGTGGCAGCGTCGGCACGGGAGCAGGCGTGGACGGCGTGCCGCCTGATGCCGCCGGGGTAGAGGCGGCGGACCCCGCCGGGGGTGTGACCGATGCCCCCGCAGGAGCCGGAGCCGGAGCCGGAGCCGGAGCCGAGGGGGCGGACGATGACGCGGCGGGCGCAACCGTTTTTTCAGGCGCGGATTTTTCCGGCACGGATTCAGGCGCGGACGGACTGGCCGGCGCAGCGGTGGTGGCCGGGGCGGCAGGCGTTGACGCCCCTGATGTCGCGGCATCCGATGCCGCCGTCGGCTGCTGCGCCTGCGTGGTGCCGGATGGCGCAGGCGAGGACGCGGACGGCGCGGACGACGGCGTTTCCTGCGGAGTCGGGGTGGCCTTTGCCTCCGCTGCCGGTGGCGTGGCGGGCGGTGCCGGCGGCGCGCTCAGCGGCGGGGTCGGCGCGCTTGCCCCCACCGAGGATATCTGCGGCAGCGTCGGGGTCGGGGCCACGGGACGCGGCGTCAGTGTTACGGTGGGCAGGTTGTACTGGTTGATCGTGTCCTTGTCGCTCTGCACGCCATAGGCATTCATCGGCGGCAGCGCGTGCGCGGTCGGGCGGTCCGGCTGGTCCGCGGCGGGGTTACGATCCAGAACCACGCGCGTATTCTGCGGATAGCGGTCCATCAGGCCCAGCAGCGTGCCATTGGTCCAGCCAAAGCCGATCTGCATCGGGTATTCACCGCCGCCCTTGCCGCCCCGGGGACTGATATAGGGGTTGGAGACGTCATATTTTTCCAGCAGCACGCCCGATTTTTCATACGTGCCGATCACGCGGCCCATCCAGCGCGCGGCGATGTCGCTGGCCAGTTCGTCATAGCCGTACTGGTTCAGGCCCTTGACCGCCATCCACTGCAATGGCGCCCACCCGTTGGGGGCGTCCCACTGCTGCCCGCTGTTGCTGCGTTCGGTGGCAATCAGCCCCCCCACCTTCAGCAGGTTCTTGCGGATCGTCTCCGCCACTGCCTTGGCCTGCTCCGGGCTTGCCATCTGCAGGAAAAGCGGCATGGCCGTGGCGCCCGACAGGATGGAGGTCGATTCGCCCTTCTTCCAGTCATAATCGATATAGGCCGCGCGGCGTTCGTCCCACAGAACGCGCTGGACCGCCGCCACCCGTTCGGCCGCGATCTTCGCGTACCGGGCGGAAGCTTCCTTGTCGCCCTTGAGCGCATAGGCATGGGCCAGCGTCTGCGCCAGGTGCGGGATCAGGCAGTTCAGTTCCACCGTCAGCAGTTCGGTGGTGTGGATGGTCGACAGCGTGTGCCCGTCCGCCAGCCAGCGCGAAGAGAAGTCCCAGCCCGTTTCGGACCCGGCGCGCAGGTCGCGGTAAACCTCCTCGGGCTTGCGGGCGGTCTGCGACGCCGCCGTTGCCAGATCCTGGGGATAGCTTTCGTCGCGCGGCGAATCGCGGTCGTCCCAGTGACGGTTCATCACCGTGCCGTCCGGCAGGCGCACCACATGCCGGTAGGCCCCGCCCGGCGCCACCGAATCCGCGCCATCCATCCAGTAATCGTATTCCGCCTGCATTTCCGGCAGGAAGGTGGTGTACGCGATCTGTCCGTCATGCATCGCCAGAAGGTCGACCATCAGCGAGAAGAACGGCGCCTGCGAACGGCTGAGGTAATAGGTGCGGCTGCCGTTGGGGATATGCCCGTAGCGGTCGATCATGGACGCCATGTCGCGTATCATGTCGCGCATCATGTCGATCTTGCCGTCCTCGTACAGCCCGATCATGGTGAAATAGCTGTCCCAGTAATACAGTTCACTGAAACGGCCACCCGGCACGACATAGGCATAAGGCAGCGGCAGCAGGGACGAATACTGCACCTGCGTGTCGGGCGGGCGTTTCAGCACGTCCCACATGCCCATGATGTAATCGCGCACGTTTTCATTGGGACTGCGCTGGTAGGTAACGGTCTTGCGTTCAGGCAGGGTGAAATGCTGGCTGACGAAATCCTTCAGCACGAAATCGGGCCGCGCCTTGGCCGCCCTGTACTGCGCCAGCAGGTCGGCGGGATCTTCGTCCGGGACGGCGTCCACCGCCGTCTTGGCGTCGGCATAGATGTGCGCTTTGGCGATATCCACGAACAGGCCATCCAGAACCACGGACGGGGGCCGCAGGTCCTGCGTGATGACCACGGGGGCCGCCGCCTCCGCCATCAGGGCGGTGGCGGGGGGAACCATGCTCGATCCCGCGGGTTCAGTCTTCTTCACGCCCTGCGGGGTGGAGGCAAGGATACCGACCGGCGTATCGACATGCGCCGGCGCCACAGTGGAGGCTGCCTGTGACTGCGTTCCCGACTGTGCCCCCGATGCATTCGCGGCCGTGGATGCAGGCATGGATGCGGGCGGGGACGTTTCGCCCTGCGGCGCAGGCGCCGTGGCGGCCGGACCCTGCGGGGAGGACGCCTGCGATGGAACCTGCGTACCCTCCGCCGTCGCGGCAGGAGCGGATACGGCAGGGGCAGGCGAGGCAGGAACCGGATTCGCAGGAACCGACGCCGGCGTGCCCTGCGATGCGGATGAAGATGCGGGAGCCTGCGATGGCGCGGATGCCGACGACGCGGCCGGGGACGACGCGGATGGGGACGCGGGTGGCGCCATCCCCTCGCCATCAAGGCCGTTTGGCGTGGGCGCGGCATAGCCATCGTCGTCCACGGGCGCGGACGGAGTCGTGGCAACCGGCGCCGGCGTGGCTGGCGATGTCGCAGGCTGTGGCGTCGCCGGTGCGGTCGCGGATGCCGGGGGGCGGGTGGGCGTGGCGGACGGGGCCGTGGGGACGGCAGGCGCGGATGCGGGATTCTGCGCCTCCGCTGCTGTTGTCCCTTCCGTGTGGACCTGCGCGGATGCCGCAGGGCTGGACACGGCAGGGAGAGCAGCAGTGGGGGCCGTCGTCGTACTGGTCTGGGTGTCCTGTGGACGCACTTCCTGCGACAGGACGGGAGTCACTGATGACACGAGCGCGACCAACGCAGCGCCAGCGCAAACCGCCACCGGACGCGACAGGGCCGAACCGGCCATGAGAGAAACTTTCACGAGACGTCTGAACTCCACGCTATTGGACCACACATACCGCACAGCATGCCCTGCCAGCGGCATCAACGAAAAGAAAAACCACCCACATGGAGGGAAGTTCATTTTTTATTGTGTCCAGTTTATGTCCAGTTCACGTTTCATCCCCCTTCCCGCCTGCCCCACCTGCGTGGTTCCACCATGATGGCAATCGGACTATGCTTGCAGGTCTTGGCCATGCGCCGCCGTCCCGCCGCATTCCCCGGACATGGCTGCGTTCCCGTTACCCGGAGTATTTCCGATGTCGCCTGATCCCAACCTGTCCCCTCTTGCCGCCACGGACAGCCTGTTTTTCGAACGCGCTGACGCCCGGCTTGGCCGGGTGGAGGCCGAACGCCTGGTGCAGCAGGCGCTCGGCGGCATGGATGACGGCGAACTGTTTCTGGAATACCGCGAAAGCGAGATGATTTCCCTTGATGAAGGGGTGATCCGTTCGGCCACGTTCGATACGTCCTCCGGCTTTGGCCTGCGCGCCGTGCTGGACCAGGAAACCGGCTTCGCCCATTCCGATGACATCAGCGAAAGCGCCATCCGCCGTGCCAGCGAAACGGTGACCCAGATCCGCGCCGGCCGCAACGGCACGCTGGCGGCGGGGCCACAGCCGACGAACCAGCGCCTCTATCCCACGCTCAACCCGCTGGGGGAGACGGATTTCGCCAGCCGCGCCGCCCTTCTGTCGGAACTCGACGCCTATGCCCGCGCCCGCGACCCGCGCGTGGTGCAGGTCATGGCGTCCCTGTCGGCACAGTGGCAGGCGGTGCAGATCATGCGTCCCGACGGACAGCGGATGGCCGACATCCGCCCGCTGGTGCGCATGAACGTTTCGGTCGTGGTGGAAAAGGACGGACGCCGCGAAAGCGGGGGGCACGGGCTGGGCGGACGGTATTCCTATACCCGCCTGCTGGATGCCGGGGTGTGGAAGCCGGCAGTGGACGAGGCATTGCGCATGGCGCTGGTCAACCTTGACGCGGCCCCGGCCCCGGCGGGGGAGATGGAGGTCGTGCTGGGCGCGGGCTGGCCGGGCATCCTGCTGCACGAAGCGGTGGGACATGGGCTGGAGGGGGATTTCAACCGCAAGGGAACCTCCGCCTTTGCCGGGCTGATGGGACAGCGCGTGGCGGCCCCCGGCGTGACCGTCATCGATGACGGCACCCTGCCCGAACGTCGCGGCAGCCTGACGATCGATGACGAAGGCACGCCCACGGGCCGCACCGTAATGATCGAGGACGGCATCCTGACCGGTTATCTGCAGGACCGGCTCAACGCGCGCCTGATGGGCGTGCGCCCCACCGGCAATGGACGGCGCGAATCCTATGCCCATGCACCGCTGCCGCGCATGACCAACACGATCATGCTGGGTGGTGACGCCACGACGGAGGACATGATCCGCACGACGAAACGCGGTCTTTACGCTGTCAACTTTGGCGGGGGGCAGGTGGACATCACATCGGGCAAGTTCGTCTTCGCCGCCTCCGAAGCCTATCTGATCGAGGACGGGAAGGTCACGACCCCGGTGCGTGGCGCGACCCTGATCGGTAATGGCGCGGACGCCATGACCAAGGTCACCATGATCGGACAGGAACCGGCACTTGACCCCGGAATCGGCACATGCGGCAAATCCGGCCAGGGCGTGCCGGTGGGCGTGGGACAGCCGACGCTGAAGATGACCGGCCTGACCATCGGCGGGACGGGCGGATAATCCCCCGCCGCCCCAGCGGAAAACCTGCCATCAAAAGTTTTTGGTGAAGCTTTTTCCAAAAAGCTTCAAAAGACGCCGCCTTTTTGAAAAAAGGCGGCACCCAAAAACTTTTACCACTTCCAGATATTCCCTGTCCTATTCCCCATCGTCATCGGACTGCGGATCGGCATTTTCCTGCGGCCTGACGCGGGCATGGGCCATCAGTCCCTTCATGTGGCGGATGACCGCCGGCAGGCCATCAAAAATCGCCTGCCCGATCAGGAAATGCCCGATATTGAGTTCGACGATTTCCGGACGCGCCGCGACCGGGGTGACATTGTCATAGGTCAGGCCGTGGCCCGCATGCACCTCCAGCCCCATGGACGCCGCCAGCGTCGCCCCGCGCGCCAGACGGGCCAGTTCCCGGAACTGCCCCTCTTCATCCCCGGCTTCGGCATAGGCCCCGGTATGCAGTTCCACCACCGCAGCGCCGATCCGCGTGGCGGCCGCGATTTGTTCCGCGTCGGGATCAATGAACAGCGAGACACGGATGCCCGCATCGCGCAGGCGCGCCACCCGCGATGACAGCACCGTTTCCTGCGCCGCCACGTCCAGGCCGCCTTCGGTCGTCACTTCCTCGCGCCGTTCGGGAACAAGGCAGCAGGCATGCGGACGCAGGCTGGTGGCGATGGCGACCATTTCCTCGGTCGCGGCCATTTCCATGTTCAGCGGGATCGACAGTTCGGCACGCAGCCGTGACAGGTCGCGGTCGCGGATGTGCCGCCTGTCCTCGCGCAGGTGGGCGGTAATGCCATCGGCCCCGGCCGCCTGCGCCAGCAGGGCGGCGCGCACGGGGTCCGGGTCGCTGCCGCCGCGCGCGTTACGCACGGTGGCGACATGGTCGATATTCACACCCAGGCGCTGCGGGCGAAGCGGGAAAGATGTCATGACCTGTTCCTGTGTACTGCCATTTCGGCCGCCATGCGCAACGCCGCCACCAGGCTGGAGGGATCGGCGGTGCCATGACCGGCAATGTCGAATGCCGTGCCATGATCGGGGGAGGTCCGGATGATCGGCAGGCCCAGCGTGACGTTCACCCCCTGGGCCATGTCCAGCGTCTTGAGCGGGATCAGCCCCTGATCGTGATACATGCACATCGCCACGTCATAGCGCGCGCGCGCCGCGGGCGTGAACATGGTGTCCGGCGGCCATGGCCCGGTGATGTCCATTCCCTCCGCCCGCAGCACTTCCATGGCGGGGATGATGATGTCGCGTTCCTCCGTACCCATCGTGCCGCCTTCGCCCGCATGGGGATTGAGACCCGCCACGGCGATGCGGGGCACGACCAGCCCGAAATCCCGGCGCAGCGCGGCATGCGTGGTGCGGGTGGCGCGAATGATGGCCGCCGCATCCAGTTCGTCCAGGGCGCGGCGCAGCGCCACATGCACCGTCACCGGCACCACCCGCAGGTGCGGACAGGCCAGCATCATGACCTCCCGCCCCGGCATGTCGCACAGTTCGCCAAGGTATTCGGTGTGGCCCGGATGGGGAAAGCCCGCGCGACGCAGCACGACCTTGCTGATGGGATTGGTCACGATGCCCGCGACCTCGTCCGCCTGCGCCAGACGCACGGCGCGCGCGATGCTCGCGGTAATGGCGCCAGCATTCGCGCTGTCGGGATGGCCGGGCGTCACCGGAGCCGCCAGTGCCTGCGACAGGACCGGGATGACATCGGCGAACGCCCCACGCGCCGCCGCCACGTCACCGACCACCCGCACCGTTCCCCCCGCGCGCGTCAGGATGCCCGGGTCGCCGATCACGACAAAGGACGGTCCGCCATGCCGCAGCGCCCGCCATGCCCCGACGGTGATTTCGGGGCCGATCCCCGCCGGGTCGCCCATCGTCAGGGCCAGCATGTCGGACATGGACGGTGTCCTTTCCTTGGAGACTGTTGATAACCGTTAATAGAAGTTTTTTGGGGGGCGCCTTTTGAAGCTTTTGCAAAAAGCTTTACCAAAAACTTTTATTATTTTTCATGGCATTACTGGTTTTGCCATTTTCAAATGGTCTCTTAACTCCGCGCATCGTCACCGATGGCATGCAGGATACGCACCCATGAACGGATCCCCTTGTGGAAGGAGACGAGGTCATACTTCTCGTCCGGGGAATGGGCGCGATCGTCATCCTGCGCAAAGCCGATCAGCAACGCGGACATGCCCAGAATATTACGCATGTCGGCCGCGACCGGGATGGACCCGCCACAGCCGATGGTCACGGCGGGCACGTCCCATTCCGCCCCCAGCGCCGCCAGCGCGGGACGCAGGCCCGTGGCGTCATCGGCCACCACGCAGGCGCCCGACCCGCCATGGGGCGCGAATTCCACCGTGCAATCGGCAGGCAGCGCCGCGCGCACGTGATAACAGAAGCTTTCGCGCACCCGGACCGGGTCCTGCCCGGCCACCAGGCGGAACGACACCTTGGCCGACGCCATGGCGGGCAGGACCGTCTTGAACCCCTCGCCCGTATAGCCGCCGGTAATGCCGTTGATCTCGAAACTCGGGCGGCACCATGTCTGCTCGATGGCGGTGTATCCCTTCTCCCCCGCCGGCTGCGACAGGCCGACCGCGCCCAGGAAGGTCGCGTCATCGGGCGCGATCTCGCGCCAGCGCTGGCGCAGCTCGGGCGAAGGCTCGCTCACCCCGTCATAGAAACCGGGCAGCGTGACACGCCCGGTTTCATGGTCACGCACGGAGGACAGGATGGAACACAGCAGTTCGATGGGATTGCGCGCCGCATTGCCATAGATGCCGGAATGCAGGTCGCGCGTGGCGCATTTCAGGGTCACCTCCTCCCCCACCATGCCACGCAGGGCGGTGGTGACGGCAGGCGTCGCGCCCAGCATGCCGGTATCGCAGATCAGGCCGATATCGGCGGCCAGTTCGTCGCGATGTTCCATCAGGAAGGGCACGAGGTTGGGGCCGCCGCTTTCCTCCTCCCCCTCGATGACGAGGGAGATGCGCACCGGCATCGTCCCGCGCGTCTGCCGGATGGCGCGCAGGGCCTCGATGAAGGTCATGACCTGCCCCTTGTCGTCGGAGGCGCCGCGCGCGACGATCTGGCGCGCGCCGTCATCGCGCGTCACCATCACGGGTTCGAACGGGTCGCTGTGCCACAGGTTCAGCGGATCGACCGGCTGCACATCATAATGGCCATAGAACAGGACGTGCGGGCCTTCGGGCGGGGTGCGGTCATGGGCGACGACCACCGGATGGCCCGGCGTTTCGCATACCCGCGCGGAAAAGCCGATATCCTCCAGCTCCCGGCACAGCCACTGCGCCGCCGCGCGGCAGTCGCCGGCATGTTCGGGCCGGGTGGAAATGCTGGGAATCCGCAACAGGCCGAACAGCCGCGACAGGCTTTCGTCAAGGGCGCGATCCACATGATCGAGCACAGGCGTCAGGTCACAGGACAGTTCGGTCATGGGTCTCTTGATCCTTAAAGCTTGCAGGCATGCTGGCATCCAGCGCAACGCGGGCGACTGTGCGAACGATGCCGCGAAAATGCAATCCCGTGGCCGTCATGCCTCCCTGTCGCGAATGCACGACAGGCTGTCTGAAAACAACCTGCTGATGAAAACAAAAGTTTTTGGGTGTCGCCTTTTTCCAAAAAGGCGACGTCTTTCGAAGCTTTTTGGAAAAAGCTTCACCAAAAAACCTTTATGATTTCACGGCATTATCCGGCCTGCCTTTCCAGACAGCTCTTTTAGAAAAACTGCCCCCGCAGGAAGCCCAGCGCCGGCAGCGGACGCCAGGCGCGCGGCAGGTCGGCGCGACGGACCGGGCGGATGTCATAGATGGGCACGGGCTGCCCCGACTGCCGCAGGAAGGCGCGATAGGCCGCCACCTGCTGCATGCGCCACTCACAATCGGCCAGCGCGGCCTGACGGGTGGCGTAAATGCTGGCGATGCGGGTCCGCCGCCCCATCGTCGCGACCACGCCCCACATGCCGTCATCCCGACGGGCGGTGGCGCCAAAGGCAATGACTTTTCCCATCCCGCCCCCATGTTCCGTGGCTGGCGCGCCTGCATGGCGGTTGCAGTTCCCACGACATCATGTTGCATCGGCGCGATCAAGCTTTCATGCTGTCACAAACATTGTGACAGGACAGCCACGACAGGGATCTCCTTGCAGGGAAATGTCCTTGACGCTAGGGAAAGCGCATCATGATCCGTCTGTTCATCACGCTGCCGTTCGTGCTCGGGCTTATTATCCTGGCTGCCTGCAACCAGGACCCGACCGCCATGCAATGGCTGACCCTGAAATGGCAGTCCTCGCCCGGTGTTCTGGCACTGGTGACGGGAGCACTGTTCTATGCGCTGGGATATGTCTGCGCATGGATCGGGACCCTTGGCCAGATCCGCCGCGCCCGCAAGGCCGAACAGCAGGTCCGCACGCTGGAGACGGAGATGGCGGACCAGCGCGCCCGCGCCTCCGTCACTGCCATGAACATGGCCGCGCCAGTTGCCCCCGCGCCGCAGGAGCCTGAGCTGGTGGCGAAGGTGCCGCCCGCCGCGCCCGATACGCATGCCCCCAGCCTTCCCCCTGCCGAAAACAGGACCTGAGAGTGCCGATGTCCGCCACGCGCGCCCGTTCGACCCGCCTGATTGTCGCGCTTGATACCAAGGACCCGGCGCAGGCCGTGGCATGGCGCGAGGCAACCGCCGCCAGCGCCGGGGCCGTCAAGCTGGGGCTGGAGTTCACCTATGCGCAGGGTCTGGACGCCGTGCGCGATGTCGCGGGCACGCGGCCGCTGTTCCTTGACCTGAAGCTGCATGACATCCCCAATACCGTCGCCTCCGCCATCGGCAGCCTTGCGCGGCTGCGTCCGGCCATGCTGACGATCCATGCCGCGGGGGGACGCGCCATGATCGCCGCCGCGCGCCGGGCGATTGACGAGTCGTTTCCCGACGGTGAACGGCCGCTTTTGCTGGCGGTGACGGTCCTGACCAGCCTTGACGCCGCAGCGCTGCATGAAACGGGCGTGGAGTCGGACGTGGCAGATCAGGTCGTGCGCCTCGGGCGTCTTGCGATGTCGGCGGGGGCGGACGGGCTTGTATGCTCGTCACATGAAATCCGGCTCCTGCGTGACGCGCTGGGCGATGATCCGGTGCTGGTCGTCCCCGGCATCCGCCCGGCGGGAAGTGCCGCTGGCGACCAGAAACGCATCATGACCCCGGCACAGGCCCGCGACGCGGGGGCGGACTGGATCGTGGTGGGACGTCCCATCACGCGCGCGCCCGACCCGGCGGCGGCCGCGGCTGCCATCGCGGCGGAACTGTCGGCCTGACCATGCCCGTGGGGGTCAAGATCTGCGGCATAACCGACGCAACCGGGTTCGACACGGCGGCACAGGCCGGCGCGCGGTGGATCGGGTTCGTGTTTTTTGACCGCTCCCCCCGCGATATCGCGCCACGCGCGGCGGCCGCGCTATCCGCCCGCATGACAGGCGGGCCGGAACGCATCGGCCTGTTCGTGCAACCCGATGACATCGCGATCGAAAGGGTGCTGGATACCGTTCCGCTGGACGGGCTGCAGGTTTATGCCCCGCAACAGCGGGCCATCGAAATCCGGCAACGTTTCGGCCTGCCGGTCTGGCGCGCGGTCGGGATCGAAAGCCGCGCCGACCTTCCCGCCCACGCATCACCCGACAGGCTGGTCATCGAATCGCGACCACCGGCGGGCAGCACGCGGCCCGGCGGCAATGCGCGGCAGTTCGACTGGACCCTGACCCAGGGGTGGAAAAGCCCGGTTCCGTGGATGCTGGCCGGGGGACTGACCCCGGATAACGTGGGCCGGGCCATCGCCCTCAGCGGGGCGGAGGCGGTCGATGTCTCCTCTGGCGTGGAAAGCGCGCCAGGCGTGAAATCGCCCGCCCTGATCCGGGCTTTCATCGCCGCCGCATCGGGCGTCCCTACACCTTAGGGATAGGGGTAGGGATAAACCGGCGGGGGTGGCGGCGGAGGCGGCGGATAGGCATAGTACGGATAGGGCGCGGGATACCGGTAGACGGGATAGGGATACCCGTATCCATACCCCCCGTAGTAGCGATAGGGCGCGATGGCCGTCCCGACCATGGCCCCCGCGAGCATGCCGGCGCCGAATCCGCCCCAGCCCCAACCCCAGCCACCGCCGTGCCAGCCCCAGCCGCCGCCACGCCATCCGCCGCCCCCGTGCCATGCATAGGCGTTGGAAGCAGGCATCATGCTGGCCAGTCCAAGCGACACCGCCAGCATCATCGCAACCCTGCGCATCGACCCAGATCCTTTTCCCATCATCGCTGTCCCGCCCGTGGGACGGGAACATGCAAGCCTTTCAGACCAAACCTGCAACATCATGCCGGAAACCGGCATTCCAGCCCCGTCACATGTCCATGAACCGGAAAAACGTCCATTCCGCGACCATTTCATGGCCGCGCACCCTCATTATGTAATACGCCCCGGCCTTTTCACAATGCCACGCCAATTCGGGGCCACGGCCTGTCCGGGGCCATGACCTGTCGAGAGGCCTAACGCCGTCGTGTGCCCGTTTTGCGCTGGCCCACCCATCCCCCCAGACGCGACAGCGCGTCGCGCAGCGGACCTTCGGGCATGTCCTCGATCGCCACCGGCGCGGGCACGGGACGTGGTGGAGGTGGCGGCGGCGTGGGACGCAGGGTCATGTCCTGCTGCATCCTGAGCCTTTTGACCACGCCGGGGCCGCATGCGCCGTTGATGCGCGCGATCAGCGCGGGCGCCAGATGCTGGAGCTCCATCGCGACAGGCCCGTTGCACGCCACCGTCAGGGTCCCGGCCGAAAGCCGGCGCGGCACCGTGGAACGGGCAAGGTCCGGCCCCACGATGTCGGGCCAGTCCACCATCACCTGCACGGCGGCGGGCGACTGCTTGCGAAAGGCCGGGCGGGTCACACCGGGCATCAGCGCGCCAAGGCTGCGCAACGCCCGCGCGCGGTACTGCTGCCGCCCGGCGGGTTGCGCGTCAGGCGTGGAAGGGGCGGAGGCAGGGGCGCCCTTTCGCTTGCCCCGTGTCGGTTCCTTCGTCATAAGCGGGCCTGTGTCACTTTCTGCTGCCAAACTGTTGCGCTGGTATGACCGGCATCGCCGCACCCTGCCATGGCGCGCGCTGCCGGGGCAAACGGCAAATCCGTATCATGTCTGGCTCAGCGAAATCATGCTGCAGCAGACGACCGTGACCGCCGTCATTCCCTATTTCGAACGCTTCACCCGACAGTTTCCCACGGTCACCGACCTTGCCAACGCGGACCAGGACACCGTCATGGCGGCGTGGGCCGGGCTTGGCTATTACGCGCGGGCGCGCAACCTGCATGCCTGCGCCCGCCGGGTGGCGGACATGGGCGGCCGGTTCCCCGACACGGTGGAGGGTCTGCGTGCCCTGCCGGGCATCGGCCCCTATACGGCGGCGGCCATCGCGGCGATCGCGTTCGGGCGGCCCGTCGTTCCCGTCGATGGCAATGTCGAACGGGTCACGACGCGGCTTTTCGCCATGACCGATCCCCTGCCCCGCGCCCGACCCGCCATCGCGGCGCAGGCGGCGCGGCTGAATGATGATCCCGTGGCGCATGGCCGCCCATCGGATTTCGCACAGGCCCTGTTCGACCTTGGCGCGGGGATATGCACCCCCCGCACGCCTGCCTGCGCCCTGTGCCCGTGGCGCGCGGACTGCGCGGGACTGCGCGAAGGGATCGCCCCCACCCTGCCGCGCAAGGCGCCCAGGGCCGCGCGCCCCACGCGCTATGGCGTGCATTTCCACGTGACCGACGCCACCGGCGGCCTGCTGCTGCACAGGCGCGAGGAAACGGGACTTCTGGGCGGAACGCTGGGCCTGCCTGGCCCGCAATGGCGGGCGGAACGCTGGTCGATGGAAGAAGGGCTGTCCCATGCGCCGCTGGCGCAGCCCGCGGCGCAATGGCGGCATGTGGGCGAAGTCCGGCATGTCTTTACCCATTTCACGCTGATCGTGGATGTCTATGCCACGCGGGTCGAACGCTTCCCCAACGCCATCGCCCGTGATGGCGGACTGGTATATCCGCGCGAACGGGCGCAACAGATGGGCATCGCATCGCTGATGCGCAAGTGTATTGCGCTGGCGGCCGATCCCGTGGAATGAAATGAATGGATGGACGCGCAATGAATGTCGCTTTTTTCATTGACGCGGCATCACCGCGCGCGGTTCACTGACCATACCGTGATGTGGAAGGGGAACGTGTCATGACTCTTGTCCAGCTGTTTTCACCATTTATGGTCGCCCTCGCCGTCGGGGCGGCTGCCGCAGTCCATCTCGTGCGTAACGCAACACTGACGCCACAGGCCCGGCCGGTGCGCGTTCGCGCCAACGATCGACGCTACTAGGCGCGTCCTTCCTGACCGACGGGTCGGGATCACTGTGAACCGGAACAGGACTTTTGCATAAACACGTCTCCTCCTGTAGCACAGTGATCCCATGACCTTCATAACCATTCGTCGGGACACACCGATCCAGACGTCCCGGGTGGGCGTCCTGCTGAGCAATCTGGGAACGCCCGACGGAACGGGATATTCGGCAATTCGCCGCTATCTGGGCGAATTCCTGTCGGACCGCCGCATCATCGAAGCCAACCCGCTGGTGTGGAAGCCGATCCTTAACGGGGTTGTGCTGACCTTCCGCCCCCGCAAGACCGGGGCCGCGTACCAGCGCATCTGGCGTACCGACCGCGATGAAAGCCCCCTGCGCACCTATACCCGCGAACAGGCGGAAGGCCTGGCCGCCCGCCTTGCCCCCGAAGGCGTCGCCGTGGCGTGGGGTATGCGCTATGGCACCCCCAGCGTGGCGGACGCCCTTCATGACCTGATCCGGCAGGGATGCGACCGCATCCTTCTCGCGCCGCTTTACCCGCAATACAGCGCCACGACCACCGCCACCGCCAACGACCAGGTGTTTCGCGCGCTGATGCGGCTGCGCAACCAGCCCGCGACCCGGACGCTGCCGCCCTTTCCCGACCATCCGGCCTATATCGCGGCACTGGCGGCGCGCATGCGCGAACATCTTGCGACGCTCGGGACGCCGCCCCAGAAAATCGTCGCATCCTTCCACGGTCTGCCGCGCGAATATGTGGAAAAAGGGGATCATTATCCCCTCGACTGTGAACGCACCATCGCGGCGCTGCGCAAGGCGACGGGACATGACGCGGACACGATGCCCCTGACATACCAGTCACGCTTTGGCCCGGCGAAATGGCTTGAACCCTATACCGCGCCCTATATCGAGGCCCTGCCGGCGCAGGGGATCACGCGCATCGCGGTCATCATGCCGGGCTTTGTCTCCGACTGCATCGAGACGCTGGATGAAATCGGCAACGAAGTCCGTGACGGTTTCCTCAAGGCCGGTGGCGAGGAACTTACCCTGATCCCCTGCCTCAATGACGCGCCCGTCGCGATCGACATGCTGGAGACACTGATCCGCAACGACCTGCGCGGCTGGATCGACGATCCTTCCCCCGCCGCATGATGTCGTTGTCCAGACAGACAGACTAACATACTGAAATTTTAGAAAATTTTTGGTGAAGCTTTTTATAAAAAGCTTCAAAAGACGTCGCCATTCTGAAAAATGCGACACCTAAAAGCTTCTGCTGTTTTCAAACAGTCCCTTAAAAACAGCCATAAAAAAAGGAAGGTTCCCGCCTGACGGTGAGTTTCCTTCCTTTTTCATTCCATGCCCGGTCTTTTGGCAAAGACCTGCCGGATATCAGGCCTCAGTGGGCGGCGGCGGGCGTCGGCGCAGGGGGATGTTCCGCGTCGTACAGGGTGGCCTTCTGCTCGTCCGTCTTGCGGGTGCGATAACGTTCCCACAGGCTTTCATGCGGATCGGCAGGATGCTCCTTGTCATAAAGGGCGGCCTTTTCACGAATGCCCTTGCGGTATTCATGGCGCTTGTACATGCCAACCGCGCATCCGCCCATGGCGCCTGCCACCGTGTGATGGTTGGCGACATGGCCGCCCACCGCACCGACCGCGCCATATTTCAGGCATCCGCCCGGTTCCGCATGCGCCGCCACGACCGAAGTTCCCACCAGCGTGGTTGCCAGCAGGAATACCCTAGAAATTTTCTGTACCGTCATTGTCTGCATCATACCTGGCCCGATACTGATCCTGCCGGAAACGGGATGGCCTGCCCCGCCACGGCGCTTCTTGTTCAGGAATAGTAGTAACACAATCTTTCGGACATGCATCATCCCCGTCAGGGACGGTCACAGCTTTCCGTCAGGTCATTATATACCTGACCTTTGGGGCAGACATGCGATTTATGCATGGGCGTGGAAGGAACAAGGCCCCCCTGCGCACCCGTCGGCCGCCCGCCCACACCGTTCGGCGCGACAGGCGCGCCCTGCTGCTGCGGTGGCGCATCGGACAGGAGGCTGTTCAGTTCGGCATCATAGACGGAGTCATCTTCCGGGCCGGAACCACTGTTGCCGTTATAGATGCCCGGCGCGGCCTGATAGCTCGACGCAGCGGCTGCAGCCCCCATCGCGGCCCCCATGCCTATGCCCAGGCCATAACCACCCCAGCCCCAGCCCCAGCCGTACGGATATCCCCATCCGCCCCAGCCCCATATGGGATAGCCGCCGCCCCAGCCCCAGCCCCAGCCGCGACCACCCCAGCCGCCGCCGCGCCAGCCATCGACATTGTGCCACCGGCCTCCGCCGCCATGCCAGCCACCACTACGGAAACCGCCACCGCCGAAACCACCGCCGCCGCCACGAAAGCCGCCGCCGCCTCCCCCATGGAAGCCACCGCCGCCAAAGCCACCGCCGCCGCCATGCGCGTAAGCCTGCACCGGCTCACCGCCGATCATGCTTCCGGCGACGACCAGCGCGATGCCCCCCAGAAGAAAGCGTTTCATTTCCTGTCCCTCCTTCACCAGCGACAGTATGCCCTACAAATACGGCCCGACATGTCATCGGATCATATCAATATGTTGCCCTCCCGCCCTGCGGGGCGGCGGGACGCATATCATGCGTATCGGCATGGATATGGGGAATCACGCCCCCCTGTGCGAGGGCACGCATCCAAGTATTTTGCGGTATGGGAAATGGTGCCCGAAGGCAATGCCCCGCGGGCATGAAGGACCAGACCATTACACAAAGGTCTGGTCGGAGTGAGAGGATTCGAACCTCCGGCCCCTGCGTCCCGAACACAGTGCTCTACCAGGCTGAGCTACACTCCGTCTGGAGGCGGCTATACAGGGGTCCGTCACATTCCGCAAGGGGGTTCGCGTCTTTTCAGAAATGATCGACGTTGACGTTCCCGCTGCTGGTGGCGGTTTCATGCAGCGCGCGCATCACGGCGGGCACATCGTCCACCACGCGGAAAAGCTCCCGCACGTCGGGGGAGGCGAATCCGCTTTCGATCGTCGCCTCGATCATGGCGATCAGCGGCGCGGCCCATCTGGCGATGTTGACGATGAAAATCGGCTTGTCATGCTGCCTGAGCTGACGCCACGTCATGATCTCTATCGTCTCGTCAAAGGTGCCCAGTCCGCCGGGCATCACCACGAAGGCATCGGCGCGGGAAAACATCATCGCCTTGCGGTCGTGCATGGAGGTCGTGACCGTCAGGTCCGTCACCCCCTCATGCATGATTTCACGATCATGCAGAAAGGCGGGAATGATGCCCGTTACCTTTCCCCCCGCCTTCAGCGCCGCGTCGGCCACCGCCCCCATCAGGCCGACATGCCCGCCGCCATAGACAAGGCGCAGCCCCGCCTGCCCCAGCCGCGTTCCCAGTTCCGTCGCGGCGGCATGGAATTCGGGCCGGACGCCAAAACGCGATCCACAGAATACGGCGACCGAGGAAATGGACATGGCAGGAAAGTCTCCAGCAGATTGGTAATGACGCGTCATCTTACGCGACCCGTCGCATCAGCGATGGGCCTGGCGTTGCAGCACGAGGGTCGTCGCGACCCCGGCCAGCGTAAACAGTGCGGATACCATAAACAACGCGCCATAACCCATTGTCTGGATGACAAGGCCAAGCAGCGGGCCGGACAGCCCCACCGCGATATCCAGGAATACCGAGAACGCCCCCAGCGCGGCGCCCCGGTTTTCCGGCCCGACGCGCGCCACCGCCAGCACGCCAAGGGCCGGAAAGACAAGGGAGAATCCCGCCCCCGTCAGGGCCGCGCCGATATCGGCCATGAACACCCCCGAACAGCGCCACAGCACCAGCAGGCCGATCGTCTCCACCACAAGGGAGACCAGCGCGACGACCAGCCCCCCGCGACGGTCGATCTGGCGCGCGAACACAAGGCGGATCAGCACGAACACGATGCCGAACGCCGCCAGCGCGATCGCAGCGCCGTTCCAGTTCTGGTGCGCGAAAAACAGCGCAAGGCACGAGGAAATGGTCCCGAACCCGACCGACCCGCACGCCAGCACCAGCCCATGCGGCAATACGCGCCAGAACACGGTGCGAAATGGCGTGGGCGGCCCCTTGTGCGCGACGGGGGCCACCGGCTCGTACTGCACCGCCAGCAGGAATCCCACGAAGGGAAGCACCGCCGACAGCGCCCCCACCAGCACCAGCCCTCCATAAGGCATCGGCAGCCCGGAAAGCACCTGCCCCACCGGCGCGCCAAGCGCGATCCCGCCGTACGAGGTCACGCCGTTCCATGAAATCACCTGCGCCGTCCGGGTCGCGCCGACGCGCCCGATATTCCACATGATCGCGCCCGTCGCGGTCCAGCTTTCGCCAACCCCCAGCAGGATGCGGCTGCCGATCAGCATCAGCGCCGAAAGTGCTGCGTAATGGAGCAGCAGGCCCGATGTCATCAGCATGATCCCCGAAAGGGTGCAGACCACCAGCCCGATGACCACGGCGGGTTTCGCCCCGCGACGGTCCGCCGCCTGTCCCGCCGACGCACGGGAGACAAAGGTGGCAAGGTACTGCAGCGACACAGCAAAACCCGCGATGACCGTATTGTATCCCAGCACCTGGTGGACAAAGACGGGAATGACCGCCATTGGCAGCCCGATATCGATGTAACACAGCAGATTGAACAGGACGACGGCCAGAATCCGCCGTGTTGGGGACGTCATGGACGTCTGCGCCATGGTCATGATGCGCTCGAAACTCCGGAGGGAACAGAAATGCGTGTATCCAGCCCGCACGGATAACGAGACGGACGGCAATGATAACGGGATACCAGTAAAAGGGGTTCATGCATTAATACAAGGGTATGACCCGTGCGCATGGCGCGTGCCGCGACACCGGGCATCTCCCGCCTGATATCGGACACGCGACCAGGACAGGGCTATACTGTCCTTCGATTTTCCAACCAGCGGAGCATGGACACCCGCCATGACAGACAGTTCTTCCGGCCCCACCCCCGACGCAGGCGGTTTCGTGACGGTCTCCAGCCGTCTTGCCTATGAAAACCCGTGGACGCGCGTGCGTGAGGACATCATCATCCGCCCCAACGGCCGCAAGGGGCTGTACGGCGTGGTCGAACGCGGGGACTTCGTGGTCATCATGCCGGTATGGGAAGAGGCGCAGGGACGTTCCGTCACGCTGATCCGCCAGTACCGCTATCCCATCGGGCAGCGGATGTGGGAACTGCCGATGGGCATGTGGGAAAACCGCCCCGACGCGCCGGCCGAGGACGTGGCGCGCGGCGAACTGCGCGAGGAAACCGGCCTTCGCGCCGCAACCATGCGCGACGCCGGGCTGATGTACCAGGGCGCGGGCTACACCACGCAGAAGGGACGCGCCTACCTGGCCACCGGCCTGACGCAGGGCCCCACCGAACGCGAGGATACCGAAGAGGACATCACCTGCCACAAGGTGCCGCTGGAGGAGATGGAGGCCATGATCCGCGACGGGCGCATCACCTGCATGGTCACCATCGCGGCCTTTGGCCTGATCCGCGCGCGGAGATGGATCTGATACGCCCGGCCCGCAACTATCCCGGATCGCACAGCGGCGTAAGGTAGCGCTGCAGGTTCACCCGCAGGGGCATCAGATAGACATTGCCCCCCTGCGCCCGGACCGCGCGCATCATCTGGCGGGCGAAACCGATGTTCGCCTCCAGCGTGGGTTCGAAATCATGGGGAAAAATGACATGGTTGGTCGTTTCCCAGTACGAGCGCGAACGCGGCCCGACCACCGGCGAAATGCCCCAGAACACATTTTCCCCATGCAGCCAGTTCATGCACAGTTCCAGCATGCGCATGTCGAAAATCGGCTGGGTGAAGAAACCCGCCGCCCCGGCTTCCTTCTTGCGGGCGACGGCCTCCATTTCCGCATATGGCGCGCGCCGGTACGGGTCAAAGGCGGCATAGACCGACAGGTGCGGCGCCTCCGCCCGGTAACGGCGGATGATGCTTTCGGTCGTGTTGGGATAGGTCAGGTGCCGCAGGTCGGACGGCGGGTCGCCCTGCACCACCAGCACGGCCCCCAGCCCCGGCTGGTCCGCGCCGGGAAGCGGCGCGCCCGGCGCGATGTCGATCGCGCGGATATGGGGAATGACCGTGGGGAAATGTGGCCGCACCAGTTCGGCGGCGTCCCAGCTGCGCAGCGGAAAGCGCAGCAGGTCGGGGATATTGATCATGTCGGCGGGAGGGAAACAGGCCTTGACCTCCGCCACGTCGCGCAGCAGCGTTTCACGGTCGCGCGGGATCAGTTCGACAGAGATGTCCATCACGGCGTCCCCACACCTTCAACAAGCTCACGCGCCGCCTGCATCGTGTTGCGCAGCAGGCAGGCGATCGTCATCGGCCCCACGCCGCCCGGCACGGGGGTAATCTGGCCCGCGACATGCCGCGCCTCGTCAAACACCACGTCACCAACCAGCCGCGTCTTGCCATTGTCCAGGCGGATGCGCGAAATCCCGACATCGATCACCGTGGCGCCGGGCTTGATCCAGTCGGCGCCCACCAGCCCGCGGCACCCCGTCGCCACGACAAGGATGTCGGCCTGCCGCGCCAGCGCCTGCGGGTCGCGGGTGTCGATATGCGCGACGGTCACGGTGCAGCCTTCCCTGAGCAGGAGCTGCGCCATCGGACGCCCCACAAGGTTGGAGGCCCCGATCACCACGGCATTGAGCCCGCGCAGTTCCCCGACATAGGCCTTAAGCAGCAGCAGGCAGCCCAGCGGCGTGCACGGCACGATGCCCGGCAGGCCCAGCGCAAGGCGGCCCGCATTGACCACGCCCAGCCCGTCCACGTCCTTGTGCGGGTCGATCGCGTTGGTCACCGCCACCGGGTCCAGATCACCGGGCAGCGGAAGCTGGACAAGGATGCCATGGATTTCGGGATCGGCATTCAGCCGCGCGATCAGCGCCAGCAGTTCCTCCTGCGACGTGGTCTCGGGCAGCATGTGCATGAAGGAACGCATGCCCGCGCGATGGGTCTGCAGCGCCTTGTTGCGGACATAGACCTCGCTGGCGGGATCATTGCCGACCAGCACGACCGCAAGGCCGGGCGTGACCTGATGGCGGGCATAGAACGCGCGCACGTCCTCGGCGATATCCTGCGTCAGGCGGTTGGCGAACCCCTTGCCATCGATCAGGAGGGCCTCGCCCCGCACATGCGGCTGAGTGCCGGACACATGAGGATCGGATGATACTGGACCGGTCATAACCCCTCCGCAAATCTCACAGGACGCACAGGAAATACGCAAGAAGCATCCCCGCGACAATCATCTTGTGCGGAATGCGGCGACCTGCGCGGCGGAAACGGGCATGAAAAAACCGGGGGACATGCCCCCGGTCCGTTCAGCGAGAAATGCCGCCGCCCTTTCTGGCTGACATCATTTCCTGCCTGAAACCATCAGATTTTCCAGTGACGCCTTTTGCAAAGAACCTTCGCCGGAACGTCGCCTTTTTAGAAAAAGGTGACGCCCGGAAGCTTTGGTTATTGTCTATCGGCCAGCCCCTTACTGGTCGTCGTCATCGTCATTGCTGCTGTCGCCATCATCGGTGCCGGGCGTTACCGCGACAAAGATGCTCTGTCCATTGCGCACGACGCGCAGCAGGACGGAATGGTTGGTTTCCAGCGCCTGGCGGATGGCCGACACGGTGGCGCGGGGATTTTCCACCGGCTTGTTGCCCACCGCCTGGATCACGTCGCCCGCATGAATGCCCGCCTGCTCGGCCGAGGAACCGGGCTGCACGTCGCTGACGACGACGCCATGGACATTTTCATCGAGCCCCAGCTGCTGGCGCGCGTCAGGCGTCAGCGGCGCGAGGGAGACGCCAAGGCGCGGCCCCTTGTCTTCGCTGCGGTCGTCGCCGACCGTCCCGTCCGCGGTCCCGCCCTTGCCAAGGCTTGCGATCGTCACGGAAGAGGTCTGGGCCTTGTTGCTGCGCAGATAGCCGACCGTGACCTTCGTCCCCGGCACGATGGAGGCCACCTTGACCGCCAGCGTATGGGGGGTGTCGATCTTCTGCCCGTTCAGGTCGGTGATGACGTCACCCGCCTTGATCCCGGCCTTTTCCGCCGGGCTGCCGGTGCTGACGCTGGCGACCAGCGCGCCGGCGGCCGGGGCGCCGTTCACGGATTTCAGACCCAGCGCGGTGGCCATCGAGGGCGTGATCGGCTGCGCCGTCACCCCGAGATAGCCGCGCGTCACGTGGCCGGTCTTCTCCAGCTGTTCGACGACGTTCTTGACCGTGTCGGAGGGGATGGCGAACCCGATGCCGATCGACCCGCCCGACGGCGACAGGATGGCGGTGTTCACGCCCACGACCTTGCCGTCCTGCGTGAACAGGGGGCCGCCGGAATTGCCACGGTTGATCGGGGCATCGACCTGGATGAAGGAATCATACGGGCCATCGCCAATGTCACGCCCCCGGGCGGAGACGATGCCAGCCGTAACAGTGCCGCCAAGCCCATAGGGATTGCCCACGGCGACAACCCATTCGCCCGGCTCCACCTTGTCGGAGTCGCCAAGTTCGATGAAGCGCAGCTTGCCGGAGGGCGTGACCTTCAGCAGCGCGATGTCTGTCTTGGAATCGCGCCCCACGATCTTCGCCGGCAGGCTGGTGCCGTCATCCAGCGTCACCGTGACCTTTGTCGCGCCCTTCACGACGTGGTTGTTGGTCACGACATACCCGTCGGGGGAGATGACGAAGCCCGAGCCGCGCGCTTCCACGTCATGGTGCTGCTGCGGCATCATCTGGAACGGGAAGGGAAACGGAAAGCCGCCGGGCATGCCGCCGCCCATTTCCTCACCCGTGTCGGCATTGTGGATCCTGGCCGTGATCGAGACGACGGCAGGCTTCACCTGCTTGACCAGATTGACGAAGTTCGGAAGCTGCTGAACCTGCGTGTCGGGCCGGATGACGCCGCTGTCGTCCGCCATGGCGCCCGGTGCGCCGGCCACCATTCCGCCCAGCAGGCTGCTGGCAAGCAATGTGGCGAGGAGTGCCCCGCGCACCGGGCGAGGAAAAACGGTTTTCGGCTGTAATGCGTCTGACATGGCATCCCTGAAGATCTTGGTCTGATATCACTTGCGTCGGGCTGGGCCGTCCCGACCGGGTTACAGTCCCATTGCCCGCACTGTGACGCAAGGGAACCAACCTCTCTTATACCACCGCATGAAAGATACGTTAGATTACATGCCCACGCGGCCCCGCCCTGCGTGCCGGGCGGGCGGCCTTATCCGTCGCGGCGGTCGCGGAAGAACCCGCGCAGCATGGCCGCCGCCTCCCGCTCGCGCAGGCCGCCGATCGTCTCGGGACGGTGAAGGCAGTCGCGGCGGGCAAACAGGCGGGGGCCGTGTTCCACCCCGCCGCCCTTGGGGTCATAGGCGCCGAACAGGATGCGCCCCACGCGGAAATGCACCGCCGCCGCCGCACACATCGGGCATGGCTCCAGCGTTACATAAAGGGTGCAGTCCGACAGCCGCGCGCCGTCACGCGCCTGCGTGGCGGCACGCATCACCAGCATTTCGGCATGGGCGGAGGGATCGCGCAGCTCTTCGGTCCGGTTGCCCGCGCGCGCGATGATCGTGCCGTCCGGCCCCAGCAGGACGGCGCCCACCGGAACCTCGCCCCGCGCGGCGGCGGCCCTGGCCTGCGCAAAGGCCACGGACATCGGGTCCGGTGCGGACTCGGGCGCAACGCCATGAACGGGGGGGAAAATCATTCCGATACGATATCCCCCCGCCGCAACCATTCAAGCCATGCGTGCGTTTGCAGTGTCCGGCGACAGATATGTTACCGTGCATAAACACAACACCCAGGCAAAAACCTGTCAGGAAACCGCCATTTTCATGGACATTTGATGTCCGGCGCTGTCATCTTGGCCTTGTTTTGTGTTATATTTCGAAACACTCTGTAACCGGGAACAGGACATATGGCTTCGCGCCGCGGTTTCGCGGCCTGTTTCAGACGACGGGAGAAGGGACATGCATACGCTTACGCTGGTTCTGACCACTGCCGCGATTGTCGCGGGAATGGCGATTGCCGATGCCCCGCGTAGTGTCCGCCGGTCGGTGGTGTATTCCCTCACATGCGATCTGTCCCCCGCCCCGCTGCAGGTCGCGCAGCAGTAAAAACACGCGCGAAGCGACGCTGACCGGACGTGGGCGCATTTCCTTTCCTGCCGGATTATTCTAGGGAAACGGAATGGATGCATCTCCTCCCCTGATCGGCGTGACACTGGATCGCGAACCGCCCTGTCCGCCACAACAGGGCGGGTATTCCAGTTTCCCGTGGTATGCGATGCGCTGCAATTACATGGATGCCGTAACGATGGCCGGCGGCCTGCCGGTCGGGCTGGCGCATGACGCGGCGCAGGCGTCGGCGGTCATGGCGCGACTCGACGGCCTGATCGTGACGGGCGGGGCATTCGACATTTCCCCCGACCTTTATGACGGCGGCGCCCCCCATCCCACCGTCACCACCAAGGCCACGCGCACCGACGCCGAACTGGCGCTGGTACGCGCGGCACTGGATCTGGGCCGGCCCATACTGGGGATCTGCGGCGGGGAGCAGCTGCTGGCCGTGGCGCTGGGCGGCACGCTGATACAGCATATCCCCGATGCCATCGCCTCCCCCCTGCCCCATGAACAGCCCAACCCGCGTGACGAGGCCGGGCATGAAATCACCATCGTCCCCGGCACGCGGCTGGCCCATATCACGCGCGCCAGCCGCATGGCGGTCAATTCCGCCCATCACCAGGCCGTCGCCACCCCCGGTCGCGCCATCGTCAGCGCCGTCGCCGCCGATGGCGTGATCGAGGCCGTGGAACTGCCGGGCCACCCGTTTTGCATCGGGGTGCAATGGCATCCCGAATTCGGCATTTCGACAGGCGACCGCCTCCTGTTCCGTGCCCTGACCGACGCTTCGAGACATAGAGAATGACAAAAGACGCCTCCCCCGCCCCCGCCGCGCAGCACGGCGACCGCATCGCCAAATGGCTTGGACGTTCCGGCGTGGCCAGCCGGCGCGACGCCGAACGGATGATCGAGGAAGGACGGGTGCGCCTCAATGGCGAACTGGTGCGCCATCCCGCCACCTTCGTCAGCGATGGCGACATCGTGCAGGTGGACGATCAGGTCGTCGCCGCGCCGGACCGCACCCGCCTGTGGCGGTATCACAAGCCCGACGGGCTGGTGACCACCCACCGCGACCCCGACGGCCGTCCCACCGTCTTCGCCTCCCTGCCCGAAGGGATGCCGCGTGTCATCAGTGTCGGGCGGCTTGACCTCAACAGCGAGGGGCTGCTGCTGCTGACCAATGACGGCGAACTGGCGCGGCGGCTGGAACTGCCCAGCAACGGCTGGATAAGGCGGTACCGCGTGCGCGTCTTTGGCGTCGTGAACGAAGACCGGCTGGCCGACCTTGCGCAGGGCAGCGTGTTCGAGGGCGTGCATTACGGCCCCATTGAGGCCGCGCTGGATTCCAGCCGGGGCGACAATGCGTGGCTGACCGTTTCCCTGCGCGAGGGCAAGAACCGCGAGATCCGCAAGGTCATGCGCGGGCTGAACCTGCATGTCAGCCGCCTGATCCGCACGTCATACGGCCCGTTCCAGCTCGGCACGCTGGAGCGCGAGGAGCTTGAGGAAGTAACCGGCAAGGTCCTGCGCGAACAGGTGCCCGGCCTTGCCAACCCGCGCCGCGCCGCCCGGTCGTAACGGTCCGGGCCATGAGGATCGTCGCGGGACGCTTTCGCGGGCGCACGCTGCGCGCGCCATCGGGGCGGGTAACACGCCCCACCGCCGACCGGGTGCGACAGGCGCTGTTCGACATGCTGATGCATGCCCCGTGGGCCGGGCGCGACCGGATCGAGGGGGCGCAGGTGATCGACGGATTCGCGGGCACCGGCGGCCTGGGGCTGGAGGCCCTGTCGCGCGGGGCTGCGGCGGCCCTGTTCATCGAAAGCGACCGCAACGCGCTGGCGGCGCTGCGTGACAACATCGCCGCGTGCGGGGCGCAGCCCATGGCGCAGGTCCGCGCGTGGAACATGTCGCGCCTGCCCCCGCGCGGCGCGGCAAGGCCCGCCGATCTCGTCTTCCTCGACCCGCCCTATGGCCGCGACCTGCCGGCGATGGCCCTGTCCTCGCTCGGGCGGGGGGGATGGATCGCGCCGGATGCGCTGGTGATCGTCGAAACCGCCGCGGACGAAGCCCCCCCCGTTGCCCCCGACCGCCTGCTGGCCCAGCGCGCGCATGGCGCGGCGCGGCTGTCGATCTGGCGGCATGAAGACGGGGCGGGACAATAATTTCGTCCCGAAAAGAGACCAGCGCCCTTCTTTCGTCCCCCATCGCCGCGTTATAGTCGCTCCGCGGGAGAAGCGAGGCGTGGTGCCTGCCCCCTCCTGGCCGGAGTTTTCATGACGGCCCGACCATGGCGGCCCGCCTGCCGCGATGTCACGGCCATGCAACCAGGATACGGATTTTTGGCGATCCCCAGCCGTTTCATCCCCGAGTCCCTGACCACTGGCCCCACCCGGACGCGGCTGCTGCGGCGCCTTGCCGAAGCCGGCGGCGTGGCGCTGTGGATGCTGGCGCTGGGGCTGGTGGCGGCGTTATGGAGCTATGACCCCCGCGATTCCTCGGCCAATACCTCCAGCACGCAGGCGCCCACGAACCTGCTGGGGACGGTCGGGGCCTATGTCTCGGACTTCCTGCTGCAGAACATGGGGGTCACCAGCGCGCTGGTCATCCTTGCCCTGATCGCGTGGGGATGGCGCATCATCCGCCATAATGGCGTGGGGTCGGGCCTGATCCGCGTGACGGCCCTGCTGGCGGCGATGCCGGTGCTGTCCGCCCTGCTGTCGGCCCTGCCGATCATGATGCCGTCCTTTCCCAACCCGCACTGGCCCGCCGATTCCGGGCCGGGCGGGGCGGTCGGGCTGTCGCTGGCGCACATGGCGCTGCAGGCGGGGTCCAGCATGATCGGGCCATGGGGCGGTATCGTGATGTGGCTGCTGGGCCTGATCCTGGCGATCCTTCTGGTCCCGCTGGCCATGGCGCTGTCGCTGTCCGAATGGCGGGCGATCGGGCGCGTGCTGCGGATCGCCGGACGCCAGCCCGCGCGCCTTGCCCGCGCCACGCATGCCCTGACCCATCAGGCAAGGGCGCGCATCCAGCAGACCCGCGCCAGCGCCGACAGCGCGCCCGCCGCCCCCCATGGCGACCCGGCACGCGATGCCGGCTTCGCTGGCGAAAGGGGCATCCGCACGCTTGCCGACACGCTGCCCGCCGATGACGCGATGCCGTACCTTCGCGATCCGGCCCCACGCGCGGCGCATGCGCCCCCGCCCGCGGACCCACCGGCAGCGGACCCGCTGACCACTTCTCCCCTGACCACCGCGCCCCTGACCGCGCCCGATCCGGCCTATCGCGTTTCCACGGCGGAACAGCCCGCGTCCACCGCGCTCAATATCACGCCGAAAGCCGCGACCCCGCCGCCGCCCGTCCCGCCGCCCGCGACCGCGCGTTCGATCAGCGTGCGCGAAACAGCGCCGGCACCGCTGCCCCCCGCGCGCGAGGTCACGGCAAAATCCGATCCCGCGCCCAGCCTGCCGCCCTCCATGCCCGAACGGGTCTCCATCGGCACGAACTGGGTGCATCCGCCGGGAATGGACGAAGACATCTCCACGCCGCTGATGAACCCCACCGACGGGCACTCCCTCGCGCCGTGGCATGAGGAGGAAAGCCCGGCCCGCCCGACGGTCTTCGCCCCGCCGCCCGCGCAGGAGAACAACGAACCCGCGCGTCCCACCCTGCTGACGCGCCTGTTCAGCGGCGGCGGCCGGGGCGCGTCCGCCGCCCCCGCGCGCGAGGACGCGACGGTGGCGCCACAGTCGGCCACGCCCCGGCCGGCTCCACCCCCGCCGCCACGCGAACATTATGACGCGCCGCAGACGCATGCGTGGCAGCTGCCGCCGCTGTCGCTGCTGCATCCCCCGCCCTCGCACGCCGCGACAGGCCCGACCGAGGAACTGCTGAAGGCGAACGCGGCGCACCTTGTCACCATCCTGTCGGAATACGGGGTGCAGGGCGAAATCGACACGTACCATGCCGGGCCGGTCGTCACCCTGTTCGAGCTCAAGCCCGCGCCGGGCATCCGTTCGGCCCGTGTCATCGGGCTGGCCGATGACGTGGCGCGTTCGCTTTCGGTGCTGAGCGTGCGCATCGCCACGGTGCCGGGACGCAATGTCATCGGGATCGAGGTCCCCAACACCCGACGCGAGACGGTCTATTTTTCCGAACTGCTGCGTGATGACGCATGGGTGCACGGGCGCGGGCGGCTGAACCTCGCGCTGGGCAAGGACATCGCGGGGGAGCCGGTCTATAGCGACCTTGGCTCCATGCCGCACCTGATGATCGCGGGCACCACCGGGTCGGGCAAGTCGGTGGGCGTGAATGCCATGATCCTGTCGCTGCTGTACCGGCTGTCGCCGGACCAGTGCCGCCTGATCCTGATCGACCCCAAAATCCTTGAACTCTCGATCTATGAGGGCATTCCCCACCTGATGACGCCGGTGGTCACCGAACCGGCCAAGGCGGTGGCGGCGCTGAAATGGACCGTGCGCGAAATGGACCGGCGTTACCGCGCCATGGCGCACCTGCAGGTCCGCAACATCGGCAGCTACAACGAACGCGTGGCCGAAGCGCGGGCGCGCGGCGAAATCGTGACCCGGCGCGTGCAGACCGGATACGACCCCGAAACGGGCAAGCCGACCTTTGAGGAGCAGCAGCTCGCCCTTGACGCGCTGCCCTATATCGTCGTGGTCGTGGACGAGATGGCGGACCTGATGATCGTGGCGGGCAAGGAGATCGAGGCCCTGCTGCAGCGCCTGGCGCAGAAGGCGCGCGCGGCGGGCATCCACCTGATCATCGCAACGCAGCGCCCGTCGGTCGATGTCATTACCGGCACCATCAAGGCGAACTTTCCCACGCGCATCTCGTTCCAGGTCATCAGCAAGTTCGACAGCCGCACCATCCTGGGCGAACAGGGCGCGGAACAGCTGCTCGGGCGGGGCGACATGCTGTTCATGCAGGCGGGCGGGCGCATCACGCGCGTTCATGGCCCCTTTGTCGATGATAGTGAGGTGGAGGCCGTGGTGTCCTTCCTGCGCGCACAGGGCGAGCCGATCTATGACGACGACGTCATCTCCGCGCAGGACGAGGATGGCGGGGGCGGCCGCGCGTTTGGCGGCGGCGGGGGCGAGGAAGACAGCCTGTTCGGGCAGGCGGTGGAGCTTGTCGCGCGTGAGGGCAAGGCCTCGACCTCCTTCATCCAGCGCCACCTGTCGATCGGCTACAACCGCGCGGCCAAGATCATCGAGCAGATGGAAAAGGAAGGCCTTGTCAGCGAGGCCAACCATGTCGGCCGCCGCGAGGTCCTGATGCGCAAGACGGCCGAGGACGAATGACGCGCAGGCCCCGCCCTTTCGCTGCATCATCGCCTTCAGGCCCGCGCGCCGGTCATGCCCCCCTGCCCTTTCCCGTCCTGTTCCGTGACCGGCATTTCATCGTGATCGACAAGCCCGCCGGCCTGCCCGCGCATCCGGGCCGCGATGGCGGCCCCAGCGTGGAGGACGCATTCGCACTGATGTCGCGCCACCGCAACGGGCCGTGGCTGGCCCACCGGCTGGATCGCGACACATCGGGCTGCCTGCTGGTCGCGCTGCGCAAGCAGGCGCTGGTCGCGGCGCAGTCGTGTTTCGCAAACGGCGAGGCCACCAAGGTTTACTGGGCCATCACGCATGGCCATCCCCCCGGCACACATGGCGTGATCGACGCCCCCCTGCTGCGCCGGGAGGGACGCGGGGGATGGCGCATCGAAACCGACCCGCGGGGACAGGCCGCGCGGACCGCGTGGCGTTGCCTTGCGCGCGGCCACATGCCCGACGGTTCCCCTGCAAGCTGGCTGGAACTGCGGCTGGGGACAGGGCGCACCCATCAGGCACGGGTGCATTGCGCGACGCTGGGTTGCCCCGTCATGGGGGATGGTCAATATGGTCCGGCCGATGGAAAATCCCTCCACCTCATGAGTCGTGAACTGCACCTGCCGCTTGCCCCCTCCATCCACGCCGTCGCGGCCCCGCCGCCGCACATGCGCCACAGCGCGGCGCAGGCGGGATGGGATCTGGACCAGCAGCCTTCCCCACCGCATGACGTACTGCCCCGGACGGGGCCTGCCCCGACGCGCGTCGGGCCTGCGTGCGGCATAACCGCCGGGACGCGATGACGCGCCCCCCTTTACGGAGAACCCCGTGTTTGCCCACCAGCTTACCGAAGGTCTGATCCGCGTCCTTGAACGTCCCGACCTGCGTGTCATCGCGGGGGCGCGGCGCGTCCGACTGGCGCCGGACCTGCTTGATCCCTTCCGTGTCACGGACGGGGGCGACGTCCTGCTGGGGGCGCCATGCCTGCAGGACGGGGAACTGCTGGCCGCCTTTTACCTGCGGCACGCGCTGGAACTGGCGCACCTGCTGGATATCGCACCACGACAGCCGGTCATGGCGGCCCTGTGCGCGGCCCGGACGGCGGCCCTGTTCCTGAGGCTGGATACCACGCGCGACACGTCAGCCATCACCCCGCAATGGGTGACGACCATGGCAGCGCCACAGGTCGCAACGCCCGCAGCCCTACGGGCCACGTGGCAGGCGCTGTCCCCGTTCCAGCCCGCCCCGCCCCATGCGCCGGACATCACGGCCGTGCACGCGCGCATGGAACGCCTGTGGCACTGGACCGGCCCGACCGAAACACTGATGGCGCTGGGGGGCGACGCGCGGCTGAGCATCAATCCCGCGACCGGCCTGAACCATTACGGGTGTTCCCACCGGCCCCGCCCGTGGGCCGTGACCTTTGCCTCCTCCACCGCGTCGTCCCTGTCCGAACGGGGCTTTGCCGGGGCGGAGGCCGCGCGCCTGCGCCTGATCGCCGCCGCCCTGTCGGACGCCGACAATGACATGGCCGCGACGCTGAGCGATGAAATCCGCCAGCGGATCAGCCGGTATTTCGGGCTGCGCGGGGACGAAGGGGTCATCCTTGCCCCGTCCGGCACGGACTGCGAACTCTATACCCTCGCGCTGGCGGCGCTGGCGCCGGGGCGCCGCCCGGTCAGCAACATCCTGATCGCGCCGGAGGAAACCGGCAGTGGCGTGCCGCTTGCGGCGCGGGGCTGTCATTTCGCCAATGACACCGCGCTGGGCCATACCGTGCCCAAGGGGCAGCTGATCGAAGGTTTTCCCGACACCACGCAGGTCATCAACCTGCCGATGCGCGATGCCGATGGGCAGCAGATCCCCCCCGAACAGGTGGACGCGGACTGCCTGCGGGTGGCGCGCGCGGAACTGGCGCGCGGGCGGCATGTGCTGCTGCATCGCCTTGACCTGTCGAAAACGGGGCTGCTGGCCCCCCGGATGGACACGCTGGATGCGCTGGGCGCCACCGCGCCCGCCGGGCAGGTCGATGTCGTGGTCGATGCCTGCCAGACGCGGCTCGACCCCGCGCGGGTGCGCGACTATCTCGACCGGGGGTGGATGGTGATGATCACCGGCTCCAAATTCTTTACCGGCCCGCCGTTCTGCGGGGCGGTGCTGGTGCCCGCGCCGGTGATGGCCCGCCTGTCGGCCGACGGGCTGCCACCCGGCCTTGCGCAATATACCCACCGCCAGGCGTGGCCGGACAATACGGCGACGGATGTCCTGCCGTCCGGCCACAACATCGGGCTGGTGCTGCGCTGGCACGCCGCCCTTGCGGAAATGACGGCGCTGGGAGAGGTCGACCGCGCCACCGTGACGCAGCGGCTGCGGGAATTCCTGTCGGCGGCGCGCGACGCCATTACCGGCAACCCCGATCTGTCCCTGCTGCCCCCCGTGGCGCTCAGTCGGCCTGCGCTGCCTGACGCATGGGACGATCAGGCGACGATCCTTTCCTTTTTCGTCCGCGCGCCGGGGGATGACGCGACCTTCCGCCCGCTGCCCCTGCCGCAGGCGCGACAGCTTTATGCGTGGCTCAACGCCGACCTTTCGGAAATCCTGCCCGCCGCCGACCCGGGGGAACGTTCCCTGGCGGCCCTGCTGTGCCATGTGGGACAGCCCGTGCCGCTTGCGCATCCGGCGCTGGATGACGCGCTTGCCGGGGCGTTGCGCATTTCCGCCGGCGCGCGCCTTGTCTCGGGCGAGCCATCGCATGACGGGCTGGACAGCCGCTGCCGGATGGAGCGTGAAATCCGCGATGTCCGCCGCGTCGTCGCCAAGATCAGCCTGATCCTGCGCCACTGGTCCGTCATCGCCGCCCATGACCCGCAGCCGACCTACATGCCGCGCCGGGGCATGGCGGACTGACGTGCCTTCCTTTCTTTCCACCGAATACGGACATCCCTGCCGACATGCCGCAAAATCACGGTAATTTCCTCGACATGCCCCAGTTGCAGAAAGGGGTCACGCGTTTCTGGCTGATCCGCCATGCCGTTGTTGAACAGAACGCCCGCAGGCACCTCTATGGCGCGATGGACGTGCCGCTATGTCCCGACAGCCTCGTGGCGCAACGGCCCATGTACGAGGCACTGGCCCGGCGCCTGCCGCATCCGGCCCTGTGGTTCACATCCCCCCTTGGCCGCGCGCAGCAGACGGCGCAGGCCATCCAGCAGGCCGGTTACGGCACGCAGGCCAGCCGCATCGAACCTGCCTTTACCGAACAGTCCATGGGCGAATGGCACGGCACCACGCATGACCAGCTGCCCCAGAAACTGGCGGTGCCGGCCCATCCCTTCTGGTCCGTGGGGGCGACGGAACAGCCGCCGGGCGGCGAAAGCATGGTGCAGGTCTGCGCCCGCGTGGGCGCGGCACTGGACCGCATGTCGCGCGAACACGCCGGAAAGGACATGGTGATCGTCAGCCACGGCGGCGCGATCCGTGGCGCGCTGGCGCATGCGCTGCATGTCCATGCCCATACGGCGCTGCATTTTTCCATCCAGAACCTGTCGCTCAGCGTGATCGAGCACCTGCGCGAAGGCTGGCGGATCGTCAATGTGAACGAACTGCCACTGGTCTGATTCATTGCATGAGCGCATGCTCCGGCATTCCATGATGCCGGTCGCCTTTGTCCTGTCCGCAGAAAGTCGCACGCCATGACCCATCCCACCTCACGTTCCATTCCCCGCGGGGCAGCACTTCTGAACGATCCCGCCGCCAACAAGGGAACCGCCTTCAGCGCGGAGGAACGACGGGTGCTGGATCTCGAAGGGCTGCTGCCGCCGCAGATCGAGACGCTGGAACGCCAGGCGGAACGCGTGTTCAGGCATCTGGATGCCAAGCCGAACGACCTTGAACGCTATATCTACCTCTCGGGCCTTGGCGACCGGAACGAGACCCTGTTCTACAAGGTCGTCATGTCCGACCCCGCGCGGTTCGTGCCCATCATCTACGCCCCCACCCTTGGCGCGGTCTGCAAGGCGTTCAGCCACCTGTACCGCCGCCCGCGCGGCATGTATATCAGCCTGGAGCACAAGGGACGCATCGCCAGCGTGCTGCGCAACTGGCCCGAGCGCAATGTCCGCTTCATCTGCGTCACGACGGGGGGCCGCATCCTTGGCCTTGGCGATATCGGGGCCAACGGCATGGGCATCCCGATCGGCAAGCTCCAGCTCTATACCGCGTGCGGGGCGGTGCCACCGCATACCACCCTGCCGATCCAGCTGGATATCGGGACAACGAACGCAGCACTCAGGGCGGATCCGCTCTATCTCGGGCTGCGGCGCGAACCGCCGGAACAGGCGGAGCTTGATGCCTTTGTCGAGGAATTCGTCGCGGCGGTACAGGAAGTCTTTCCCGCATGCTGCATCCATTTCGAGGACTGGAAGGGCACTGACGCGATCCGTTACCTCGGCCATTATCGCGAACGGGTGCTGTGCTACAACGACGATATCCAGGGGACGGCGGCGGTCACGCTGGCGGGGCTGACCACGGCGCTGCAGATCATTGACGGGCGGCTGTCGGAACAGAACATCCTGTTCTTTGGCGCTGGTTCGTCCGGGCTGGGGATCGCGGACCTGCTGGTACACGCCATGCAGCGCGAGGGCCTGTCGGAAGCGGCCGCGCGCGCGCGCATCACGATGATGGACAGGGAAGGCCTGCTGGTCACATCGCGTACCGACCTGTCGGAACAGCAGACGCCCTATGCCATTGACGGGGCGGCATCGACAGACCTGCCTGACGTGATCGAACGGGTGCGCCCTTCCATCCTGATCGGTGTCTCGACCGTGGGCGGGGCCTTCACGCAGGAGGTTGTCGAACGCATGAGCGACATCAACAGCCGTCCCATCATTTTCGCCCTGTCGATTCCCAATCCCGAATGTTCCGCCGAACAGGCCTATACCTGGTCACAGGGGCAGGCCCTGTACGCGGCGGGCATCCAGTACCCCGTGGTACAGATCGGGGATCGGTCGTTTCACCCGGGACAGGCCAACAATTTCTATATCTTCCCCGGCCTCGGGCTTGCCACCTATGCCACGTGCCCGCGCCACATCACCGATGACATCATCATCGAGGCGGCGCACGCACTGGCGGATCAGGTCGATACGGCCACCCGGGCGCGCGGACGGCTGTTCCCGCCACAGGACCAGATTGTCGAGGTCGAGATCACGTCCGCCTGCCGTCTGGCGGAATATATCTTTGACCACGACATGGCCCATGTCGAACGGCCCGACGACATCCGCAAATGGATCGAGGGGATCATCTATACCCCCGTCTACAAACCCATCATACTGGACTGATTTCAGGGGTTGCCTGAAAATGACAGGACGTTTCTGGGTGCCGCCTTTTTTTAAAAAGGCGGCGTTCTGTGAAGCTTTTTGCAAAAAGCTTCACCAAAAACTTTTATGATTTTATGATCTTTATCGACACGCGCCCTTATCCGCTGCGGGGCTGGAACAGGATCAGGGCGGCGCCTGCCAGACAGATGAGCGCCCCGAGGATTTCCCAGCGCGTCGGGGTATATCCCTCCACCACGCGCATCCATGTCAGGGAGGCAAGGATGTAAATCCCGCCATAGGCGGCATAGGCCTGTCCCGCCGTGTCGGTATCAATGCGCGTCAGCAGATAGGCAAAGGCCACCAGCGATGCCATGCCGGGAAGCAGGCAGGCCACCGAACGCCCCAGACGCAGCCACGCCCAGAAGGCGAAACAGCCGCCGATTTCACAAAAGGCCGCAACCATATAGATGCCGAACGGCAGGAGATACTGCTTCACGGTTGATGCGTCCCTTCACGGTTGCCGCGCATATACAGACGCATTATCACCTGTCATCAAATGGAACAAACCCGGCAGGCGCATGACCAGAGACCATCCGAAAAGACAGTACCGACAATACCCAGAAGTCATAAAAGTTTTTTGGTGAAGCTTTTTGCAAAAAGCTTCGAAGAACGCCGCCTTTTTAGATGAAAGGCGGCACCCAAAAACTTCTGTTTTTTAGCCATTATGCCCGCCGGCCGGGGGATGGGCCTTCAGGTAATCCGCAATGGCCTTCGCCGCCCGGACAGATCCCCCGAGCAGGGGCTCCCCGAAGGTTTCACGAAACAGTTTTTCCTGCAGGGGGCGGTAAATGGCATGCCGTTCAGGGGCCCGTAATATGGCTGGCATCAGGTCCTCTGGTTCCTCGACCACGTCGCCCAGGGTCCAGTGCAGGAAATAGGGGTCATCGCGCCATTTGAGCTTCCTGGGGTTCAGGAAAACACATGGCCGGGGTTCGGCAAGGAATTCATAGACCTGGCTGCTGACATCGCCAACATAAATGGCCGCCTGCGAGGTATAGGTCATGTCCAGCATGGCGGGCGATCCGGTATCCACCAGAATGTTACCACGCGCCTGCTGCTTCAGACGCCGCGCCCTTAAGCCGAATCCCTTGTGGAAAACCTTGATATGCGGCGCGATCACCAGATTATAGTCGTGCCGGTCTGAAAACCCCCGGATGATTTCGCCCATGCATGCCTTATAGGACGTCAGCTGCCGCTGGTAATGCGGGTTGTACAGCACGAACGGCCGGCCATTCGTGAACAGGACCGGGCTTTCCTTTTTCACGGCCTCGAAAACATCGAATTTCGGATATCCGACGACAGCATAATGTCCCGGCCGGATGAGGTTTTTCTGTTTGAAATAGTTTTCGATCTTCACCCCGGGAAACAGCGCCAGATCAAAATCCCTGACATGGTGGTCATCATTGACGTACCTGTCGCCCGCCCCATGCATCAGCAGTATCAGTGCCGGGTGGCGAAGCCCCATGTCCTTGAGAATGCCTGCGGTATATTCGGTGGCGACCACGGCATCGTACTGATTGAGTTCATCCACATTTTCACGCAGCACAAGGATGCGTTCCTGATCCAGCCGGCGGAAGGTCTTGAGCGTTTTTGCCTTCCACGACTTGTGGAACTGCCTAAGCTGCAATGCAGGGGCATGCATCGCGGCCCGGATACGCTCCAGATGCTGTACGGTTTCAGGAAAGCTGTAGTATTCCGTTACATCGAAATTGAATTCTGATGAAAGGGCGTCGGCGACAGATGCAGTGTGATAGCATTGATAGGGTTCAGCTATGTAAATGACGGCAATCTTCATTGTTCTACATTTATCGCATTCAAACCCGAGGGCAACTTCATACCCTGCGCATCATATATCCAGCGTCCTTCACCGCCCGCACAACGTCAACCCTTGTCCCAAAGCAAAAGGACATTGCCCGGTTGCGAATAACGGGGGCATTCCTCCCTGCCTTTCCCATGCACAAGGGAATAAGGGAACGGACCGGGCAGCATCCGCCATATCCATGTGCATGATGATGGGGAAACCGATCTGATTGTCTGGAGAAGAAATCCCGTGGTGGGCGCACAAGGGCTCGAACCTTGGACCCGCTGATTAAGAGTCAGCTGCTCTACCAACTGAGCTATGCGCCCACGGGGTTTCCCTTTCGGGTGAGGGGCTTTTACCAAGACAGCACAATGACGACAAGGGGTTTTTTCAATATTTTTGCCCTCTTCGGGTTTCCTGCGCCCTGATTATCGCAAATCAGGATATGATTGCGTCTGTTCTCTATCCGTTCCTTATCGTGTGTCGATTACCACGGTATCACGCGATTCATGCCCCGGCAGCATGGCGAAAATCCGGCGAACGCATGTCGGGTCTGGGGCCTGTCTCCCCTGCCCGTGTCCATGGCGTTTCCATATAGGACTGCCTGAAAATGACAAAAGTTTTTGGGTGCCGCCTTTCATCTAAAAAGGCGGCGTTCTTCGAAGCTTTTTGCAAAAAGCTTCACCAAAAACTTCTTTTACGATGCACAAGGCATTTTGCGGATGCCCCTGGGCACCCCCTGCCCTGCTATGCCTGCAGCAATTTCAGCAGGCCATCGAACTGGTCAAGGGAGCGGTAATCAATCCGCAGGGAACCTCCCTTCCCATCGAACGTGATCTGGACCTTCAGCCCCAGCCGGTTGGTCAGGTCGCGTTCCAGCGAACCGATTTCGGGGTCTTTGGAAGTTTTTTCCTTTTCCTTGCCAGCTTCCCCCCGCCTTGCATCGGTCTTTTTTGACAGGGCCTCGGTCTGGCGGACATTCAGTCCCTGCTTGAGCACCACCTTCAGGGCCGCCACGGGATCGGGGTGCGCCAGCAACGCACGCGCATGCCCTGCCGACAGTTCCTTGGTCCGCACGGCCTCCCGCACGGGCGATGGCAGTTGCAGCAGACGCACCATATTCGCGACATGGGGACGGGATTTCCCGATCGCGCCTGCCAGTTCCTCCTGCGTCAGGCGGTAATCATCAAGCAGCCGCTGGAGCCCTTCTGCCTCTTCAATGGCGTTCAGGTCGGCGCGTTGCAGGTTTTCCACCAGTGCTGCGGCCATCGCATCGCCATCATCCAGCGCACGGATATGGACCGGAACCTCATGCAGGGAGGCAAGCTGCGCCGCGCGCCAGCGTCGCTCCCCCGCGATGATCTGAAAGACATTGGGGCGATCGGGATGCGGGCGCACCAGAATCGGTTGCAGGATGCCGCGCGTGCGAATGGAATCCGCCAGTTCCGTCAGGGCCTCCGGCTCCATGTGCTGACGCGGCTGGAACGGGCCGGGTTCCAGCACGTCAACCGGCAGGACCGATCCGCCATCCATGCTCTTTGGCGGCTCCAGCCCCGGCGCGGGATTGAGCATGTTGACCTGATCGCCCAGCAACGCGGCAAGCCCGCGCCCCAGACGGGGACGGGCGGCATCCTTTTTCGGTTTCATCCCTGCTTCTTCCCTTTCCTGCCCGCCTTCAGCGCCAGCCGCGAAATCACCTCTTCCGACAGGGCCTTGTATGCCTGACTGCCGGATGAACGGGCATCGTACACCATGACGGCCTGCCCGTGGCTCTGCGCCTCGGAAATGCGGATGTTGCGCGGGATGACCGTCTCCAGCACCCGATCGCCAAAGAAACCGCGCGCATCGGCGGCCACCAGTTCCGACAGGTTGTTGCGCCGGTCATACATCGTCAGGACAATCCCCTCCAGCTTCAGACCCGGATTGAGGGACTTGCACAGGCTGTTAACCGTGCGCACCAGCTGGCTGATGCCTTCAAGCGCAAAGAACTCGCACTGCAGCGGCACGATCACCGCCTGCGCCGCCACCAGCGCATTAAGCGTCAGCAGCCCCAGGCTGGGGGGACAGTCAATCAGGATGACGTCATAGTCTCCCCCGATGCGGGCAATGGCATCGCGCAGCCGGAACTCCCGCCGTTCCGACATCACCAGTTCCAGTTCCGCGCCCGCCAGTTCCGTATCGGCGGCAATCACCGACAGGCCCGGAACCGACGATTCCTGAATCAGGTCGGCCGCCGGGACATCTTCGCCAATCAGCGCATAGGTCCCGCGACGACGGTTTTCATAGCCGATTCCCAGACCGGTGGAGGCATTGCCCTGCGGGTCGATATCGATCAGGAGAACGCGAAACCCATCGGCCGCAAGACCGGCGGCAAGATTGATGGCAGTTGTGGTTTTTCCGACCCCGCCCTTCTGGTTCGCAAGGGCGATGATACGGGGGGCATGCACGGCCTTATCGGCCGGATGCAGGGTTGTGGTCTGTGACACGCCTTATATCGCTCAATTCAAGAATGACACCATCCGCATCAGTGCGGCTTGGAATTCGGGTCACCGCCATGCGCCAGTCGGCATTGGCGGCCTTCAGCTCCTCGTCTGCGTTCTTTCCCTTCAGAAACAGGCAGATCCCTTCGCTATTCAGAAAACGTACGCCCCATTGCAGCAGCTGTGGCAATGGGGCCAATGCCCGCGCCGTCACGACATCGACCGGCGCGACATCTGCGGCCTCGATCCGGGTGGCAATGACGTGGGTCCGTACCCCGGCCACCCGCGATGCCTCCCGCAGGAAGGCGGCCTTGCGCTGGTCCGATTCAATCAGCGTAACCTGCGCATCCGTCGCCATCGCGATGACCAGGCCGGGGAATCCCCCGCCCGATCCCATGTCCACCAGACGCGCGCCGGACGGGATCCGTGATGCAAGCTGCAGGCTGTCGGCAATATGCCGTGACCACAGATGCACCAGATCACGGGGGGAAACCAGATTGATGCGCGCGTTCCATCGCGTCAGGAGATCGGCATAGGACACCAGCCGATCGCGTGTTTCACGTGAAACACCCGTAAGGATGTCACCATCCATCGCGTCGTTATATCCCATGGCCTCAGGCCACCTGCCGCACGTGCGACAGAACCGCCACAAGCGCCGACGGCGTGATGCCGGGAATACGCTGCGCCGCGCCAAAGGTCACCGGCCGTGCCTGCGACAGGCGTTCCTGCATCTCGGTGCTCAGGCCGCCGATTGCATGATAATCCAGATCATGCGGCAGGGTGATCCGTCCATCCCCCGCCAGTTGCCGGATTTCACGCTCCTGCCGCGACAGGTACCCGCTATAGCGGGCTTCGGTTGCCACATGCTGGCGCACGCGCGGCGACAGGTCCGCAATCCAGGGTGCTACTTTCTCCACCATCTCCATGGAGGCCCCGGTCGCCATCACATCCAGCAGGGAACGCGCGCGGCCATCGGCGGAGACCGCGATTCCTTCACGCCGCAGGGCCTCCGGCGGGTAGCTTTCATTGCGGGCACGCTCCATCGCCGCGTCGATCGCCGCGCGTTCGGCATCAAAACGCTGCCGTCGCGACGGGCCCACGCAGCCCCATTCGATCCCCAGCGGCGTCAGGCGCAGGTCGGCATTATCGGCCCGCAATGTCAGGCGATATTCCGCGCGGGAGGTGAACATGCGATAGGGTTCGGACACCCCCTGCGTCGTAAGGTCATCGATCATGACCCCGATATAGGCCGTGCCACGATCCAGCGTAACCTCCGCCTGTCCCCCTGCCCGCCGCGCCGCGTTGATCCCGGCAAGTATGCCCTGCGCCCCGGCTTCCTCATATCCCGTGGTGCCATTGATCTGCCCCGCAAGGAACAGCCCGGACAGGGATTTGAGTTCCAGCGCCGGGGTCAGTTCGCGGGGATCGACATAATCATATTCGACCGCGTAGCCGGGCCGGACGATCCGGCACTGCTCCAGCCCCGGGATGGAGTGGAGCATCTGGGCCTGCACATCGGCGGGAAGGCTGGTGGAAATCCCGTTGGGATAGACCAGATCGCCGCCCGGATTCCCCGGCAGGGCTTCGGGCTCCAGAAAAATCTGGTGGCTTTCGCGCTGCGCGAAGCGGACGACCTTATCCTCGATGGAGGGGCAGTAGCGCGGTCCGCGTCCCGAAATCGCGCCCCCATAAATGGCCGACAGGTGCAGATGTTCGCGAATGATTTCGTGCGTGCGCGCCGTGGTGGCGGTGATGCGGCATGAAACCTGCGGATTTGTAATCGCGTCGGTCATGCGGCTGAACGGTTCCGGCACGACATCGCCCCGGTCCTCGGCCAGGGCGTCCCAGTCGATGCTGTCGCGGGCGATGCGCGCGGGTGTTCCGGTCTTCAGCCGTCCCATCCGCAGGCCCAACGCCTGCAGCCGTTCCCCCAACCGACGGGCCGGGGCCTCTCCCACCCGTCCGGCGGGCTGACTGTCATGCCCGACATGGATGACGCCACGCAGGAACGTGCCCGCCGTCAGCACCACGGCACCGGCATGGAACACGCGCCCGTCCTCGCACACGACGCCCCTTGCCACATGACTGTCATCAAGCAGCAGGTCGCCCGCCGCGCCCTCGACAATCTCCAGCCCCGGCGTTTCGGCAAGCAGGTCCATGATCGCCTGCTGGTACAGCGAACGGTCCGCCTGCGCGCGCGGCCCATGTACTGCGGGTCCCTTTGAACGGTTCAACAGCTTGAAATGGATGCCTGCTCGGTCCGCCGCCTTTCCCATCAGGCCGTCCAGCGCGTCGATTTCGCGCACCAGATGCCCCTTCCCGATTCCGCCAATCGCGGGATTGCACGACATCACGCCCACCGTCGCCCGCCGGTGGGTCAGCAGCATGGTCCGCGCCCCGCAGCGCGCGGCGGCGGCGGCGGCTTCACACCCGGCATGGCCGCCGCCGATCACGATCACATCGTAAGTGGCGTTCACCTTTTATCCGCTCCCGCTTTGTCTCTACTTGCCGATGCAGAACTGCCCGAACACCGTGTCCAGCAGCGCCTCGACATCCACCGCGCCGGTCAGGCGCCCCAGCGCGCGCATCGCCAGCCGCATTTCCTCGCCCCGCACCTCCGGCCAGGCATCATCGCCGGCACGCTCCAGATGATGGGCCGTCTCCTCGATCGCGGCACGGTGTCGCGCCCGCGTCAGGGGGGGCACTGCGCGTCCCTGCGTCAGTTCCCGCGCGCGCCGCGCCAGTGCCCCGCGCAGGGCCTCCATGCCCTGCCCGTCGCGCACGCTGATCCCCATGATGCCTGCGGGTGCCGCGACCTCGTCCACCTTGTTGCAGACCAGCATGCAGTCGGGCTCGACCTTATCCGGTACCGTCGCGCCTGAAAATAGATGTATCACGCAATCAGCCTGTTTCACGTGAAACAATGCACGTCGCACGCCCTCGGCCTCGATCTCGTCCTCGGTTTCCCGCAGGCCCGCCGTATCCACCAGCGTCACCGGAACCTCCCCCAGCACGACGCGCGCCTCGACCGCATCGCGGGTGGTCCCGGCGCGGGAGGAAACAATGGCGGCCTCACGCTGCGTCAGCGCATTCATCAGGCTGGACTTGCCAACATTGGGTTCCCCCACGATCACGAACACCAGCCCGCGACGCAGCCGTTCCCCCTGGCCGCCATCATCCAGATACGCGCGCATCTCGTCACGCAGATGGCCCAGCGTGAACACAAGCTCCTGCTCCACTTCCGGCGGCAGGTCTTCGTCGGGGAAATCGATCAGGGCTTCCTGATGCGCCAGCGCGGTGCGCAGCCGCGAGGCCCAGTCCTCGTACAGGCGGCTCTGCGCGCCCTCGGCCTGCGCCAGCGCCTGCCTGCGCTGTGCCTCGGTCTCCGCATCAATCAGGTCGGCGATGCCTTCGGCCTGCACAAGATCAAGCCGCCCGTTGGAAAATGCGCGGCGCGTGAACTCCCCCGGTTCGGCGGGACGCGCGCCCAGCGCGACAAGTGCATCGGCCACCCCGTCAATGACGGCAGGTCCCGCATGCAAGTGCAGTTCCGCGCTGTCTTCGCCCGTATAACTGTCCGGCCCCGGAAACCACAGGACCAGCGCCCGGTCCAGCAGGACATCCTGCCCCCCCGCCGTCCCACGCCGCCACACACCGCGCAGCGACGCGCGACGTGGCTGCGGCAACCGCCCGCACAGGCTGCGCAGGATGTCGCCACACCCCGCGCCACTGATGCGCATGACCGCGATGGCGGCGCGGCCCGTCCCGGTGGCAAGAGCAAAAATGACAGGGGGCGCGCCGTCGCCGCGCCGGATGAAGGAGGTTTCCATTGCCGCTGCCATTGTGGTTGCTACCATTTCCTCTGTGACCGGGACGGGTTATCGTTCACCTCCCTGCCATGATCAAGGTGACTCATGCCCCAGCTTTCCCTCCATTCGCCCACCGGCCCCCTGACCGTCTCGGCCGAAGATGACATGATCGTGGCACTCGACTGGGGCTGGGGCCGGGATCAGGACGAAACCCCGCTGCTGCGACAGGCATGCGACTGGCTCGATTCCTATTTCGATGGCGATGCCACCGCCTGCACGCTGCCGCTGGCCCCTTATGGCACACCGCAGCAGGTCGCGGCATGGACATTCATCCGCACCATCCCGATGGGACACAGCGTATCGTGCGCCGAGGTCGCACGACAGGCCAATGTCACGCCGGCGGATGTCGTGGCCGCATGCAGCGAAAACCCCATTCCCATCCTGATCCCATGCCACCGCGTGGATATGGACGGTTGCGCGGATTACGATCCCCACACCTATCCGGGGGATGGCGGGGCGATGGACCGCCTGTTCCTGCGTGAACTGGAAACCCGCGCGCCAGACACGATCTGAGGGCGGTCAGCATCTTTTATCGCAAGGAGTCCGCGTCCATGAACACCGTCATCCGCATCCATGAATATGGCGGCCCCGAAGTCCTCACCGCCGAAGACCTGCCCGTTCCCGCCCCGGCAAAGGGCGAAGTCCTGATCCGGCAGGAAGCGATGGGCGTCAATTTCATCGACACCTATTACCGCAGCGGCCTTTACAAATTCCCTTCCCTGCCCGCGATCCCGGGCATGGAGGGCGCGGGCATCGTGGAGGCCGTCGGTCCCGATGTCACGGACCTGTCGGTGGGCGCGCGCGTGGCCTATCCCCTCGCGCTTGGTGGATATGCGCATTACCGCGTCATCGCGGCGGACCGGGTGGTGCCGCTTCCGGACGCGATCGCGTCCAGGACGGCGGCCGCCATCATGCTGCGTGGGCTGTCGGTGCACATGCTGCTGCGGCAGGTGCATGAGGTCCGCAAGGGCGAGGACATCCTTGTCTATGCCGCCGCCGGCGGGGTCGGGCTGCTGATGTGCCAGTGGGCGCGCCATCTCGGCGCGCGCGTCATCGGCGTCGTCTCGACCGAGGAAAAGGCCGAACTGGCCCGCGCCAACGGGGCGGCCGACGTGCTGGTCGGCACACACGACATCCCGGCGCGTGTCCGCGCGCTGACCGATGGCGCGATGGTTCCCGTCGTGTATGACAGCATCGGACGCGCGACGTTCGAAGACAGCCTGAACTGCCTGGCCCCGCGTGGGTTGATGGTCAGTTACGGCAATGCGTCCGGCGCGGTGACGGGCGTGTCCGTCGGGACACTGGCCAGCCATGGCAGCCTGTATCTGACGCGCCCGTCGCTGGGCACCTATATCGCCGGGCGCGAATCCCTGACGGCCGGGGCGGCGGAGCTGTTCTCGCTGCTGGAAAAAGGCGTGCTTGTCCCGCGCATCGGACAGGAATTCGCCCTAAAGGACGCGGCACAGGCGCATGTCGCGCTGGAATTACGTGCAACGACGGGCAGCACGATCCTGCTGCCGTAGGTCGCAGGTAAGGTCGGTCCATTCCAGTGACCGCCTGAAAATAATAAAAGTTTTTGGGTGCCGCCTTTTATCTAAAAAGGCGGCGTTCCCTAAAGCTTTTTGCAAAAAGCTCCACCAAAAACTTCTTTATGATACGCGGGTCGTTCCCGGGAGACCCTCTCAGAAACGACGGGTGATTTCGGCGTACATCTCTTTCACCCGCTCCCCATATGCGGTGAGGGAGAATTTGTCCGCCTGGACCGGTCCTTCGGATCTCAGGCGCTGGTACAGGGCGTCATCCTGATCCAGCAGGCTGATACCATCGGTAATCGACGCGGCGTCATAGGCATCCCTGACCATGACCGCGCTGTCCCCCACCACTTCAGGCAGGCCCCCCTCATGCGATGTCAGGACGGGCGTGCCAAGGAACATGGCCTCCAGCGCCGGCAGGCCGAACCCTTCGGTCAGGGAGGGAAACAGCAACGCGCGCGCGTGGCGCACCAGGGTAATCAGGCTGATCTGCGGCAGGTAGTCAAACAGCACGATCCGCCCCTCATCCACGCCGTGCTGCAGGAAGCGGAGCTCGTTTTCATTCTTCCATGCCATCGCGCCCACGATGACCAGCTTCCGATCCGTCTGGCTGCTCAGGAAGCCTTCGATGATCCGGCCGATATTCTTCTTGGGCTCAAGCGAGCCATAGAACAGGAAATAACTTTCAGGTTTCAGGCCGAATACCCCCTCAAGCTCCTCGCGCGTTTCCTCGTCGCTTCGTTTCATGAAGACGGGATCGGGCAGGAAGGACTGGTACGGGTTGTAGATGCGATCCGCCATTTCGGGGAAGAACGCGGCGATATCCCTGCGCGATGCCTCCGACACCGTGCAGATCGGCGCATTGAGGCCGCATATCTTTTTCATCAGCCTGAAATGATAGGACTTGTCATCCAGCGTGGTCTGGGGAAAGCGCAGGGGCACCAGGTCATGGATCGTGTACAGGTTGATCGCCCCTTCCACCTGTATCGGCAGGGGATAGGTCCAGTGCATGATGCGCGGCGCATCCGGCAGGCGGAGCGAAAGGAAATTCCCGGTCGTGCGGAAATACCGCGACGCGCGCGCGAAAATATCCTGCTCGTTGAGGATTCGGTCAAAGGCGGGCAGGCGGCTGAGGAAGCTGCGCTGGTCCACCCGGCCGGTCAGGCTGATTTCAAAGGGATGGTTTTTTCCAAAGGACGCGATCTGGTTCCGGATCCAGCGGGGGATCTTTCCCTTGCGACGTGGCGCCTGGCCATCGCTGCCCAATATGTTGAAGAACATGACCTCCCGCAGCTCGGGCGAGACCTTGTGCGAGATATTCATCCCATACAGGACATCCACCGGATGCCCGAGGTCTTTGACAACATGGCTGAGCGTACGGGCATAGGTGGCGATTCCCGTACCTTTCGGGATGGCGAGATTGAATCCATCAATACCGACACGATACATCGCGGGATCAGACAAACCGTTCAATTTTTTCACCATTCCCCTTCGGATGGACACCTTCCGGAAACACGCCCGCATCCAGCCATTTCCCCGTATGGCAAGCAGGGCATGAACGGACACGGCATTCCTGACATGATGTCAGTAGCATGTTTGCGGGCGTCTTCCACAGCCTGCATGCCATCAGGACGCAGGCCCCCATGATCCCTGCCGGGTCCGGAAACCTGAAGATGGCCTTTGGGACATCCCGCAAATCATGAAGAAGTTTCTGGTGAAGCTTTTTTCAAAAAGCTTCGAAAGACGTCGCCTTTTTAAAAAAGGCGACACCCAAAAAACTTTTATTTTTATCAATGGATTGTTTCCAGACGGGCTTGTATCCCGCCAGGGATAACTGCGCCCGGGAAACCAGTTCGCCAAACGGATCGGCCTATGTCGCGACCCAGCCATCCTGCTGCAGGGCCACGCCCGCCAGATAGAGGCTGCCGCAGATCACGACCCGCGCGGGCGGCTGGTGGGGCATGTCATGCGCCAGACGTTCCAGCGCCTGTTCAATGGTTGGCCCGGCGATCACACGGCCCTGTCCCGCCGCGATGATATCGGCCACTGGCAGGGCAAGATGCTGCTCCGGCTCGGCCACGGCCTGCGCGCCTGCGACATGGGGCAGCAGCGGGGCGAGGAAGCCCGACGCATCCTTGGTCTGCTTCATGCCGACAATCAGGTGGACCGGACGATCCCCCCACCCTTCGATCACCTGCGCCAGCGCATCGCCCGCGCCGGGATTGTGACCGCCATCCAGCCACAGCTCCCACCCTGCGGGCAGTTTCCGCGCCAGTGCCCCCTCCAGCCGCTGCAGCCGCGCGGGCCAGTGCGCATTGGCGATTCCCGCCCACGCCCGCGGCGGCAGCGACAGGCCACTGGCCCGCAATGTCGCGACCGCAAGTCCCGCGTTATCCACCTGATGCGGCCCCAGCAGGCCGGGACGCGGCAGGTCTAGCGTCCCTTCCCCATCGCGATAGGTCAGTCGCATGCCATCAGGCGATGGCGTGATCGACCATTCATGGTCACGCCGCCACAGCGGGGCATCGCATTCGTGGGCCACACGGGCGATGACGGCCATGACATCGGCCGGATGGCGTCCGGTGGCAACCGGCACGCGGGCCTTGATGATGCCGGCCTTTTCCATCGCGATCTTTTCCAGCGTATCGCCAAGGAACGCCTCATGATCCATGGAAATGGAGGCAATGGCACAGGCGGCGGGCCGCGTCAGCACGTTGGTGGCGTCGTAACGCCCGCCCAGCCCGACCTCGACAATCATCAGTTCGGCCGGATGGCGCGCGCCCAGAACGAATCCTGCGGCCGTCAGCACCTCGAACACCGTGATCGGCGCGCCATCATTGACGCGCTCGATGTCCTCCATCACTTCGGCCAGTTCGGATTCTGAGACAATCTGCCCCGCGATGCGGAAGCGTTCGGTCACATGCACCAGATGCGGCGACGTCATGACATGGACGCGCCATCCCGCCGCCTCCGCAATGCCGCGGATCAGGGCGCAGGTGCTGCCCTTGCCATTGGTGCCCGCCACGTGGATGACGGGCGGCAGGTGGCGTTCGGGATGGCCCAGACGGGCCAGAAACTGTTCCAGCCGCCCCAGCGACAGGTCGATCAGTGCCGGATAGAGCTGGTTGAGCCGTTCGAGAATCGCGCCGGTGCGCCCGGCGAATTCAGGACCAAGACCGGACGCGGGCGGAGTCTTCATGACGGACCGTACGAATTACGCCGCGGACGGCGTGATGTGGGCGTGGTTGAGCTGCCCGATCAGGGTGCCAAGGATGGTAGGCAGTTCGGAACGCGTGACGACCATGTCCAGCATCCCGTGTTCCAGCAGGTATTCCGCGCGCTGGAACCCTTCGGGCAGCTTTTCGCGCACAGTATCCTGGATCACGCGCTGTCCCGCGAAACCGATCAGGGCATTGGGTTCGGCCATCTGGATATCGCCCAGCATCGCGAACGACGCCGAAACGCCACCCGTGGTCGGGTTCGTCATCACCACGATATAGGGCAGCCTTGCCTCCCGCAGCATCTCGACGGCGATCGTCGTGCGCGGCATCTGCATCAGGCTGAGCATCCCTTCCTGCATGCGCGCGCCGCCAGATGCGGTAAAGACAATCAGCGGCGCCTGCTGGAGGATCGCCAGACGGGCGGCGGCCAGAAAGGCCTCGCCCAGTGCCGCGCCCATCGTGCCGGCAATGAACTCGAACGCCATGACGGCGACGACCGCGTCATGGCCACCGATGCGGCCATGCGCCACGGCCATGGATTCATCAAGCTGCGATTTGGCGCGTTCGTCCTTCAGCCGGTCGGTGTAACGCTTGCGGTCGCGAAAGGACAGCGGGTCTACCGGCGCCTTGGGCAGTTCGATGCGGGTATATTCCCCATTATCGAACGTCCATTCCAGGCGCTGCTGCACCGTGGCGCGCATGTGGTGGCCGCAATGCGGACAGACATTCATCGCGCGCCGCAGATCCTTGACCAGAATCATCTGCTCGCAGGATTCGCAGTTGGTCCACAGGTTGTCCGGCACTTCCCGCTTGAGCAGGCCACGGATCTTGGGCCGGACATATTCGGTCAGCCAGCTCATGTTACCTCTCCCTGACGTACGTCTATCCGCCTGCTCCATACAGGCAGATCGCATGTTATGCCAGATTCACATTCATCGACGGGCGGAACGGACCGCATCGGCCAGCCCACGCAACTGCGCAAGAACGTCGCGCAGGGTGTTTTCCGTGGCGTGTCCATCCTTATCCAGCGTCCCGGCAAGCGTATTGAGCAGGGCCGAGGCCACGACGGCCCCGTCGGCTGCGCGCACCGCGCCCGCAGCCTGTTCGGGGCTGCGGATGCCAAAGCCGATGGCGACCGGCAGGTCGGTCGCCGCCCGCAGGCGCGGCATCGCGGCGGCCAGTTCATCGGTGCTGGCGGTACGTGTGCCCGTAACGCCGGTGATGCTGACATAATACAGGAAGCCCGATGCCCCATCGAGCACGACCGGCAGGCGGTCATCCGGCGTGGTCGGCGCGACAAGGCGGATGATGTCCAGCCCGTTCGCCGCCGCAGGCCCGCGCAGCAGGTCGCCTTCCTCAGGCGGGACATCGACGATGATCAGCCCGTCCACGCCCGCGCGGGCGGCATCGACGCAGAAACGTTCGTGGCCATAGGCCTCGATGGGGTTGAGGTACCCCATCAGGATGATCGGTGTTTCGTCATCGTCACGCCGGAAGGCCGCGATCATCTCCAGCACGCGGGGGATCGTCGCCCCGCCACGCAGGCCACGCAGCGCCGCCTTCTGGATGGTCGGGCCATCGGCGCTGGGGTCGCTGAAGGGCATCCCCACCTCGATCAGGTCCGCGCCCGCCCCCGGCATGCCCTTAAGCAGCGCGAGCGAGGTTTCGTAATCCGGGTCGCATGCCTCCACATAAGGGATCAGGGCGCCGCGCCCCTCCTGCTTCAGGGCGGCGAATCGGCTGGCAATACGGCTCACAACGACACTCCCAGATGCGCGGCGACGGTGAAGATGTCCTTGTCCCCCCGGCCCGATACATTCATTACGATGATCTGATCCGGCGCCATGGTCGGCGCCAGCTTCGCGACATAGGCCAGGGCATGCGCGCATTCCAGGGCGGGGATGATGCCCTCGGTCCGGGTGCAGAGCTGGAACGCGGCCAAGGCCTCGTCATCGGTCGCGCCGACATACTCCGCCCGCCCGATATCGTTCAGCCATGAATGTTCCGGCCCGATCCCCGGATAGTCGAGCCCCGCGCTGATGGAATGGGCCTCCGAAATCTGTCCGTCCCCGTCCTGCAGCAGGTAGGTGCGGTTGCCATGCAGCACGCCGGGGCGGCCGCGCTGGATGGAGGCTGCGGTTTCCCCACTGTCGAGGCCACGGCCGGCCGCCTCCACCCCGATCAGGCGCACGGACGGATCGTCAAGGAAGGGGTGGAATATCCCCATCGCGTTCGACCCGCCGCCAATGGCCGCGACAATCGCGTCGGGCAGGCGGCCTTCGGCCTCGAGGATCTGCTGCTTCGTCTCCACGCCGATGACCGACTGGAAATCGCGCACCATTTCGGGATAGGGATGCGGCCCCGCCACCGTGCCCACAAGGAAATAGGTGTCGCGCACGTTGGTCACCCAGTCGCGCATCGCCTCGTTCATCGCGTCCTTCAGCGTCCCCGCGCCGGCGGTAACGGGAATGACCTCCGCCCCCAGCAGGCGCATGCGGAACACGTTGGGCTTCTGCCGCTCGACATCCGTGGCACCCATGTAGATCGCGCATTTCATGCCAAACAGCGCACAGACGGTGGCGGTCGCGACGCCATGCTGCCCCGCGCCGGTTTCAGCCACGACCCGGGTGCGCCCCATGCGACGCGCCAGCAGGATCTGCCCCATGACGTTGTTGAGCTTGTGCGAACCCGTATGGTTCAGTTCCTCGCGCTTCATGTAGACGCGCGCGCCGCCCAGTTCCTCCGTCAGGCGACGGGCGAACCACAGCGGGCTGGGACGGCCGACATAGTCCTTGAGGTAATAGTCGAGTTCACGCTGGAACTGCGGATCGGCCCTGGCGGCCCTGTAGGCCTCGGTCAGTTCGAGGATAAGCGGCATCAGGGTTTCGGCGACGAAACGGCCGCCAAAGATGCCAAACCGCCCATGGGCGTCCGGGCCGGCGCGCAGGCTGTTCGCGCGGGACGGCGGGGCCGGGGATTGATCTGCGCTCAACTTCGCTCTCCAGGGGGAATAAATTCGTGCAGGGCTCGATGACGGTATATCGCACGCGCCCGCGCGATGATACGCCTACGGCGTTCTGGACCCGATGCCGGAAAAAAACCAGAGCTTTCGGTCATGGCCCTCCCTGTCATGATTTGACATGAAGCACGTTGTCCCGATGATAGGCCGGGACCCGACATGATGAATGAGGACCGCTGAATGTTTCTTGCGCACAGGCCCGGCTCGCCCGCCCGGACGATCACGAGCGAGGCTGATGCACAAGAGGTCAAGGACGCCCCTTGGCTCGACCTGCTTGACCCGACCGAGGACGAGCAGGCGCTGGCGGCGCGGGTCACGGGCCAGCGCATTCCCACGCGCGCGGAACTGGACGAAATCGAAAGCTCCTCACGCCTGTTCATGGAAGATGACGCCGTTTACCTGTCCACCCCGCTGGTGCGCCAGATCGGCGACGATTTCTTCGTCTCCCCGGTGGGGTTCATCCTGATGCGCGACCGGCTGCTGACCATCCGCTTCACCGGCTTTACCGCCTTTGACGTGGTGGCGCGCCAGGTCGCGGGGCAGTCCGCGCGCCTGTCGGGCGATGAATGCAGCACCCTGCTGCTCGAGGCGATTGTCGATCGACTGGCCGATATCCTCGAACATCTGGGCCAGTCCCTCGATGGCATGTCAAAGGATGTCTTTCAGTCCGAACATGGCGGGATGCGGCGGATGGACGGCCTGCTGCGCAGCATGCTCAGCCGCGTGGGACGTTCCGGCGACCTGACGTCATCGGTGCGCGACAGCCTGCTGGGTCTGGAACGCATCACCATCTTTGTCACGGAAAACAAGAAGCGCGACCTGTCGGACAAGCTGCAGGGGCGGCTGGCGACGGTGGAACGCGACATCAAGTCGCTGAATGACTTCGTATCGCAGACTTCCAACAAGGTGCAGTTCCTGCTGGATGCCACGCTGGGGTTCATCAGTATCGAACAGAATAATGGGATGAAGCTGCTGACGGTCGTAAGCTTCATCGGCGTAGCCCCCACGCTGGTAGCCGGCATCTATGGCATGAATTTCCATGATATTCCGGAACTGAACTGGAAATATGGATACTGGTACTCGCTGGCCCTGATGGCCGCCACCGTGATCTTTCCGCTGCTGTGGTTCTGGCGCAAGGGATGGCTGGGAAAGTAATTACAATCCGTATTGACTTTTTATCTGCTTTGCGATAAACGACGTCGCATGAGCTACGTGGCCTTCTCCGGCCATCGGGCCTTATCCTTGTAAGAATGTAATATCCAGGTCGCATTTCTGACTTCGTGAGCAGATGCCAGGATGTGACACCCCCTTCCGCTGTCACATCGGATATTATCCATTCCCCTCCCCTGAACTGCCAGTCCAAGGCAACGCTTGCATGCATCTCGCCGAACTCAAGGCCAAAACACCTGCGGACCTTCTGGCTTATGCCGAAAGTCTGAACATTGAAAATGCATCGTCCCTGCGCAAGCAGGAACTGATGTTCACCATCCTCAAGACCCTGGCAGAGAATGACCAGGCGATTTACGGGGATGGGACACTGGAAATCCTGCCCGATGGCTTTGGCTTCCTGCGCTCGCCGGAAGCGAATTACCTGCCCGGGCCCGACGACATCTACATCTCCCCCAGCCAGGTGCGGCGCTTCGGCCTGCGCACCGGCGACACGGTGGAGGGACAGATCCGCGCCCCGCGCGACGGGGAACGTTATTTCGCGCTGCTCAAGGTCGATACGATCAACTTCGAACCGCCCGAGGCGGTGCGCCAGCGGATCAATTTCGACAACCTGACGCCGCTTTATCCCGAACGCCGCCTGCAGATGGAAGTCGAAAGCTCCGCCGTCGGGCCGGCCGATGGCGCGGCAAAAGGCAAGGGCAAGGGACAGACCCGCGATTTCACCCCCCGGGTGATCGACCTCGTCTCCCCCATCGGGATGGGACAGCGCGCCCTGATCGTCGCCCCGCCGCGTACCGGCAAGACGGTAATGCTGCAGAGCATCGCGTCCTCCATTTCCGCAAACCATCCCGAAGTGTTCCTGATCGTGCTGCTGATCGACGAACGCCCGGAAGAAGTGACCGACATGGCCCGCTCCGTCCGGGGGGAAGTCGTGTCCTCCACCTTTGACGAACCGGCGACCCGCCACGTGCAGGTGACCGAGATGGTGCTGGAAAAGGCCAAGCGCCTGGTCGAGCACAAGCGCGATGTCGTCATCCTGCTGGATTCGATCACCCGTCTGGCCCGTGCCTACAACACGGTCGTGCCTTCGTCGGGCAAGGTGCTGACCGGCGGCGTGGACGCCAACGCGCTGCAGCGGCCCAAGCGTTTCTTTGGCGCCGCACGCAATATCGAGGAAGGCGGGTCGCTGACGATCATCGCAACCGCCCTGATCGATACCGGCAGCCGCATGGACGAGGTGATCTTTGAAGAGTTCAAGGGCACCGGCAACTCCGAACTGATCCTTGACCGCAAGCTGGCGGACAAGCGCACCTTCCCCGCCATCGACATCACCAAGAGCGGCACCCGCAAGGAAGAACTGCTGGTCGATCGCGCGGACCTGTCGAAGATGTGGGTCCTGCGTCGCATCCTTGCGCCGATGGGCACGATGGATGCAATGGACTTCCTGCTCGACAAGCTGAAATACAGCAAGACGAACAAGGACTTCTTCGACGCGATGAATACCTGAGTTTCCGTCAGGTCCGATCGACATTCACGTCACCCGGATCCATGGCTGGGGCAGGTAGCCAAAGTCGGGAAGACGGGTGGCGTGTCGATCATCCGGGCAGGGCGAAGTAACCCTGTTCGAGCCACGCCTCAACTGGAGCGAAAGCCTCGGGCGCTTCGTGCCGTCGAGACTGACATGAAGCCTGACTGCGTTACAGTTGACCTGTCAGGCGTCGATGCCCGCCCGGTCCTGAGCACGGTTCATGGGCAAGGTTGCAGAATTACTTACTGAGGCATCCGGGCGACATGATACATGGCGCCACGTCTTTGGATCCACGCCGGCCGGTCGCAGGCCGCCGCCGCGAATAATCCCGTGCCGACATCGTCCCGGTCACGACTTCCCATTGCGGACCGGACGCCACGAGCTTTGGGCCAGCAGTTCCTTCAGCGTCTAGATGTCCATCATGCTCCCTGCCAGAGAGCCGCTTCAGCTTCACATTTTCTTCTTCCAAAGCGTTGCGCCGCCGCGCTTCCGGCACGACCTTACGGCAGGGATCAGTTCCTGTTGTCCGACATTACAGTGTTTTGGGCGTCCTCTTCCCCCTGATCGAATTCCTGCGCCTCGTTATCCAGATCGTCGAGTTCGATCATGGCGCTTTCCGCGCTCTGCGCCGGCGGCAGGGAGGGGATCGAGTCGCTTTCCGGACCGGCTGGCCTGATATCAAGGGTACGGACGACGTTGAAGGCCATCCCGACCGCCCCCAGCCCGAACAGGACACTTCCCATCACCTGTCCCACCTGCACGCCCATGGGGCCGAAACGGGTACCGATCCAGACAAAGGGAATGGTGCCCAGCGTCGCCCGTCCCCAGTTGAACAGCGTCGAGTACAGCGGATAACCAAGGTTGTTGAACGCCGAGTTCGCAACGAACAGCATGCCGATAAAGACGTAACCGCCGATGGTCCAGTTGCAGAACAGGCGGATCAGGTCGGCGGTTGTGCCGGTGGCCGAAAAAACCCGGATCACGATGTCCTGTCCCAGGAACAGGATCGCCCATGTCAGGGCCACGCATCCCATCACCAGCTTCAGCGCGGCGACAAGTGTCTCCTGCACGCGCGCAACCTGACCCGCCCCCAGATTCTGCGACATGATCGGCCCGATTGAACCCGTCAGCGCAAATACGAAGGCGAAGGCGACGGGCACGATGCGGTCAATGGTGGCCTGTCCCGCGACCGCCGCCAGTCCAAAGGACGCCATGGCATGGGTGACGAAAATGCCACCCACGGGCGTGGCAAGGTTCGTCAGGATGGCGGGAACGGCGATGTGCCCGACGCAATAGGTATCGGCGCGTATGAACCGTGCCACGGGCCGCGCCAGCAGGTCGTGCTGACGCGCGCAATAGATGCCAAGCGCCGCCACCAGCGCGCGGGATGCGAGCGTGCTGAGGGCCGCCCCCTCCAGTTCCAGATTCATCCACAGGATCAGGATGGGATCCAGCACGGCGGAAATCAGCGCGCCCGCCAGCGTGACATTCATGGATTGCTGGGCCGCCCCCACCGCGCGCAGCAGGCTGGAACATCCCATGCCCGTCGCGATCAGGGGCAGCAGGGGGGAGGCAATGTACAGGTAAAGCGCCGCCTGATGCTCCGCCTCGCCATGGGCGCCAAGCGCATGCAGGATGGGATGGGCCAGCAGGGCCGTGCCAAACCCGATCAGACTGGTCAGCGCCAGCATGACGACGGAAAAGGAAGAGGCGATGCGTTGCGCGACATCGTGGTGTCCGGCCCCGATCTGCCGACCCGTCGTCGCCCCGAGCCCAATCGACATGCCGATGGAGACGGCAATCTGGATGAACCCGACTGCCGCGGTAAAGCCGATCGCAGCCGTCAGGGCGGGATTGTGCAGGGTTGAGATGTAGAACAGGTTCAGCAGGTCAACCATGAACACGGCCATAAGGCCGATGGCGCCGGTGCCCGCCATGACGACCACATGACGCATGATGCTGCCCTGACAGAAGGCGGCATGCCGTCTGGACGCGGGCCGTCGCATGCGCGTCATCCGGCGCTGGTCCGGATATTGCGGCCATAGCGTACGTTCATGCGATATCGGCCAGGGCCAGTAAGGCGGTTCATGTATCCACCATACAGGACATCCCCGGGATCAGGAACATATTGCATGCGGCCCGTGGGGTGAATAATCCCCGGTCGGGCGATGGCGCACTGATTTGTGTCATTTGTGTCTGTATTCTGATGTCCATTGTGCAATGCAAAATAAACACAGTAATTGTGCGGTGCAAAAAAAGTAAAAACGATATCTATTTTATTTTTTATGTTGACCTCTTGGAAAATGAGTGCCAATAATGGCTCATGAAGTCAGCATGGCTTCGCAAAATACTGAAATGTCCGGACTGAATACAGTCTGGTATAAAATTCCACATGACATGCTCATGTGTGGCCACCTTGGCGGGGCACATTGCAATTGCAGTGTGTCCCGTTTTTTTTGACCTGGGCCAGCCGTGCATTCAGGCCGGGGCATGTCCCTGTCTTTTACGTAGCGATCACGGTCCGGGGCGGCGTAATCTGTGCATATGGGGTCAAAATCCCCGCATGAACGCTAAGAAGGATACGGATCATGTCCAGACTGACGACGGCCGAACGTGATGCACTGCCGGATTCGGCATTTGCCCTGCCGGGACGGCGCTATCCCATTCCTGATGAGACACATGCCCGTGATGCCCTCGCCCGGGCGAGTGAGATGCTGCATCGGGGAGACCTGACGCAGGAGGAATATGACACGATCGTTCGCCGTGCCCGCGCCGTGCTGGGCGAGGACTGAGACACGATCATCCCGGCTTTGCCCGGTTTGCAAAGAACCATTTAAAATAACAAAAGTTTTTGGGTGCCGCCTTTTTTCAAAAAGGCGGCGTTCTTCGAAGCTTTTTGCAAAAAGCTTCACCAAAAACTTTCTTGTTGATTCCCAGCGAATTTGAAACCCGTCACGGCGCCAGAAGGCGCCTGCCAATAAAAAACGGGCGGGGACATGCCCCGCCCGTCATAAGGCCGTATCGGCGGGGGAACGTGTCCCTCAGCCTGCCTTGTCGAGTTCGGCTTCCAGCGCGGGCAGTACCTCGAACAGGTCGCCCACCAGACCGTAATCCGCAATCTGGAAAATCGGGGCCTCGGGGTCCTTGTTGACCGCCACGATGACCTTGCTGTCCTTCATGCCCGCCAGATGCTGGATCGCGCCTGAAATACCCATGGCGATATACAGTTCCGGCGCCACGATCTTGCCGGTCTGTCCCACCTGATAATCATTGGGCACGAACCCGGCATCCACCGCCGCGCGCGACGCGCCGATGGCGGCACCCAGACGATCGGCCAGAGGCTCCAGCAACTTGAAATTCTCTTCGTTCTGCATGCCACGGCCGCCGGACACCACAACACGCGCGGATTCCAGTTCCGGACGCTCCGACTGCGACAGTTCGGTGCCGACAAACTGCGAACGGGTATCGTCCGCCGGGGTGGAAACATTCTCGACCGGGGCCGAGCCCCCCTCGGCCGCGACCGGGTCAAAGGCGGAGGCACGGACCGTCAGGACCTTTTTCGGGTCGGAGGACTTTACCGTGGCAAGCGCGCTGCCGGCATAGATCGGGCGCACGAAGGTGTCGGCGTCGATGACTTCCACGACATCGGGGATCGGCTGCACATCCAGCAGCGCGGCGGCACGCGGCAGCGTGTTCTTGGCATTCGCGCTCGACGCGGCAAGGATGTGGGTATAGCCATCCGCCAGCGAGGCCAGCAGTGCCGCCACGGGCTCGGCCAGTTCATCCGCGCTGACGCCATCCGCGGCACTCAGGACCTTCTTCACGCCAGGCAGCTTTGCCGCAGCCTCGGCGGCTTTGGCAGCATCGCGGCCCACGACCAGCACATCGACATCACCCAGCTTTGACGCCGCCGCGATGGCGGAACGCGACGCCTGCCTGATGGCGCCAGCTTCGTGGTCGAGGAGTACGAGTACGGTCATGATCAGATCACCTTTGCTTCGTTACGCAGCTTCGCGACCAGTTCCGCTGCGGAATCCACCTTGATGCCCGCCTTGCGTCCCGCGGGTTCGGCCACCGACACGATGCTCAGGCGGGGGGTCATGTCCACGTCCACCTCGGCGGGCGTGATTTTTTCCATCGGCTTCTTGCGTGCCTTCATGATGTTCGGCAGCGAGGCATAGCGCGGCTCGTTCAGGCGCAGGTCCGCCGTGACGATGGCCGGCAGCGTGAGCGCGACGGTCTGCAGGCCGCCATCGATTTCGCGCGTGACCATGGCCTTGCCATCGGTGATCTCGACCTTGCTGGCGAACGTACCCTGCGGCCAGCCCAGCAGCCCGGCCAGCATCTGGCCCGTGGCGTTCATGTCGTCATCGATGGCCTGCTTGCCCAGGATCACCAGATCGGGCTTTTCCTTTTCCACCAGCGCCTTGAGCACCTTCGCCACCGCCAGGGGCTCGGTCACCGCGTCGGTTTCCACCAGGATGGAACGGTCCGCCCCCATGGCCATGGCGGTACGCAGCGTGTCCTGCGCCTTGGGCTCTCCAATGGAAATGGCCACGATTTCCGTGACAACGCCCTTTTCCTTCAGGCGGACGGCCTCTTCCACCGCGATTTCGTCGAACGGGTTCATCGACATCTTGACGCCGGCGGTTTCAACGCCGGTGCCGTCGGCCTTCACACGTGGCTTGATATTATAGTCGATCACGCGCTTTACGGGGACAAGAACCTTCATCACGTCTCTTCCTGTCTGTGGCTGGATGGGGGATGGGAAAGGAGGGACGCCATGCGGCAGGCACTGACGTCCACGGGCATGTGCCTACATGCCGCCGGGGTAGTTCGGACCGCCGGACCCTTCGGGCGTCACCCAGTCAATGTTCTGGGTCGGGTCCTTGATGTCGCATGTCTTGCAGTGGACGCAGTTCTGCGCGTTGATCTGCAGCGTGGGGTTTGTTTCCTCATCCACGACCTCATACACCGCAGCGGGGCAGTAGCGGCTTTCGGGGGAGCGGAACACGTCCCAGTTGACGGTCTTCCACATGGACATGCTGCGCACCTTCAGGTGCACGGGCTGGTCTTCCTCATGATTGGTGTTCGACAGGAAGACGGAGGACAGCTTGTCGAACGTGACCTTGCCGTCCGGCTTGGGATAATCGATTTTCGGCGAGATGGAGGCAGGCTCCAGCGTCTCGTTATCGGCATGGCGGGTATGGAGCGTCCACGGCGCCCGCCCGCGCAGCAGCATCGCGTCAATGCCCGAATACAGCGCGCCGCCCTTCATGCCGAAGCGCGCGAAGGCCGGGCGGATGTTGCGCACGCCGCGCAGTTCGTCCCACAGCCACGATTCCCGGATGCGCCGCGTATAGGAACCCGGTTCCACCCGGTTGGTCAGGAAGGCCTCCGCCACGGCCTCGGCCGCCAGCATGCCCGACTTCATCGCGGTATGCGTGCCCTTGATCTTGGGCACGTTGAGGAAGCCCGCCGTATCGCCCACCAGCATGCCGCCGGGGAAGGTCAGGCGGGGAATGGACTGCAGCCCGCCTTCGGACAGGGCGCGCCCGCCATAGGACAGGCGACGCCCGCCCTCGAAATACGGACGGAAGGAGGGATGCAGCTTCACGCGCTGCATTTCGTCAAACGGGGAAAGCCAGGTGTTGGGGTAATCCAGCCCCACGACGAAGCCGTAGGAGACAAGGTTTTCCCCGAAATGGTACATCCACGCCCCGCCATAGGTGCGATCGTCCAGCGGCCAGCCAAAGCTGTGCTGCACCAGGCCGGGACGGTGCAGTTCGGCGGGGATTTCCCACAGTTCCTTGATCCCCAGCCCATAGGTCTGGGGATCGACGCCCTTGCGCAGGTTGTACATCTGCATGACCTGCTTGGTCAGCGACCCGCGGCAGCCTTCGGCGAAGATGGTGTATTTCGCGCGCAGTTCCATCCCCGGTGCGTAATTGTCACCCGGCTTGCCATCGCGGCCGATGCCCATGTCGCCCGTCGCGACACCCACCACGCGCCCGTTTTCGGTCAGGACCTCCGCCCCGGCGAAACCGGGATAGATTTCCACGCCCATGGCCTCGGCCTGCGTCGCGAGCCAGCGGCATACCTCGCCAAGGCTTGCGATGTAATTGCCGTGGTTGCGCATGTGCGGCATCACGCGGTCCAGCATCGGCACGCGATAGCCACGCGTCCGCGTCAGGTAGAGCATGTGCTCCTCGCTGACGGGGGTGTTCAGCGGCGCGCCGCTGTCGCGCCAGTGCGGCAGGAGTTCATCGAGCGCGCGCGGCTCGATCACCGCGCCGGACAGGATATGCGCCCCGATCTCGCTGCCCTTTTCAATCAGGCAGACGCTGGTGTCGGGGGCAAGCTGACGCAATCGGATGGCCGTCGCCAGTCCGGATGGGCCGCCGCCGATGATTACGACGTCGAATTCCATAATCTCGCGCGGGTTTTCGCTCATACCTAATCTGTCCTCTTGCGTCATGACCGGGATGACATGGATAGGTGGGATACCACATGTAGCAACGCTTCCTAGAACCGTTTGAAACGGGAATAAAGCTTTTGTGCATGTGTATCGTGCATGATGCATATATCCACGGGCGGACGTGGATATGGTTTCCCGTTCCGGCGGCTATTGCGGGGGAAAGGCCAGTTCGCCCCGCGACTGCCATTCGGGACCGACATAATTGACGATCAGCGTCCGGCGCAGGCCGGTGATGGGGCGGCGGACGAAGCCGTGCCATGACCGGTCCGACGGAATGAACAGCAGCCCGGAATTGAACGCGCCCGATGCCCGGGCTACCGGCTGGCCCTGCGGGGTCAGAAGGTCGGTACCCCATCCATGCGCGTCGGGGTCGATGGACAGGGAGATCAGCAGCGTCAGGCGCTTGGCCCCGATATCGGTATGGGGGCTGAGCCAGAATCCGTCCGTGTCGAGGCACAGTTCAAGGCGCAGGAACGTATGGGCCAGATCGATGTGGCACGTCCGTTCGAAATGCCGTCGCGCGGCGGGTGCGTCGAACAGGCGGGCAAGCAGGTCCAGGTCCGCATCACGGTCGCGGACGGCCGGCGTTACGAAAATGCGCCTGCCATTGCGTACGTCCCGCCGGCCGTCATTTTCGCCTGCATGGAACGTCGCGCCCGGATCCCATGCCAGCAGTGCTGCCGTTACCGACGGTGGCAGGACGTTTTCCATGTGCCAGTGGGGAAACGGCGCAACGGCGTGGCGCGCCGCCGTCAGGGCGCCGATTACGGAGGTATCGGCATCCTGATGCGTCACGGGACCGGTAGAGGCGCCATGCGGGGGCATGCTCAGACCCCGCTGGCGTGGCGCTGGGGCCTGTCCGTGTCGAGGTGGCGGTCGAAAACGGCCGCGACATGGCGCAGGAAGGGCCGGCCTTTTTCGGGGATATGGAGTCGCTGCCCCGATATGGCGACGAACCCGTCGGCCTCGAGGTGGGCAAGGGCGCGTATTTCGTCGCGGAAATGATCCCGGGGCAGGTCGTGATGGTGAATGACATCGCCAAGGTCGATCGCCATGTCGCACATCAGCCGTTCGATGATGGCGGCACGCAGCCGGTCATCGGGCGTGCGGCGGACGCCGCGCACCACCGGCAGGCAATCGCGTGTCGCCCCGATCAGCCGCGCATAGGCGGCGGAGGAGATCGCGTTCTGGGTCAGTCCCTGGGGGAACGATGAAATCGCGGAGGCTCCCACCCCGATGAGGACCTCTGCCGGGTCGGTGGTGTACCCTTGGAAATTGCGATGCAGCGTGCCGCTTTGCGCCGCGGTGGCCATGCGGTCGTCGGGGCGGCTGTAATGATCCAGCCCGATGGGCATGTATCCCGCATCGCACAGGGCTTCGTGGATGGCCGCCCTCTGCGCGAAACGGGCTGCGGGATCGGGTAGCTGCCCTGTGGGCATCAGGTTCTGGCGTTTCTGTTTCCACGGCACGTGGGCATAACCGAAAACCGCCAGACGGTCGGGCGCCAGCGCGGCGATTGCGGTGGCCGTGTCGCGCACGCCAGCCACCGTCTGGCGCGGCAGGCCATAGATCAGGTCGATGTTGATCGAACCGATCCCCTCGTTACGCAGCATGTCGATACAGGTGCGCGTCTGCTCCAGGCTCTGGATGCGGCCGCAGGCTTCCTGCACGGCGGGATCGATGTCCTGCACGCCCAGGCTGGCGCGGTTGAAGCCCAGTTCGCGAAGCACGGCAGGATAATGCGCGGGAAGGTGGCGCGGGTCGATTTCGATGCTGGTTTCCGCGTCGGGCAACACGGCAAAGCTGCTGCGGATGGTCTGCATGACCTGCCGCAGCGTGCCCACCGGCAGCGTGGTGGGTGTTCCGCCCCCCCATTGCAGGTGGGAGACACGATGGCCGGTGCCGATCAGTTCGACAACCCGGCGCAGTTCCTCGATCAGCAGGGCGGCATAGGCGGCCCGGGCGTCGGCGCTGCGCAGGACGGCGGTATTGCACCCGCAGAAGCGGCACAGCGTATCGCAGAAGGGAACATGGAGGTAAAGGGAGACCGGATCGCCCGGTCGCACGGCGCGCAGCCATTGCCGCGCGTCATCCGGCCCCACGGCGTCAGTGAACTGCGCCGCCGTGGGATAGCTGGTGTAACGTGGCAGGTTCCGGGCGTACCGCGCCAGCAGCGCGGCGGGATCTGCCACGTTCATGTCATCAGAACCGGTAAGCGATACCGGCGGAGACGACCGTCGGGTCCAGCGAGTCGTGGGCCTTGACCTTCAGGGTTTCGGTGTCGTTTTCAGCCCAGGCGTGCATGCGCACGAACATCTGCTTCACGTCGAAGTTGAAGAACCAGTTGCCCACCAGCTGGTAATCGACACCGGCATTGATCGACGGACCACCGGTAAAGCCGGAGTTCAGCTTGTTCAGGCCCAGCGCGCCACTGGCGTTCATGTTGTGGAACCACATGAACGTGCCGCCCACGCCCACATACGGGTTCAGGCGCTTGTGCGGACGGAAATGCCACGCGACCGTCACCGTCGGCGGCAGCACCCAGGCGCTGCCGACATCGGTCTTGCCACCCAGCGCGCCGCCTTCGCCCGCGACTTCATGACGGGTGCTGGTGGCGATCAGGTCGAGGGAGATGTTGTCGGTCACGAAGTATTCGAACGTCAGTTCGGGCATGACCTGGTTGGTCGTCTTGACGCGCGCGCCCGGCAGGGCCTTGCCATCCAGCCAGACCTTGCTGTCGCGGTCTTCGGGCAGGACGCCGACGGCCGACAGGCGGATCATGAAATCGCCCTTGCCCAGACCGATCTTGGTGCTGGCGCATGTCTCAAAAATGCCACAGTGACCATGCGGGCGCGAGGGTGCGACGGGGGCGGCCAGCGGGGCGTTGACATAGGTGGACGGCGCAGTCGTCTGAGCATGGCCCGCGACGGGTGCGACAACTGCGGCACCCAGCGCCGCCACGACGGCAGTATTACGCATTTTCTTCATCTGGTGCGGACCTTTTCGTTCTGACGACTGAACGTCGCAAACAACTGATTTTGATGACTGGCAACAATCATGGGGCGCTTACATCGCACCTTGATATGGATCAATCAGGAAGGGGGAGAGAAACCGTTAATTTCCGTTAAAAGCAGGGTTCTTTCGACTATGTGTTCGTCAGGACACACTTTTTGGGGGTGGGTTGTCATTTTTGTGACGGGCTGCATTGTGCGTATTGCATGGCATCCCAGTTCGCGTGCCAGCTCCGCCATGACCGGATGAAAGGCGTTCATGACGTGCTGTGCATCGCCCGGTGTCATCACGATGTAATGGTCGCTGGTCAGCACCTGCCCCAGGCGGATATCGAAATCGCGGCGGTAGGTCACCATGGCGCACGGCAGGCCGCGCGTCCCGTAATGGGCGACCAGTATGCCCTGTCGCGGCCGCTTGCGCCGCGCGGACATGCGACGTCCCACGTCCATCCACCGCCGACGTTCCATTTCGGGAAAGGCATGCTGGATCAGGGGATAGAGTACCAGGATATCCGCAGCGCCAAGCCGCCGGACCGTCAGGGGAGAGCGTCCATGCACTGGTGGCGGAATCCTTTGCCCGAAGATGGTTGACCTGCATGATTTACCGGATCGGGATCGGGGCTCCGCATTGATTTATATCAAGGGGTCATCCATACTGCGGGGCTTTCGGGCAGCAGTCATTTGCCGGTGCTCAACTTAGTGTCCGCGCGGGCGCCCCGTCGCGGGCGCCACATGACGTCACATCGGGTGACAGCAGGGAATTGGGGTAAACATGCCGGATACGTCTTCGTGCCAGTTCGAGCAGCGACCACGGCGTCTTGTCATGGGCACTGCCGGGCTTCAGGCAGATTTCTGCAAGATGTGCAATGTCCGCCCCTCCAGCGTGTGCAGCGCCATCGAGAACGAAGACATAGCCCGCCTGGCCGAAGCAGCCGTGGAAACCATCGTGACCCCCGGCCGCTGCTTCATCGAGGAAGGGGAGCCGGCGACCGATTTCTTCAACGTGACATCCGGCACGGTCAAGCTGTTCAAGGCGCTGCCTGACGGACGGCGGCAGATCACGGGGTTCGCCGGGCCGGGGCATTTCCTCGGGCTGGCGGTGTCCGACCGTTACGCCTTCGGGGCCGAAGCGGTCGATACCGTGCGGCTGTGCCGTTTTTCGCGCGAACGCATGCGCATCCTGCTGGACGATTTTCCCCGCATGGAACGCCGCCTGCTTGAAGAAGCATCGAACGAACTGGTCGCGGCCCAGAACCAGATGCTTCTTCTGGGGCGCAAGACCGCCCGGGAGCGGGTGGCAAGTTTCCTGCTGGATCAGGCGAACCACGGAGAACTGAATAGCGAGGGGCAGCTTCACCTGCCCATGACGCGTGGCGATATCGCCGATTACCTTGGCCTGACCATCGAAACCGTCAGCCGTACGCTGAGCTGGATGCGTGCGCAGGGAATGATCGATGTTGGCAAGAGCTATGCCATTACCATCCTTGCGCAGGAACGACTCGAAAGCCTGGCCGAGGGCGAGGACTGATCCTCGCTCCTCCCGCTGTTTCGTAAAGCGGCAATTTTAAATAGCACCCTGAAATCATAAAAGTTTTTGGTGAAGCTTTTTGCAAAAAGCTTCAAGGAACGTCGCCTTTTTGAAAAAAGGCGACACCCAAAAACTCCTGTTTCCTATCAACGACTGTTTTTCAGGCCGGATCTTACGCGCCCGGTGGCTGGCTGTCGTCTTCGTCAATCATGTCGGGCGTGAAGAGGGGCGTGGTATTCGTCCCCCGGGTCGGCCCGCCGACGATGTGGCCTATGGGCGTCAGGATATCGACATGGTCACAGATGATCTTGAACACCGCCAGCAGGGGCACCGACAGGAACGCCCCGCCAATTCCCCACAGCCAGTCCCAGAACATCAGTGATCCCATCACCAGCACGGGATTGAGCGTAAAGCGCCGCGCCAGCACCATCGGGGTGATCGTCTCGCCTTCCGTCAGGTGGATGCACAGGTAAATCGCGGGCGGCAGCGCCGCCTGAAGGACGGAGGGAAAGGTGAACAGCCCCACGAGGAAATAGACGGTGATCCCCATCATGGGACCAATGATGGGGATGTAGTTCAGCAGGAACGCCATCACCCCCCACAGCAGCGGGTTGGGCATGCCCAGCAGCCAGCATTGCAGCATGTTGGCAAGGCCGACGAGCGAGTTGATGATCGTGATGGTCGCCAGATAGAGCGAGACGTTGCGTTCGATCTGATAGGCGATCTGGACCGTCCGCCGCTTGTCCGCGAAGGTGGGCATGATTTCCACAAACCGGCGCAACAGGCTGTCCCCCTGCGCCAGCAGGAAGAACAGCATCAGGATCATCGTGAAGAACTGCCCCACGAACGCCCGCGTTCCCAGCAGCAGGGAGGATCCGAAATTGTTGAACTCCCCACCCGCTGGCGCCGCTGACATCACGACGCGCTCGGACTCGTCCCCTCCGGCCTTGGCCGTGTGGTCGAGGTGACTACCCGCGATGGTCATGAAGTTCTCGATCCGCTCCGACGCCATGCCGACCAGATGGATCGGCCCGCGCAGGAACGCGAGGCGGTCGCCCAGCGCGCTCATCGCCTCGGGCGCGCGTTCGATCCATCCGGCGGCGGGCACCGAAATGGCGGTCCCGATGGCGCCCACGATGCCAAAGACCCCAAGGATCAGCAGCAGGGCCGCCAAGGGTTTGGGCAGCTTTAGCTTCAGGTGCAAAAAGCGCATTGGCGTGGACAGCAGCAGGTTCACCACCAGCGCCAGGATCATCGGCAGGATGATGGAGGCCGCGAAATACAGCGTATAGAAGACGGCAAGGATGCAAAGCACCAGAAGGCAGGCCGTCTTGAGGTCCATGCGCGTATGACGCATGACCTCACGCGCGCGGTGCTGCTGCATGCTTTCGTACGATGGCGCGGCGGCAGGCGGCGGGGGGGACGTGGGCGTGTTCTCTTCGGGCGGCATGATCCGGCTTCACCTTTGGCAAGACCCAGGGGATCAGAGGACCGACCAACCGGTTTTACCGAGCAAGAAACAGGAAAATACGCCTAGTCCGTCCCGGTCGCCTTCGCAACCCACAACACGGGCTGTCATTGCCGCTACGCAATTCTTGCAATGGCCGGGATGGAAGGCCGGCGGAAGAACACGGGATTGTGAATGTATTCCTTTCCCCATCCGGCCGGATGCCGGCGCGAAGGTGTTGCACCCAAGGGGATTCAGCATTCAAATGAATAATGGATATGAAGGTTTGTCGCCTTCATCGCAGGAAATGGAGATAAAGACATGGCATGGAACACCCCCAAGATCGTTGAAGTTCCCCTGGGCGCGGAAATCAACAGCTACGTCTGCGGCGAAAAGAAGTAAGATGTTTTCATCGCCACCTGTCTCGTCACAGGTGGCGATTTTCATATAAACACCAGCCATGATCGACATCATCGTTCTTGGCGCGGCCGCAGGTGGCGGATTCCCACAGTGGAATTCCAACGCGGAAGGCTGCCGACGGGCCCGGTCCGGCGATCCCGCCGCACTGCCCCGCACACAGGCCTCGATCGCCATCAGTGGCGACGGACAGCACTGGTTCATCGTCAACGCATCGCCCGACCTGCGTACCCAGATCAACCAGACCCCTGCCCTTCACCCGAACGAGGGACTGCGTTCCACCCCGATCGCGGGCGTGATCCTGACAGGGGGAGAGGTCGATACCATCACCGGTCTGCTGACACTGCGCGAACGCCAGCCGCTTACGCTGCTTGCGACCGATGCGGTGCTGGCGACGCTGGATGCCAACCCGGTGTTCGAGGCGCTGAACCGCCAGGTGGTGACCCGCACCGCGCTGCCGCTGGAGCAGGATTTTCCCCTGACGCTGGTCGATGGCACGCCCGCCGACCTGACGATCCGGGCCTTTGTCGTGCCGGGCAAGGTTCCACTGTATGCCGAACGCGGCCCCGATCCCGCCGCCATTGTCGAAAATGGGGAGACGATCGGGCTGGAGATCACCGATGGCGCGCGCCGCGTATGTTTCATTCCCGGCTGCGCGCGGATGACGGACGCCCTGCGACAGCGCCTGTCGGGGGCGGATCTGGTCTTCTTCGACGGGACGTTGTGGGTCGATGACGAAATGCTGCGCGCCGGCGTGGGGGAAAAGACGGGCCAGCGCATGGGGCACATGTCGCTGATGGGCGAGGCGGGGACATTCGCCGCGTTCCGCGATCTGGATATCGCGCGCAAAATCCTGATTCACATCAACAATTCCAACCCCGTGCTGCTGTCCGATTCGCCCGAGCGCAAACGCGCCGAGGCGGAGGGCTGGGACGTGGCCCATGACGGGATGAGGATTACATTATGACCGGACAGATACTCTCCCCCGACGGGCTGGAAGCCGCGCTGCGTGCCATCGGGGCGGAGCGTTACCATAACCTCCACCCTTTCCATCGCGCGTTGCATGATGGCCGCCTGACGCAGGGACAGGTGCAGGCATGGGCGCTGAACCGTTACTATTACCAGTGCCAGATCCCGGCCAAGGACGCGACGCTGCTGGCGCGGCTGCCGACGGCGGAACTGCGTCGGGAATGGCGGCGGCGGCTGGTCGATCACGATGGCGACGCACCGGGCACGGGCGGCGTGGCGCGCTGGCTGCGGCTGACGGACGGGCTGGGCCTTGACCGCGCGTATGTCGAGTCGCTTGACGGACTGCTGCCCGCCACGAAATTCGCGGTCGATGCCTATGTCGCCTTCGTGCGGGACCGTTCGATACTGGAGGCGATCGCGTCCTCGCTTACGGAACTGTTTTCCCCCACGATCATCAGCGAACGCGTCGCGGGGATGCTGCGCCATTATGATTTCGTCAACAGCGACACGCTGGCCTATTTCCATCCGCGCCTGACGCAGGCCCCGCGCGATTCCGATTTCGCGCTGGCCTATGTCCGCGAACATGCCCGCACTGCCGAACAGCAGGAAGCGGTGCTGGCGGCGCTGAAGTTCAAATGCGCGGTGCTGTGGTCCATGCTCGACGCGCTGGATTACGCCTATGTCACGCCGGGCCGGATTCCGCCCGGCGCGTTCCGGCCGACCTGCCCATGACGGAGGTCGCGCCCCTTGCGCCCGACAGCGTGGTGCGGTTCGCCCGTGGCGTGCGGCTGCAGCATGACCGGGTACGGGACCAGTGGGTGATCCAGGCGCCGGAACGCGCGTTCCTGCCCGATCCCGTGGCGGTGGAGATCCTGCGCCTTGTCGATGGGACGCGCACGCTGGACGACATCGTGACGGATCTTGCCGCGCGTTTCGCCGCCCCGCGTGACCTGATCGCGCGCGACGTCATGGAAATGGCGGCCGATCTGGTGGCGCGGCAGGTGCTGCTGCCATGACGGAGAAGCCCGCGCCACCGATGAGCCTGCTGGCGGAACTGACGCATCGTTGCCCGCTGCAATGTCCCTACTGCTCCAACCCGCTGGCGCTGGAGCCGCGCGCCAATGAACTGACCACCGCGCAATGGATCGACATCCTGGACCAGGCGGCGGAGCTTGGCGTGCTGCAGGTGCATTTTTCCGGGGGCGAGCCGATGGCGCGTCCCGACCTGCCCGAACTGGTGCGCCATGCGGTGGGACGGGGGCTTTATACCAACCTGATCACATCAGGCGTCCTGATGACGCCCGCGACCTTTGGCGCGCTGGTGGAGGCGGGGCTGGATCATATGCAGCTGTCGTTTCAGGACATCGACCCGCAGAATGCCGAACGTGTCGGTGGGATGAAGGGCGCGCAGGCAAGGAAGATGGCTGCTGCCGCCATGGTCGTGGCCGATGGCATGCCGCTGACGCTGAATTTCGTCATTTATCGTGAAAACGTCGCCCGCGTGGCACAGATGATCGACAGCGCGGCGGAAATGGGCGCGCGGCGGGTCGAAATCGCCCATACGCAGTATTATGGCTGGGGCCTGCGTAACCGCGACGCCCTGATGCCCACCCGCGCGCAGGTGGACGAGGCCACCCGCGCGGTGGAGGCCGCGCGCACGCGTTATGCCGGTCGCCTGACCATCGATTACGTCACGCCTGATTATTATGCCGACCGTCCCAAGCCATGCATGGGGGGATGGGGACGCCGGTTCGTCAATATTTCCCCATCGGGCCGCGTCCTGCCGTGTCATGCGGCCGAAAGCATCCCGGGGGTAAGCATTCCCGACATTCGCGAGGCGGGACTGGGTGCGATCTGGGATACAGCCCCGCTATTTACCATGTTCCGTGGAACGGACTGGATGCCCGCGCCGTGTCGTACCTGCGACCAGCGTGAAAAGGACTGGGGCGGCTGCCGCTGTCAGGCGCTGGCGCTGGCGGGGGATGCGGCGGCGACGGATCCGGTGTGCGAACGTGCCCCCGACCATGACAGGATTACAGCCGCGATCGCGGAGCGTCCTGACGTGGCCCCGCCTTTTGTCTATCGCCGCTATGCCAATGGCGACGTGGGCTAACCTTTAAGTAATAAAAGTTTTTGGGTGCAGCCTTTTTTTAAAAAGGCTGCGTTCTTCGAAGCTTTTTGAAAAAAGCTTCACCAAAAACTTCTTTACGATTGCCGCGTGGTCCCTGCCGCGTTCGGGCAGGGACCGGCATTCTCAGGATTCCTGGGAAAGGGGAACGGCGGCTTCCCGCTGTGCTTCCTTGCGCGAAGGCTGTCCGATTTCGCGCAGGGGCAGGCCCGCCATCAGCCGCTTTTCGATATTTTCAAGGGTCATGTCGCGCGTTTCAGGGACGAAGCGCCATGTCACGAACACGAACGCCAGGTTGAAGGCCGCGAACATCCAGAAGGTGGGGCCGTTGCCGATCCATTGCAGGAGGGACAGGAACGTCGCGCCGATAAACATGTTCGCCAGCCAGTTCGTCAGGGTGGAGATGGAAATCCCCAGATCACGTCCCTGAAGCGGCTGCACCTCCGAACACAGAACCCAGATCAGCGGACCCGCCGACATGGAGAAGCCGGAGATATAGATCATCAGCATGAAGACGGCGATGATCTGTTCCCCCTGACCCAGCGGGAGGGAGTTGAGCAGCAGCCCGAGGCTTCCCATCCCGACGGCCATGATAAGGAATCCGGCATACAGGATCGGCTTGCGGCCCCATTTGTCCACCAGGCCGATGGCCACGAAGGTCGCCAGCATGTTCACCAGCCCGACCATCGCCGTGCACCACAACTGTGCCGGGCCGACATATCCCGCCAGCGCGAAGATCTTGGGCGCGTAGTACATGACCACGTTCACGCCCGCCAGCTGCTGCATGATCTGCAGCCCCATGCCCAGCAGGATGGAGCGGCGGAAATTACGGTTCGCCAGCAGCCCCCAGCCTTTCTGCTTCTGCTGGAGCTGGTCGCTGATGTTCTGGATTTCGCGCCGGGCGTCGTCATCGCGGTCACGCAGCGCGACAAGCACCTCCAGCGCCTCGCTGCGGCGACCCTTCATCATCAGCCAGCGCGGGCTGAACGGCAGGAACAGCGTGCCGATCAGGAACAACAGGCCCGGGATCGCGGCGACGGCGAACATGCCACGCCAGTTGCCGGAATAGCTGAAGAAGGTGTTGCTCATGAACGCAAGGAAGATCCCCGCCGTGATCATCAGCTGATAGGTGGAGATCATGGCCCCGCGCGCCGTCTCGCTGGCGATTTCCGACAGGTACAGCGGCGCGGTGAAGGCCGCGACCCCAATCGCCAGTCCCATAACCGCGCGTCCCACGATCATCGACGGCACCGACCACGCCAGCGCGCATTCCAGCGACCCGGCCACGAACACCACAGCGCCGATCAGCAGCGTGCGCTTGCGTCCGATATGGTGGGACATCCATCCCCCGCACAGCGACCCCACTGCAGCGCCCGCCATCATGGAACTGACGATCCATTCCTGCTGCAGGGTGGAGGCATGGAACTGTCTGGCGACGAAATCCAGCGCGCCGGAAATGACCCCGATATCCAGCCCCGCCATCAGGCCCGCCAGCGCGGCAAGGCATCCGATGATCAGGGAACGCATCCGCGACGATCCCGCGGGTGGGGTGACCGACTGGTTCATTATGTGCTGATCCTTATATTTTATTTCTTTTTCGTTACCAACGTGATGACCCGGCGCCACGCTGGTCCAGCCCTGAAATATGCCCGGCGCGGTTGGCGCCGGACGTGTTGGAATACCTGCTCAAATAGGCGTCTGACGCGCCACACCCGTCAGGAAATAGCACGGAACGCCCCATGCACGTGTATGATCAGGATCATTTTCAACCAGATCATGCACCATAAAACGCCGCAGTCGCAGGATTGCCACACCGCCTTCGTCCGATACCGCCTCCATATCCTCCGCCATGGCGGCATACCATGGCATGACGCCATGGCGTTCCGTCAATCGCAAAGGCGCGCGCGGACTGATGGAAATGCCGTGCGCCAGCATGTCCTCGGCCTGCTGTTGCGTCGTTACATGATAGAAATACCCATCCGCGCCGTCCGAAGGGGCGAACTGCCGCAGGGGAACAGGGCCCAGATTCACCTCCGCCCCCTGCAGATGGGTGACGACGCGCGGCGGGGCAGGCACCGGCGGCAGGGGACGGGCGAACAGGTCATCCTGTCCCGCGATCGTCGCGTTGGCGGGATGCGGCCTGCGCGCGGGCGGCTTGCGGGGGGACGGTGTCCGTTGCCTGTCCTGCGTGTCAGGGGGAAGCGGCAGGGGCAGTTCGCCGGTTTCGTTGCGACGCGAACGCGTCATCGCGACACTCCACCCCGAAGGGGGACCAGTGGTTTGATCGTGGCCTGTCGCGTCGTGACGCAGGCCGGGGCCATCATGCCGACAAACGCGGCGCGGATGCAATCGCCGTCACCCCGCGACGGGATCCGCGTTCAGGCGCAGGCGGCGCAGATGCCCTCGGCCTCGATCGTGGAGGTACGGATGCTGAACTGGCGGGCCTGCGTGGCATGGACCAGCGCATGCACGATCTGGCTGTCCTCCAGCTCGGTCACCTGTCCGCAGCGCGTGCAGATCAGGAACTGCGCGCTGTGCAGGTGGTTTTCGCATTCGCGCGCGCTGTGCAGCATGTGCCGGCAGGCCACGAAGGCAGACAGGCGTTCGATCTTGTGGATAAGCCCATGTTCAAGCAGGAAATCCAGCGCGCGATAGACGGTGGGCGGCGCGGCCGCCCTGGTATCGTTGCGCAGCCGGTCGAGCAGGTCGTACGCCCCCACGGGCCGGTCGGACGCAAGGATCAGCCCCAGCACATGGCGGCGTTGCGGCGTCAGGCGTGCGCCGTTGCGGCGGCACATGTCCTGCGCCCGGCCCAGCATGCGTTCGACATCGGCGCCAAAGGTGGAACTGTCCGCGCCCGGGTCCGTGCTGTCCTGCCGATCATCCATGCCCATCTGTCACGCCCATTCCTGTCATCCTCTGATGGGGATATACGCCTGAACGCAGTGACGATGAAGCCCTGTGGCCGGTTTCAGCCTGTCATGCCAGATGATTGTCCCACCAGGACAGAAGCAGGATGAATATCACGACGCCGCCCTGCAGCCCCAGCAGCATGCGCCATGTCAGGACCGGCACGTCAACGCTGTCATCCGCCCTGTCGTCGTGTTGTCCTGTCCGTCGCAATACGTCCATCCTGCCGTGTGGGGAAAGAAGGATATCGCCGCAAAGGAATTAATTTCGCGTAAATTCAGTAATTTCCTGAAAAACAATAAAAGTTTTTGGGTGTCGCCTTTTTTCAAAAAGGCGGCGTTCTTTCGAAGCTTTTTGAAAAAAGCTTTGCCAAAAACTTCTTAACTGTTTTCAGCCTTCGCTGGCTGGCGGCAGCATGTGGTAGGTGCGGTTGAAATAGATCAGCCCCCCATGGCTGCTGCCATTGCGCAGGCTTTCGACCGCGCCGAACATCACGCTGTGGGTTCCCACCTCCACGATGCGTTCGATCCGGCAGTCGAAGGACGCCACGGCCTCCTCCAGCACCGGCGCGCCGGTCGTCAGCGTGCGCCAGTGACCCGAGGCAAAACGTTCATGCTGTTCCGCGGCGGAGGCGAACACGCCGGAAATGTCCTGCTGGCTGGCGGACAGCACGTTGATGCACATCGCCGCCCCCTCGCGAAAGCGGGAACGCACGCGCGACGTACGGTTCAGGCAGACCAGCAGGGTCGGCGGGTCGTCGGTGACCGAACATACGGCAGAGGCCGTGAAACCGGCCGGGTCCTCCATCGTGCCTGTCGTCACCACATTCACCGCCGCGCCCAGCCGCGCCATTGCATCCCGATACGTCCGGGCGTCGATACCCATTATGTTATCCTGTCTTCCTGACGTCACATGATCGCGCGTTCATTAAAAGCATGCCGAAGCGGTGGTTCCCCTACCTTATTCTGTCATGCTTGAACATAACCGACAATTCGAGGGGGACGCCGCCACGATGACAGACGGGACACTGCGCATTTCGCGTGAAGGCCATCTGGGCCGCATCACGCTCGACCGTCCGCGGGCGCTTAACGCGCTTGACGCCGGGATGGTCGCGGCAATCGCCGGATGCCTCCGGACATGGCGGGAGGATCGCGAAATCCGGACCATCATGATCGACAGCACGGCCTCGCGCGCCTTTTGCGCGGGCGCCGACCTGCGCGCGCTGCACGCCCTGTTGCAGACCAGCGGGGCGGAGGCGGTGCTGTCGGTTTTCCGTGGGAATTACCGCCTTGTCTCGATGCTGGCGGGATATCCCAAGCCGATCGTCTCCTTCATGGACGGGATCTGCATGGGCGGGGGCATCGGGCTTGGCGGGCATGTCAGGCACCGGATCGTGACCGGGAATTCCGTCCTCGCCATGCCGGAGGTCGCGATCGCCCTGACCCCCGATGCCGGTGGGTCCTACCTCCTGTCGCGCGCGCCCGGCCTGTCGGGGCTGCGGCTTGCGATGACGGGCGGGCGTATGAACGCGGCGGAGGCGATCGCCGCCGGGTTCGCGGACCGGCTGGTCCCTTCGGCCCATCTGGAACAGGTGGCCGCCGATCTGGCGCGGCATCCCGCCGGGCGCGTGCTGGACCTTGCCCCCGCCGTGACGGCAGAGGCGGCGGGATGGGGCGACATGGCGGAGGTCGATGCCATCTATGACGCCCCGGACGTGAACGGCGTCCTCGAACGCCTGCGGACATGTGACGCCCCGTGGGCCGAGGCCGACCGCGCGGCACTGGCGCAGGCCGACCCGTTCGCGGTGGAGGTCGCATGGCGCGCCTATTTCCGGGCGCGGGCGCTGCCGGATCTGGACATGGTGCTGGAACAGGAGTTCCGTCTGGTCTCGGCCCTGATCCGTCGCCCCGATTTTGCCGAGGGCATCCGCGCGCGGCTGATCGATCGCGATAACGCCCCACGATGGTCCTGCGCGGGCAGACAGGGCATAACGCCCCGGCAGGTCGATGCCTGCTTCGCCCCTGCCCCCGTCTCGCTGGACCTTCCGGTCCTGCCTGCTGCCCAAGGTTGAATTCCATGCCCTTTTCCGCCGCCTACCGCCCCGCCACGCGCCACATGACACTGGGCGATGCGTTCTATGACCCCGTGAAGGCAGCGGATTTCCCGGCCCATATCCTGCGTTTCCGCAATCAGGACGCGGCCGGGCGGGTCGGGCTGGACACCCTGACGGATGCCGAGTGGATTGCCCATCTGGGGCGTTTCGACCCCCTGCCGGACAACCTGCCGCAACCGCTTGCGCTGCGTTATCACGGGCATCAGTTCCAGTCCTACAATCCCGACCTTGGCGACGGGCGCGGGTTCCTGTTCGCGCAGCTTTATGACGCGCTGGACGGGCGGCTTCTGGATATCGGCACGAAGGGCAGCGGCACGACCCCATGGTCGCGTGGCGGCGATGGTCGCCTGACGCTCAAGGGGGGCATGCGCGAAATCCTGGCGAGCGAGACGCTCGATGCGATCGGCGTGACCACTTCGCGCAGCCTGAGCGTCATCGAAACGGGCGAGGCCCTGCATCGGGGGGATGAACCCTCGCCCACGCGGTCGTGCGTGCTGGCCCGGCTGGGACATTCGCATATCCGCATCGGCACGTTCCAGCGCCTCGCCGCGATGGAGGACCTGCCTTCCCTGCGGCAGTTGCTGGAGTATGTGATCGCGACGTACTACCCCGCGCTGTCCGGTGGCGAGGACCCGGCGGCGGACCTGCTTGACGCGCTGTGCGTGCGCCTTGCGCTGCTGACGGCGCAGTGGATGACGGCAGGGTTCGTGCATGGCGTCCTCAATACCGACAACATCAACATCGCGGGCGAAAGCTTCGATTACGGCCCGTGGCGTTTCGCCCCGCATTACGATCCGTCCTTTACCGCCGCCTATTTCGATCATTCCGGGCTGTATTCCTTTGGCCGGCAGCCCACCGCCATGATGTGGAATCTGGCGCGGATGGCGGAATGTCTTCTGCCATTTTCGGAAATGGAGAAAATAAGAAGTATTTTTGAAAAATTTCCGAAACGTTACGAACGCTTCCTTGATATATGTACCCTCCAACGCCTTGGCCTGCATGAAGAATCAAGGAACAAATCCACCGAACTGCGTGAATCCGTCTGGTCTTTTCTCGAGGAAAGTCGGATCGGGTTTGAATTTCTGTTTTTTGACTGGTATGGTGGCGCCATCAGTTGTGAACGGGCCATGTCCGGACCACGGAAGTATTTTTACGAATCTCCGGCGTTCCAGGCATTGCGAAACCGGATCGAAGCCCATGCGCCGCGCGCGGGCGTCGATGTCTCGCTTGCGTATTTCAGGCGTGACGACCCCTGCGCGATGTGGATCGAAAGGGTGGAGGGGATATGGAATCCCGTCGCCCGCGACGATGACTGGTCCGCATTCCACGCGGCCATGGCTCATGTCGCCGAAATGAAATCGGCCCTTGGCGCGGCAGGTCATATCCGATGCGCAACGGATGGAACCCTGACCGGGACCGGGAATTAAACAGAAACAGGATAAAGGAACAGGCATGCAGAATTATTCACCACACACCCAGACACCTCAGTCAACAGATGCCCAGTCGCCCCTGTCCGAACCCATTCCCGACCTGTCCAACCTCGAACTTTCGCCCAATGCCCACAAGACGCTCTGGCTCGCAGCCATCGTGGCCGCCATCTGCGGTGGCCTCTATGGCTACGATACCGGCATCGTCTCCGGCGCGCTGCTGCTGATCACACGCGATTTCCATCTCAGCAGCTTCTATCAGGAGATGGTGGCCTCCGCGATCCTTGCGGGCGCGGTCATGGGGTCGTTCATTACCGGCTGGATGTCCGAACGTTTCGGGCGCCGTAACTCGGTCATGATCGTCACGGCGGTGTTCGTCCTCGGCGCGATGGCCTGCGCCATGGCGCCGGACGTGTATGCCCTGATTGCCGCACGCGTGTTCCTCGGGCTTGCGGTGGGTGGCTCGACGCAGGTCGTGCCGATGTACATTTCCGAACTCGCCCCCGCGAAAAAGCGCGGGCACATGGTGACGATGTTCAACATCGCCATCGGGGTCGGCATCTTCGCCGCCAACGTCATCGGCTTTGCCGCGCGCGATGCGTGGGGATGGCGTCCGATGGTGGCGATCGCGGCCATTCCCGCGCTGGTGGTTTTCATTTCCATGTTCTTCCTGCCCAAGAGCCCGCGCTGGGCGGCGGAAAATGAAAGCCTCGATTCCGCGATCGAGCAGCTGCGCCGGATACGCACCACGCGGCGCGAGATCCGCAAGGAAATCAAGCGGATCCAGATCACCGCGAATGAGGACGCGCATCCCGATGACATCGGCTGGCGCGGCCTGATGCAGCCATGGGTCAGGCCCGCGCTGGTCGCGGCGCTGGGCGTTGCGTTCTTCACGCAGGCCGGCGGACTGGAAATGATGATCTATTACGCGCCGACGTTCCTGTCGGATGCGGGCTTTGGCAATTCGGCGGCCCTGCTGGCCAGTATCGGGATTTCCATCGTCTATCTGGTGATGACGGTGCTGGGGTCGAACATCGTGGACCGCATCGGCCGCCGTCGCCTGGTGCTGGTGATGGGGCCTGGCTCGGTCCTCAGCCTGATCGGGCTGGGCATCATGTTCCTTGTGCATCCGGACAAGGGCAGCATCGGAAGCTGGATGATCATCATCTTCATGCTGCTGTTCATGGTGTTCAACGCCGGTGGCATTCAGGTGGTCGGCTGGCTGCTGGGCGCGGAAATGTTCCCCCTGTCGATGCGCGGCAACGCCACCAGCCTGCATTCCGCCATGCTGTGGGGCAGCGACCTGCTGGTCACCAGCACGGCGCTGACGCTGGTCTCCACCATCACGCTTGGCGGGACGATGTGGTTCTATGCCGGGGTCAATCTGGCGTCGGTGCTCTTCATCTACTTCTTCGTGCCCGAAACACGCGGCGCCTCGCTTGAGGATATCGAGGACGCGCTGCGCGAGGGGCGTTTCCGCCCCACGCGCGAATGTGCCGCCATTGTCGAAGAGGAAGAGGACTGAAGTTCCGGTCCCCTTGCCTCCATTAAGTAACAAAAGTTTTTGGGTGCCGCCTTTTTTCAAAAAGGCGGCGTTCTTCGAAGCTTTTTGAAAAAAGCTTCACCAAAAACTTTTATGGTTTCAGGCCATTTTCCTATGCCGTGCGCAGGACGACATGTTCGCCGTCGTCCTGCGTCGGCAATCCCAGCACCTGCCGGTAGAAATCCAGTTCCAGTTCAAGGGCGCGACGGACCGTTTCCTCCTTGCGGAACCCATGTCCCTCGCCCGCGAATTCGTACTGTGCGCAGGCAATGCCGCGCTGACGCAGCGCACGGGCCATTTCGTCCGCCTGCGCGGGGGGCACGACCTTATCGTCCAGACCATGCAGGAACAGGACCGGTACATGGATATCCGCCGCCTGCTGCAGGGGGGAACGCGCGATATAGGTATCTTCGTCCTGCGGATAGGGACCAATCAGCGAATCGAGGTAGCGGGATTCGAACTTGTGCGTCTCCTGCGCCAGCGCGCGCAGGTCGGTGACGCCGTACAGGCTGGTCCCGGCGGCGAACAGGTCCGAACGCGCCAATGCCCCCAGCACCGTCAGCCCCCCCGCGCTGCTGCCACGGATGACGATACGTTTCGGATCGACCAACCCCTGCGAAATCAGGTGGCGGCAGGCCGCGATGCAGTCATCGATGTCCACGATGCCCCATTCGCGTTCCAGGCGCTGGCGATAGGGACGGCCAAAGCCGGTGGAGCCACCGTAATTGACATCCACCACGGCAAAGCCGCGGGAGGTCCACCACTGCACCTTGAATGAAAAGGCGGGATTCGCCCGTCCCGTCGGACCGCCATGCGCCATGACCACCAACGGCGGCAGGCTGCCGGATGGGGCGTGGCAGCGGGCGCTGGCGGGGGGATAGAAAAAGGCATGCCCTGTTCCCGTTGCCCCCTCCGGCAATGGGAAATGCAGCGCCTGCGCGTGGGAGATATCGGCCGCCGCCATGGGCAGGCTGATCGCGCGGCGCAGGACCCGCGGGGGCTGTCCGGGCGTGCCGGTCACGACCGCCGCGGCATCGTCGGGGGGCGTATCCAGCCACGCCAGCGTGCCGTTCGACAGAGCGACCGGGCACTGGGCGGGGAAATGCAGGTCCACCGGCGACGCCGTGCCATCACGCAGGACGACCGCGCGGTTCTGGCCATCGCTGATGGCAATGGCAAGGATCGCACCATCGGGCAGCGGGCAATAGCTGCGCAGGCCGAACACCCATTGCGGCAGCCCGATTTCCGCCTTCATCGGGGCCACGGGCTTTGCCGGCGCGGCCGTCGCCACGTCGAAACGGTAGAGGTTCCACCATCCGCTGATATCCGATGACGCCAGCAGGTGGCCGTCCGCCTCCCACCGGGGTTCGATGACGGACCGTGGGGTGCCGTCATCGCCGGCCAGCGTCCATGGCGCGGCGGGACGGGGCATGTCCGTGCCTTCCTGCAGCAGTGACGCCACGCGCAGGCGGGTGGCGTCCCATGGCATGTTGGGATGGTCCCATTCCACCCACGCCATGAACCGCCCGTCGGGCGAGGGACGCGGGCTGCTGAGGAAATCCGGACCCATGACCAGCGGCGTTCCGCCGTTGTCGGTGGGATCGGCATCCGGCCCGCAGTCAAAGACGACGATGGCGGCAATGGCCTCGCCATCAGTATTATGGTCCTCGCGCACGCAGAAAACGAAACGCCCGCCAAGTCCCAGCGCGAAATCGGCAAAGCGCAGGTTCTCCATCCCGCCGAGCGGGCGTGGCGCCGCGTCCCCGTCGATCAGCCAGACGGACCCGTCCGTCCGGTTGCTGAAGGCGATCCGTCCCGCCGCAACCGTATAGGCCCCGCCGCCATATTCATGCACCCGTGTCCCGACATCGAACGGCGCGGGCACCATGTCCCGCGTGGCGCCGTCCCGCCAGCGCACCAGCACGCGGCGTCCGCCTTCCGCCGGGCGTCCCTCGATCCAGTAGATGTCTGTCCCATCCGCCTGCACGTCCGACAGGCTGATCGTGGCGCCGGCGACAAGGGCGGCCGTGATGGGCGACGGCCATGTGCCGTATGGGAGGGAGATCCGATCCACGGGATTGGATACGCAAGAAGCCATGTTTTATTCCTGCCACAGTGTCAGAACGTCATGATATGAACTTGGCATCGACAGGGGGTGCCGATATTCCCATGCCTTGTCCCTCATACACCACACTTGCCACAAGACAGGTAAAGTCCACTGCTCCAGCATTTTGAACAGCTTTTTCAGCATTATGGCTATGGCGTGATTGGCGTTATCGTCATGCTGGAAAGCATGGGCGTCCCGCTACCGGCGGAAACGCTCCTGATCTCCGCGGCGATCTACTGCGCCAGTACCCACCATATGAACATCCGCTGGGTCGCCACCGCCGGCGTGCTGGGCGCCATCATGGGGGATAATTTCGGATACCTGATCGGGCGCATTTTCGGCTTTCCGCTGCTTGAACGCCATGGGGCGAAGCTGGGCCTGACGCCCAAACGCCTGACGCTGGGACGTTTCCTGTTCAAGCGGCATGGGGGAACCATCGTCCTGTTCGGGCGCTTTGTCGCCATACTGCGCGTGTTCATCGCGCTGCTGGCGGGGGCCAATCACATGCCCTGGCACCTGTTCCTCATCTTCAATGCACTGGGCGGGATGCTGTGGGCCGGCGGGTATTCGTATGGCGCATACTATCTGGGGCACAAGGTGATGCAGATCTCCGGCCCCGTGGGGGTGACGTTCGGGATCCTCGGCGCGGTCGGGCTTGTGGTCTCGATCCTTTTCCTCCGCCACAATGAACAGCGCCTGACCGAAGAAGCGGAAGCCGCCATGGAAAAAGACATGCAGAAAGCCGAAAAACGGGGTGCGTCGTCATGACGGCCCATTGGGACATCACGCAGGCGCCACGCCTGGTGGGCAAGGTGGCGGTTGTCACGGGGGCCACGGGTGGTCTGGGTTATGCCACCGCGCGGGGGCTGATGTCGCGGGGCGCGCAGGTGATCCTTGCGGGTCGCAATCCGGCCAAGGGGGCCGCCGCGCTGGAACGGCTGCGCGCGGACTGTCCCGATGGGGTCGCGGATTTCATGACGCTGGACCTGGCCTCGCTGCAGTCCATCGCCGATTTCGTGCAGAACCTGTCCGGCCGCACGGGATCGGTCGATATCCTTGTCAACAATGCCGGCGTCATGGGAACGCCCCGTCGGCAGGAAACGATCGACAGGTTCGAGATGCAGTTCGGGACGAACTATCTCGGCCCGTTCGCCCTGACCGCCCGCCTGCGTCCTTTGCTGTGCGCGGGCAGGGATGGCGCGCGTGTCGTGACGGTGGCAAGCCTTGCCGCGCTGTCGGGCCGCATCATGTTCGACGACCTTCAGGCGCGGCATCATTATACGCCGTTTACCGCCTATCGTCAGAGCAAGCTTGCCGATCTGATCCTTGCCCTTGAACTGGACCGGCAGGCACGCCAGCACGGATGGCCGATCCATTCCATCGCGGCCCATCCGGGATGGGCCCTGACCGATATCGCCGTCAGTCGCTCCCCCATCCCGCAGGGACTGCGCGAACGCCTGCTGCGGCGTGCGACGCTGGTGGCCTTTACCCTGTTTGGACAGTCGGCCGAACATGGCGCGCTGCCGATCCTGTTCGCGGCAACCGCGCCACAGGCCCGCGATGGCGGGTATTACGGGCCCGATGGCTGGGGCGAACGCCGTGGCAACGTGACGGAGGCTCATATGCCCCCCGCCGCGTGCGACCTGCAACTGGCGCAGCGTCTGTGGCAGGTGTCGGAACGGCTGACGGGGACGGTGCTGTCGTGAATTCTTATTGGATCGGCATGTTTTCAGATGAGGCCGGCACAGCCTGACGGCTGTGAAATTATGGAAGTTTTTGGTGAAGCTTTTTTCAAAAAGCTTCAAAGAACGGCACCTTCTTGAAAAAAGGCAACATCCAAAAATTTCTGTTATTTTCCCAATAGTAACTCTGGGCGAATCTCGGAGAATCAGTTCCGCACAAACGTCCAGTAAAATGGCTGGCGTCCCGCCTTCAGCGCCTTGGCCTCATACCGTGTGGGGGGCCAGCCTTCGGGCCGTTCCAGAACGGGGGGCGCGGTGCGGAACAGGGACTGCGCGCCCATGACCTCTTCCACCCATGCCTGATAGGTCGGATCGTCGCTGGCGACCCGCCAGATTGCACCGGGTTTGAGGATACGTGCCATCATGCGCACCGTGTCGGGATGGACGAAGCGCCGCTTGGCATGGCGCGCCTTGGGCCATGGGTCGGGAAACATCAGGAACGCCTGGTCGATCGAGGCATCCGGCAGTTCACGCAGCAGGATGCGCGCATCCTCGTCCCAGATGCGCAGCATGTCGGGGATGGGGGCGTCGGCTTCCTGATCGTCCGGCACGAGGCGGGACAGCAGCGAACACAGGCCGTTTTCAAACACCTCGCACGCGATATAGCCGACGTCGGGATGGGCTTGGTTCTGGGCAAGGGAGTGTTCGCCGCCGCCAAAACCCACCTCCAGCCAGATTTCGCGTGGGGGACGGGCAAAGGCGCTGGCCGGATCTTTCATGGCGGACGCGGGAAAACGCAGTCGCGGCAGCGTCAGGTCCAGCAGGCGTTGCTGGCGGGGACGCAGCGGGTGTCCACGGTGACGCCCATACAGGCGATCGGGCGACGCCTTTACATCCACACTAGCCGTCATGAAATCGGATCATCCCTGGTCGGATATGATGGGCCACGGTACGGGTCCATGGCGTCATGAAACAGCCGGTCCCCGTTGTGTGGGGACCGGCCATATTTCAGGCAATCAGCGGTTGAAGGCGCTGCGCAGGGCGTCGACGAGGTCCGTCTGTTCCCATGTGAAGTCGTCCTTTGCCGCGTCGGGCGTGCGGCCGAAATGACCATAGGCCGAGGTCTGGGTATAGATGGGGCGGTTCAGGCGCAGGTGCTTGCGGATGCCGCGCGGCGACAGGTCCATCACCTCGCGCAGGACGCGGCCCAGCTTTTCCTCGTCCACATCCTTGCCCGTCTCGGCAAGGTCCACATACACCGACAGGGGATGCGACACGCCGATCGCATACGAAATCTGCAGCGTGCAGGCATCGGCAAGGCCAGCCGCCACGATGTTCTTGGCGAGGTAGCGGCAGGCATAGGCGGCCGAACGGTCAACCTTCGTCGGATCCTTGCCCGAGAACGCGCCACCGCCGTGGGGGGCCGCGCCGCCATAGGTGTCGACGATGATCTTGCGTCCCGTCAGGCCGCAGTCCCCATCGGGACCACCAATCACGAACACGCCCGTCGGATTGACGTAGAACTCGTCTTCGGGGCACATCCAGCCGTCAGGCAGGACGTCCTTTACCACGCCGCGCAGTTCCTCACGGATGGTTTCCTGGCTTGCGCCTTCGACATGCTGGGTGGAAATCACGACGGAGGTCGCGCCCACCGGCTTGCCATCGACATAGCGCAGGGTCACCTGGCTCTTGGCGTCGGGCTGCAGGGCGGCCGCGCGCGGGTCACCCGCCTTGCGCAGGTCACGGATGCGATGAAGGATGCCGTGCGCGTAATGCAGCGGGGCAGGCATCAGGCTGTCGGTTTCGCGGGTGGCAAAGCCGAACATGATGCCCTGGTCGCCCGCGCCTTCGTCCTTGTTGTCGGCGCTGTCAACGCCGACCGCGATATCGGCGGACTGCGCATGGAGGTAATATTCGACCTCCGCGTTCTTCCAGGAGAAACCGGGCTGGTCATAGCCGATGTCACGCACGGCCTCGCGCGCGCCTTCGATCAGCAGTTCGGGCGTGACCGAGGCCGGGCCGCGCACCTCGCCCGCGAGGACGATGCGGTTGGTCGTGACCAGCGTTTCACACGCAACGCGGGACTCACCGTCTGCCGTCAGGAATGCATCGAGAACGGTATCGCTGATCCGGTCGGCAACCTTGTCGGGATGTCCTTCCGATACGGATTCCGAGGTAAACAGAAAGTCGCCTTTGTTGCGCATGTTGATTCCATAATGTCTGGTAAAACGGACGATGGTAACGCCACAAGGACGGGCGCCGAAGTAGTGCACGGATTTGGCCGAAGTTCCCGGTAGCGTCAAGTTTTTTTGCGGAATGACACGATCGCGGTCGTGGAATTCACGCCAGACCCAGTACATCATCCATGGAATAGAGACCCGCGCCGCGCGTTCCGGTCCATAGCGCCGCACGCACCGCGCCGGTGGCGTAGATGCGGCGGTCAAAGGAACGATGGGTCAGGGAAATCTGCTCATGGGCGGACGTGAAGATGACGCTATGTTCCCCCACGATCTGCCCCCCGCGCAGCACGGCAAAGCCGATGGCGTCATCCGCGCGCGGACCTGTATGGCCGCTGCGGGCGACCTCCATGTGATCCTTCAGCATGATGCCACGACCATCCGCCACCGCGTTGCCGATTGCCAGGGCGGTGCCCGATGGCGCATCGACCTTCTGCCTGTGATGCATTTCCAGTATTTCGGCGTCATATTCGCGTCCCGGCAGGGCGGCGGCCATCTGGCGCGCCAGTCGCGTCATCAACGTTACGCCGGGGGAAAAGTTTGCCGCCTGCACCACGGGAATCTGCCGTGCCGCGACATCGACCGCATCCTGTTCGCGTTCACCAAGCCCCGTCGTGCCCAGCACCCATGCCGTGCCACTTTGCGCAAGGTCGCGCGCATGCGCGCACACGGTCGATGCATTCGTAAAATCGATGACAACATCACAGACTTTGGCAAGGTCTGCCACCGATGTGAAAATGGGACAGATGGGGGAGGCAGCATCGGCCACGGGTTCAAGAATGCCATTGCGCGTCGACCCGCCCGCCAGCGTGGCGCCCGCCGCCACGACTTCCTCACGCAGCAGGCGTCCCACACGCCCGTTGATCCCGGCGATACCGATGCGCACCGTTTCCACGTTCATGACAATCTCCGCCCCGTCGCCCCGTAAAAAAACAGATGGCGGCGCGACCGGGGGATCGCGCCGCCTGTAGCATATCCATGGTGCAGGTTGGGGGGACACCATGCATACGATGTAAAAACCTATACCTGATCAGGCCGTCTTTTCAACCACATCCCCATAGGGAGAGGCGTGCGGCCTACAGCTTGCCTTCGAAAAAGTCCTTGACCTTGCTGAAGAAGCCGGTGCTTTCCGGGCTGCCCTTGTCATGGCCGCCACCATCCGCCTCGAACTCCTCAAGCAGCTCGCGCTGGCGACGGGTGAGGTGACGGGGTGTTTCCACCACGACCTGGATATACATGTCGCCACGCGCCGAGGAACGCAGGACGGAGAAACCCTTGCCACGCAGGCGGAAATTCTCGCCCGTCTGGGTGCCTGCCGGGATCTTGACCTTGGTGCGCGACCCATCGACGACCGGCACCTCGATTTCCGTGCCCAGCGCCGCCTGCGTCATGCGGACCGGCACCCGGCAGTAGATGTTGGCGCCGTCGCGCTGGAACAGCGGATGGGGCTCCACGCTGATATGGACATACAGGTCGCCCGGTGTTACGCCCGCGCCCCCGGCCTCGCCCTCGCCCGACAGGCGGATGCGGGTGCCGTCTTCCACGCCGGCAGGGATCGCGACCTCCAGCGTGCGGTTCTTTTCCACCGTGCCGGTGCCGTGGCAGACCTTGCACGGATTGCGGATCAGCCGACCGCTGCCATGGCAGGTCGGACAGGGACGTTCGACAAAGAAGAAGCCCTGCTGCGCGCGGACCTTGCCCGCCCCATGGCACGAGGGGCAGACTTCCGGCGGCTGGTCCTTGTCGGCCGAACCCGTGCCGTCGCAGCTTTCGCAGGTGACGCGCGTGGGGACGGTGATCTGTTTCTTGACGCCCGAAAAGGCCTCGGCGAACGTGATGCTGACCTGAACCTGAAGGTCGGCCCCCGCGCGGCGTCCGCCACGGCGCCCGCCCATCATGTCACCGAACATCTGTTCGAAAATATCGCCCAGGCCGCCACCGCCGAAATCGAACCCGCCGGGACCCGCGCCGGGGCCGCCCCCCTCGAACGCCGCATGGCCGAAGCGGTCATAGGCGGCGCGCTTCTGATCGTCTTTCAGGACGTCATAGGCTTCGTTGATTTCCTTGAACCGTGTCTCGGCCTCGGTGTCGCCGGGATTGCGGTCGGGATGGTATTTCATGGCCAGCCGGCGATACGCCTTCTTGATCTCGGTGCCATCGGCATCCCGGGAAACTTCCAGAACCGCGTAATAATCAAGATTGGTGGCCATAATGGGTCCTCAGTGAAACGGGGCCGCCCCGAAGGAGGGGCCTGGTCAGGCAGTCCTTGTCATGGGCGCGGCCGGGCCGTTGTCGGATTGGGGTGGGAATCCGGATCGGATCCGTATCGAGTCTTTACAACAGGAAAAGCGCCCGTCTTCCACGAAGCACGGGCGCCACCTGGATCAGGGGAGGGAGCGTCAGCCCCCTTCCCCATTTACCGGAGTAATGTATGACGCCTTGCGACGATCAGGATGACTTCTTGCTGTCGTCCACATCCTCGAAGTCGGCATCCACCACTTTCTCGCCGTTCGGGCCGGCACCCGGCGCGGCGCCCGCGGCCCCGGCGGCAGCGCCCGGTTCCGCCTGGCCGGCCTTGTAGACGGCTTCACCAACCTTCATCGCGGCCTGCGTCAGACGGTCGGTCGCCTTCTTCAGGGCTTCGGCGTCAGTGCCTTCAAGGGCCTTGCGGACCTCGGCAATCGCGGCCTCGGCTTCGGTCTTGTCGGCAGCCGGGACCTTGTCGCCAGCTTCGGACAGGGACTTCTCGACCTGATGTGTCAGGCCTTCGGCCTGGTTGCGGGCCTCGACCTGTTCCTTCTTGGCCTTGTCGGCGGCGGCGTTGGCTTCCGCGTCCTTGACCATGTTTTCGATATCGGCTTCGGACAGACCACCAGACGCCTGGATCTTGATCTGCTGTTCCTTGCCGGTCGCCTTGTCCTTGGCGGACACGGACACGATGCCGTTGGCGTCGATGTCGAACGTCACCTCGATCTGCGGCACGCCACGCGGTGCGGGGGCGATGCCCGTCAGGTCAAACGTGCCCAGCAGCTTGTTGTCGGCCGCCATTTCGCGTTCGCCCTGATAGACCTTGATGGTCACGGCGCTCTGGTTGTCTTCCGCAGTGGAGAAGGTCTGGCTCTTCTTCGTCGGGATCGTCGTGTTGCGGTCGATCAGGCGGGTGAACACGCCACCCAGCGTCTCGATCCCCAGCGACAGCGGCGTCACGTCGAGCAGCAGGACGTCCTTCACGTCACCCTGCAGCACCGCGCCCTGGACTGCGGCGCCGATGGCCACGACTTCGTCCGGGTTCACGTTGCGGGCCGGATCCTTGCCGAAGAACTGCTTCACCGCCTCGATCACCTTGGGCATGCGGGTCATGCCGCCGACCAGGATGACTTCGTCGATTTCACCAGCGTTGACCGACGCATCCTTCAGCGCGGCGCGGCAGGGTTCCAGCGTGCGCTGGATCAGGTCGTCAACCAGGCTTTCCAGCTTCGCACGGGTCAGCTTCAGCACGAGGTGCTTCGGACCGGACGCGTCGGCCGTGATGAACGGCAGGTTGATTTCCGTCTCCTTGGCGGAGGACAGTTCGATCTTCGCCTTTTCCGCCGCTTCCTTCAGGCGCTGCAGGGCCAGCTTGTCCTGACGCAGGTCGATGCCCTGCTCGCGCTTGAACTCGTCCGCGAGGTAGCTGATGATCCGCGCGTCGAAATCTTCACCGCCGAGGAAGGTATCGCCGTTCGTGGACTTCACCTCGATCACGCCGTCGGAAATTTCGAGGATCGAGACGTCGAACGTACCACCACCAAGGTCATAGACCGCGATCGTGCCGCCGTTCTTCTTCTGCAGGCCATAGGCCAGCGCGGCCGCCGTCGGCTCGTTGATGATACGCAGGACTTCGAGGCCAGCGATGCGGCCCGCATCCTTCGTCGCCTGACGCTGCGCGTCGTTGAAGTAGGCGGGAACCGTGATGACGGCTTGCGTCACCGGCTCGCCAAGGTAGGATTCGGCCGTTTCCTTCATCTTGCCCAGGATGAAGGCGGAAATCTGCGCCGGGGCATACTTCTTGCCCTGCGCCTCGACCCATGCGTCGCCGTTGTCGCCCTTGACGATGGCATAGGGGACAAGTTCCTTGTCCTTCGCCACGGTCGGGTCGTCGTAACGGCGGCCGATCAGGCGCTTGACGGCATAAAGGGTGTTGGCGGGGTTCGTGACCGCCTGACGCTTGGCGGCCTGGCCGACCAGCATTTCACCGCTGTCGGTGAACGCGACCATCGACGGGGTGGTGCGTGCGCCTTCGCTGTTTTCAATAACGCGGGTTTCATCGCCTTCGCGGACCGCGACGCACGAATTGGTCGTGCCAAGGTCAATACCGATAACCTTACCCATGAATACTCTCCTTGATAGCGGCCTTGACGGGCCCGAAGCACCCGAAAAAGCCCTTTTGATCATTCATTTGCCGACAGGTGGGAAAAAGGACTGCATCGTCACATCCCTGATGGTCCCGCCCGTCAGCGTTACTTTCCGATTTAAGCAGGCCCAGTAGCCCTTTCAAGGGGGCGCGGGCCGATCAATCGGGATTTTCAGCCCGTGATATCAGGCATGTCCCTTGGACACGACAACCATCGCGGGCTTCAGCAGACGACCGTGCAGGGTCCATGCCGGCGTCCACGCCTGCATCACGGTCCCGGCCGCGTGTTCATCGCTGTGCTGTTCCGCCATGGCCTGATGCAGGTTGGCGTCGAAGGGCTTGCCCTGCGGATCGACGGCGACGATGCCGTTGCGTTCCAGAATGCCCAGGAACGAACGCTCTGTGCTTTCGATGCCTTCGCGCATGCTCTTGACGATGCCTTCCTCGCCCTCGGTCCTGGCGGGCAGGCTGGCGAGCGCACGCTTGAGGTTTTCCGCGGCCTCTACCACGTCGCGGGCGAATTTCTGCGTGGCGTACTGCCGCGCATCCTCAATCTCGCGCTTGGTGCGGTTGCGCAGGTTCTGCATTTCGGCTTCGGCGCGCATCCACTTTTCGCGCATCGCCGCGACTTCGGCCTCCAGCTCCGCGATGCGGTCGGCCGGTTCGGCCGCCGTCGTGGACGTCTCGCCTGCCTCGGCCGCCGGAGCGTCATGAGGCTGCTGTCCCTCGGGCTGGTGCTGGTGTGTGCCTGCGCCGGGTGCGGCGTCGGCGTGGGGGGTGGGGTCTGTATCGTGGGTCATGACCTATCAAGTAGGTAACGGTCGCCAGATGGACAAGGCATAACGGTATGCGCAGGCATGCCGAATTTGCGTGCTGCCCCGTCAGCTGCCGGACGGCCGTCCCGTCCCTTCCTCGTGTTCATCATTATGGCGCATGCCCTCATGACATGCGGACCGATATGACGCTATGCTCCAACCGCCCCCCAAGGCAAGCCCCCTCGACGCGCGCGCCCGATGGCCGCCATCCGCAGATAAAACATGAAGAGATCCTGATGGAGCCGACGAAACAGACGATCGTACTGGTTGATGACGATCGCAACATCCTGACGTCCGTGCAGATGACGCTGGAAGCGGAAGGGTTCACCGTCCAGACCTATACCGACGGGGAAAGCGCGCTGCACGGACTGATGAGCCGCCCGGCAGACCTTGCGGTGCTGGATATCAAGATGCCGCGCATGGACGGGATGGAACTCCTCCAGCGCCTGCGCGCGCGCTCGCAGCTGCCGGTCATTTTCCTGTCGTCCAAGGACGAGGAAGTGGACCAGCTGATGGGCCTGCGGCTGGGCGCGGATGATTACATCACCAAGCCCTTTTCGCAGCGCCTGCTGCTGGAGCGCATCCGCGCGCTGCTGCGGCGCAATGAGCTGACCCGCAACGAGGCCGTGGGCGCAAGTCCGACCAGCAACATGGTGCGCGGCAACCTGTCGCTGGACGAGACGCGCCACCAGTGCCTGTGGCATGGCCGCGACATCCAGCTGACGGTGACGGAATTCCTGCTGGTCAAGGCGCTGGCGACGCGCCCCGGGCTGGTGAAGTCGCGCGACCAGCTGATTGATGCCGCCTATGGCGAGAACATCTATGTCGATGACCGCACCATCGACAGCCACATCAAGCGCGTGCGCAAGAAATTCCGCCAGGTGGACGAGGATTTCAACCAGATCGAGACGCTGTACGGCATCGGGTACCGCTACAAGGAAGAGTAGGAACATCCCCTGAGGCGCCCCTTCTCCATGTCTGATATCGCCTCTGACATCGCCCTGAGGCTGTCGTCCCTGCGCGCGTGGTTGCGCAGGATCCGCAGGAAGGGCGCGGGCAACAGGCTGTCAGCAAACAATGCCGCCGCGGCGGCCTACATGGAATACCGCACGCGGCTTGTCTCGCCCCTGATGCGGCGGATCCTGCTGGTCAACATGCTGCCGCTGGGACTGCTGGCGCTGACGCTGCTGTACCTGACGCAGTTCCAGAATAGCCTGCTGGAGGCGGAGGTTTCCGCGCTGCGTGAACAGGCGCGGATCTATGCCGGCGCGCTGGGGCAGAGTGCCGTGACCACCACCCGCCATGGGGTTTTGCTGGACCCCGCGCTGGCGCGCCCGCTGCTGCTGCGCCTGACCGAGCCCAGTCCCAACGCACGGGCCCGGCTGTTCGCCCCGGACGGCCAGCCCGTGGCAGACAGCCGCGCGGAACGCACGGGCCCGCGCCCGCTGCGTCACGACCACGGCGCGCATGACGGGATGATCGGGGACGAGGAGGATCGTTCCCCACTGTATCCCGAAACCCGCAATATCGGGGAGCGGCTGTACAACTGGCTTCTGTCGCAGCTGCCGACCCTGTCGGGCGAACGGATCATGACGCTCGATACGCCGGATACCGACCCGTCGGTGCAGCCGGTGGCAGGGCCGAACGGGACGCGCATCATGGAAATGCCGCCCTATATCCGTCGCACCGCGCACCAGCGCCTGATGGTGACTGTAGCCGAGCCCGTGATGCATGACGGGCAGACCACGGTGGGCATCATCCAGCTGACGCGCGAGGCGCGGGACGTGGACCGTTCCCTGTTTGCCGTGCGCTCATCCATCCTGTCGCTGTTTTTGATGGCCCTGGCGCTGACGATCCTGCTGTCATGGTACCTGTCGCTGACGATCGCGCGGCCGCTGCTGCGGCTGGCGGCGTCGGCGCATGTCATGCGCGAATCGTCCGGACGGACGGACGTGGTGCCCGAGCGCCTGCTGGCGCGTCGTGACGAGATCGGGGAAGTTGCCCGCGCGCTGCAGGACAGCGCCAGCGCGTTGTGGGCGCGCATGGACGCCATCGAACGTTTCGCCGCCGATGTCAGCCATGAGATCAAGAATCCCCTGTCATCCATCCGCTCCGCCATCGAAACCCTGTTGCGGATCAAGGATCCCGAACGGCAGCAGCGGTTGATGATGATCATTCATGATGACGTACGCAGGCTGGATCGCCTGATTACCGACATTTCCGACGCCAGCCGCGTGGATGCGGAAATCTCGCGCGCGCGGGCCGAACCCGTGGCGGTGGTCCCATTGCTGTCGGTACTCGCGGAAATTCACCAGACCACGCGTCAGCCCGGTCAGCCCGTCATGAGCGTTGCCAGCAGTGGCAACAGCGCGGAACGTCCCCTGACGGTCATGGCGGTGGAAGACCGCCTGGTGCAGGTACTGCGCAACCTGATCGGCAACGCGATTTCCTTCTCTCCCCCTGACGGGCAGATCCTGCTGAGCGCCGTGCCTGCGGGCAACATGGTCGAAATCGCTGTCGCGGATGAAGGGCCGGGCATTCCGCAGGCAAAACTGGACAACATCTTTGACCGTTTTTACTCCGAACGGCCCACCAGCGAGAATTTCGGGCAGCATTCCGGGCTGGGCCTGTCCATCAGCCGCCAGATTGTCGAGGCATTGCGTGGGACGATCAGCGCGGAAAACCGCATTGATGCCGATGGCCACGTCATCGGCGCGCGGTTCGTAATCTGCCTGCCCCGGGTGGGGTAGGGAAAAAGATAAGGGCAGGCATAGGTAAGCATTGTTTGGAAGAGTTCACATGGGCAGTTTAGCCCATTGGGTGAGGATTTTCAGGAATTCTGCAGGCGAGCGGATGTTGAAGCGCCACTCGCACCCGGTCAGGAAGAGATGGAAGTCCTTGCGTGGTATTCCATTGTATCGCCGCAGATGCCGCTTCGCCTGGCTCCAGAAATTCTCGATGCCGTTGATATCGTTTCCGCCCAGAGCAGGGTGCCTGCTGTGGGCGATGCGTTCGTGATGGAATTCCGAGACATCCAGTTTGTCGTAAGCGTGCCAGGAATCGCTGTAAACAATTGAATCCGGCTGTACTTTCTTTCGAATGATCGACATCAACGTCTGATGCCCGGCGTTTGGGATCATGACGGCATGGACACGGCCATGGCGTTTCAGCAGGCCGAAGACAGCCACTTTTCCGGCAGCGCCCCGACCTTGTTTTCCTTTGCGATGCCCACCGCAATAGCTCTCATCGACTTCGATTCCACCTGAGACCGGCATCTTATGGGCAATCTGTTCCGCGATGATCTCTCGTAATTTCCGGTAATACAGGGTCGCTGTCTTGCGATCGACGCCTACGAGTTCAGCGGCATTCCGGGCGGGCGTGGCCGCCACGAAGTGCTCCAGAAGGCGTTTTTGAATGCTGACAGGCAGCCGGCTGCAACGACGTGCTTTCATGCGATATATCAGGTTTTATTGGCTTACCTATGCCAGCCCAAATAATTTTAGCTATTAGCGCACAATATAAGAAACATAATAATACATTGCGTTAACATATGTTATATATATTTACATTTTTTAAAAATTTTATATATTTTTCATCACAAAATCACGGTGAGAAGATATTATGAAGATTGACACAAGAATTATTTTCGATCTTACAGACGGGTTCCAATCGTATGTTGAAATGTCTCAGGTACACAGCGGAATTAGCGTAAAAGAGTCTCGCACATTAATTTGGGGACCTTATATCAAAGTTCCCGCAGGCTCTTGGACAGTAATATTCAACGGCGAGTTCGAAGGCAAAGAGGCTCAATCATTTTGTGATGTTTGCGCAGAAGGTGGCCTGACCGTCATGGGAATATGCAACCTTCGTTCTGGTAAGGGGAAAATTGCAGAAATTTCGTTTACAAATATAATAGCGAACACGAATGTCGAATTCCGCGTGACCCCTGCCGCAGGATCGCATATTCGAATTGATAATATCATTTTACAACAACATTCGGACAATTGTGCCACGATCCCTGACGTGGGTAGAAATTTTGCAATCTATGAGAGATCTGGCCTGAACCTACTCCTTGATGCGGAATCAACAGTCGATCATGACGCGGAAATCTCACAGAAGGGTTGTACATCGGGTTAGATTATGAAAAAGTCTGTTTTGCACAAAAGAAATTTTCGTAAGCTATAAGAAAACCCGATGC
>NZ_NOXG01000040.1:0-12519 GCF_003207955.1 Novacetimonas pomaceti
GGCCACATCAACAGGCCTTACAGAAGACCGCACACGATCACACGTCAATATGGGTCAGAAAACTCTTGCATAACGGACGGCAACCACAGAAGAAATCCGGATAAGCCAACAAAGATGCCTGCATGCACGATCATCCGGTTTCAACGCTCAGACGGCCCTGATGGGACCTGGATAAGCCTGCACGAATGGATCATGGGTCAGGAGGAGCAGGCCCTCCACCGTGGCCTGGGCGACCAGGATACGGTCGAAGGGATCGCGATGGACATCGGGAAGTTGTCCGACCGCCACGGCATGCTGGCTGGTAACAGGCAGTTCCTCGTAATCGTTCTCGATGAGACCGCGCCGCAACAGGTGCGGATCCACCTGGAAGTCTGCCCGGCCGAGCCCGGCCTTGATGGTGACTTCCCACAGACTGGCGGCACTGAACACCAGCATGTTCTCCGGATTTTCCATGAGAGCCCTGGCGTCAGCGGAGAGTTTCTCAGGTTCTCCAGCCGCCCAGAGGAGCAGATGGGTATCGAGCAGAAGCCTCATGCCTGCCCATCGAACAGCGAACCGATCTCGTCCTGTCCCATGTGATCGAAATCGTCCGGCACCTGTATCCTGCCTGCAAGGAAGCCCAGGCGTTGCTTGTGCTGTTGTTCCGGAGCGGAGATAGGGCTCACCCGTACAACCGGTTTACCGGCCCTGGCGATGATAAAGCTCTCGCCTTTCATTGCAGCGTCGATCAGCCGGGACAGGTGCGTCTTGGCTTCATGGATATTAACGGTTCGCATGGGGCACCCCTTTGGCTTAGCCAAATCAACTTAGTCAGGTTAAGCTGAATGAGCAAGAAAACAGCTTTTGTCGATCTCATCAACGACAATCGTATCATCATGCCCGCCTGCTTGTGGATGGCGGCGACAGTGGTTGCTATCGCAGCAATATCTGGCAATGGAGACATGATCATGACTGATCTTTCCAATGAACTGGCTGCCAAAAGGGTTGCAATTCGCCAGGCCCGGGCCAGCACGAAACCCGCTGTCCCGGCCGATCAGGTGCTTGTGATCCTGAAAGCCGATCTGGCAAAGGTTCAGGCAGCAATTGACGCCACAACATAACCTGCAAATGCCCCTGGGGAAGGATGGGCCTACGCCAGTCCGAGGAAAAGGGCGAGCGCCCGACTGACAGACAGCATGAGGGTATCGCTGGCGATCCCGAAAGCCGGGCCAACCTTCTCGCGGTTGATGGTGGTCGGCTTGTCGATCATGACCTGTGATGGCTTACGTAGCCCATTGTACTCATCGGGCCGGATTGTCAGGCGAAGCAGGGGAGCGTCCACAAGGGCGCTGGATAGGGGCAGGAGGGTCACGGCGGCTGTCATGTCGAACCGATCAGCCTGCACCACCAATGCAGGACGGGGTTTGCCGAGATCGTCCTGCAGGGCAACGGTTACAAAGTCGCCTCGCTTCATGCCTCCCAGCCATCCAGATCGGCGGCAGCGGCATCGAGGAAAGAGGCAATATCTGGCTTATGCGTGTCAGCCAGGGCTACCAGCATGGCCTGCCGGCGGCATTCCTCGTCAAACCCCTTTGCCCGTGTATCGGGAACCCAGATTTGGACAGGGCGCAGTCCAGCCTTGCGGAGCGTGTCTCGACGCTTCTTTACGCGAATGGCAACAGGGGTCATGGTGCATCCTCTCCGTTACATGTAACACAATGAGCGCTCAGGTTTAATGTTTCTGGTTGAGCAGGAACTCATTGTTTGAGGGCACCGCACGATCTGCACGCCAAGCCGCCAATGCGCACGTCCCGCTCAGTCATACTCAACCGGGAGAGCATGCTGGCGTCCACACCCCATAATGCCTTGAGCAGAGCCCGTTTTCATATGCTTCGCGCTCATGGGTCGTTACCGTGTCTTATCGCTACCTTTTTCGGCCGACCGCCCTTGGCACCATTCCGGCCGCCGCCTTGGCATTACTGGCGGACGATCCCCCTGCACATCCCATTTGTGCTGCCATCCAGCTTCGGGAACCGTAGATATCGTGGATCAGGCCTTCGACCAGAACATCGGCATCAAGGCGGGGCCAGTGAAGGCCGTTACCAAGCGGGGTCATCTCGATCTTGGCCAGATCATTCAGGGAAGCGCCCTGCAAACCCTGCAACAAGTCCACTGGCACACTCATCTCAACGCCATTCGAGAGCGTGACGTGAATGGCGCGGCGTACACGGATAAACCTTGCAGACACCACATGGGGAACAGTCGCTCTATGGAGCGCACCTGCTTCACGAACAGCCTGATAGTCCACTTTATTCATCATGTCTCTTCCCCGCCGCTTCCTATGACCGACGCCCCGGCGGTATCGGGAGAAATGGGACCTGAGGATCCAGAACAAGCCGGACCTGTCGAAATTTACTCCGTATGGGCGTAGGCTTCACGCACGGCTTCCGGCCGATTGGAAATGGCCCGCAAATAACTTTTTGCAGCGGTATCTGGCGTACGTTCCCCGCTTTCCCATCCTTTGATGGTTTCCTCTTCCAGACCATACCAGAGCGCGAACTGTCGGCGACTGAGCTTCAGACGCCGACGAATCAGGGCCACATCCACATCGGCCTTGTGATCGACATGGATCGCCCTGATCCCGGCCTTTGCAAGGTCGGAGATAACCGCCTCGATCGTGTCAGTCATGGGCAGCAGAACGATTGCATGCCCTTCCGCCTGTTCCGAGGATTGCCTGATGAGGTCTTCCACCGTCTTCTTGGCGGCCAGCATCGTCAGGCCACGCCTGGACAGCGCCATCGTGACGGCAATGGAATTGAGATCAGGCCATCCCTCACGCGTCAGGGTCAGGGCGAATCTGGCGCGTGAACCGGAACGGACGCGGGATATGGCCCGGACAGGCCCCAGTCGTGCGAATTCCGCCTTCAATGATGATTTCATCGAGATCCATTCCTTCCAGAACGGCCTGTGCGATCGTTTTCAGATTGGCGAACCCGACCCCATTGGCTGTTGCACCGTGGATGTGAGTCTTGGCCAGCTTCATGAATCCTTGGGATCGATCGACACTGAATTCAGCCATGACCATCAGAACGACACCGGGAGCCTGAATAACCAGGGTTGCGATCGGATCACTGCTCTGGTCATCGTCCATTTCGAATGACAGGTCTTCGACTGTCCGCCGTGGCCTCATGCTAAATTATAGGTTCAATGAACCTATAATTCAAGCAGATCCCGCCGTCGTCCTTCCGGCAGCAGCGCCAGCCCATACAGGATATCGGCCTGGGTCATGGTCGTAATGAAGATGGTCATCATGGACTGACGGGACATCCAGGCCAGCACCGCCCCGTCAGGCCCGGAGCGCATCAGTTCGGAGAGGATGTTGGTGTCGAGAACGATCACACTCCGAAATCCACATCCCTGATGGCCTCACGGGACACGGCAGGCAGGTCTACCCCGCCCAGCCTGGCAAAACGCTGGTAGATGGCCTGACCGGCATCCACCCCCTGCGACACTTCAGCGGAAAGAGCCGAGCGCAAGATATCGCGCACCTCTTCCTCCATGGAACGCCCATGCTGTGCTGCGCGCAGACGAAGCCTGTGCTTGAGACTGTCATCGAGATTGCGGATGGTCATGACGGCCACGGGAACCTCCATTAGGCAATGACAGCATTGCAGTCATTGACTGCGCGTTCTTCAATCATCAGGTCAGGTTAGGGTATTTGAGGGAAGAGACGAAATCCCGCGCTGAAGATTACCAGTAATATTCGTGGGGGCGTCTGGTTCCGGTATACGGAAAGACCGCCTCGAGAGGATCGAGATCGCCCTTGATGATCAGGTGGGCAATATGCCTGTCATGATGACGGCCAGGGCGGATATCGTGCAGATGGCTGTACCAGTTTGGAGATTCAGAGGCATCACGTGAGCCTCCATAGCCACAGCGATCCGGCCGGTTGGCCCAGCGATGGTTCCGGCCGTGTCTACGGCTGTGATGATAGGTGCGAGACATGGGAGCTTCCCCTCCATGACGCACGGAGTGATTTCCGGGCGTACCTACATCGCCCGATCTCCCCTGTTCTGGTTGTTCATTTGCTCCTGACCACCGGCTTAAGCCTTGCCTGCAGGGTCATGGCCGCGATCATGCCGGAACGGCTCTCATGGGATGATCTGGCAAGCGCATCCAGCCGCTCCAGAACGCGGCGGGGAAGGGAGATGTTCGCCCGTTCCACCCGGTCATCGAGGACGGCCGGATCAATGGTGACAAAGCCCACTGTCCAGCCCTCATAATCCGGGTTGTTCTGGATGGCGTCGAGCGTGCTGGGAGAAGGCACAGCCTCTCCGGCATCCAGCGTGGCGTCGATCCATGCCGCAGCGGCCTCTTCCGCATTGGAAATGGCTTCATCGAGCGTGTCGCCTGCCGAAAAGCAGCCGGGGAGGTCAGGAAAGACAACGCCAAATGCCGTTGTCTCGCTGCCCCGTTCGATAACAACCGGATAGCGCATGATGATCCTCCTAGAGACCCGCCTGTTTGCGGATGGCGGCAACCAGACCGGTGCCCAGATCCTTTTTGGGATGAGGGACGACCACGATCCCTGGTCGCGATGGATGTTTGAAGACGTTGTGTGAACCGCGCATGCGATCCAGCTTCCAGCCTGCTTTTTCCAGCTCCCGGATCAGATCGGCACTCTTCATTTACACATCATACACATGGCCTGCCCCCTGTTCAAGAAGGCAGGTAAAAGGATGTGACCAGGCCGTCAATTCCCTGCAATGCCCGTAGAGCACTCTGGGAGGCCGTACAGAGCGTAATTCCCTCTATGGCCTACCCCAACTAGTCACCACGTTCGGTAACGCCTGTATGGTCGTCCTGTAGCGCCTGGTGGGCATGCTGCAACATGTGAGTCGCTGAATGACCGTTTGAACTCCGTTGTGTCTTGAGCAGATTGCGGTCTTGCCCGGTTTTTCTGGCGTTGCAGGTGTCGGGCGAGCGCGGAGCGGGAGCCCCGTAGGGCGCCGAAGGTGCCGACGCAGGCGGGGAGGATGCGTTTATCGCATTGTCATATGATATTTTCACGCCGAAGGCGTGTCCGTTTAGCGCAGCCCGGAAAGGGCGAGCAGGGGGATGCCGGGTGGGAGATCGCGCGAAGCGCGATCGGGGCGGCCGTAGGCCGCGAGCCGGCGGGGGGGGAGCCCCCAAGAGGCGGTGATCAAATTTAAATTTGGAATTTTTAGGATTTGAGAAATTATCCACAGGATGAAAAACCAAAGACGGTGTTAAATATGTGTTAGATTCTGTGTTAAGGGATTCCAATGGGTCCATAAGCAGATGATTTAAAAAGATAAATTATCATAATTCCGCTGTTTTGGTATTTAAAACCCCGAATCTTGGTATTTAAAACCCCGAATCTTGGTATCTGAAACCCCGAATCTTGCTTCCGGTATTTAAAACCCCGAATCACTTGACACGGGTATCTGAAACCCCGAACGTAAGTTATGGTATCTGAAACCCCGAATCAGCCAGTTGTTTATGAGGCTCTTTTACCGGAGCGTCATCCTCAGCATGACCTGTTCATCTGCGACGTGGCAGATGCGGTACTTAAGGATGTGATGCCCCAAATGGAGCATCCGTTCTATTCCTTGTCCAAAAAACCTGAGACTTCCATTCGCCGCTATGAGCATAATGGGCAATGGCTGGAAATCACGCCAAGCGTGAAGGGTCTTGCTACAATCTACGACAAGGATATTTTGATCTACTGCATTTCACAGATCATGGCGAAGCTAAAAGCCGGGGAGAAGGTATCGCAACGGGTGCGGATCAGCAGCCGTGACTTACTTATCTTCACCAATCGCGGTACGGCAGGTAAAGACTATAAGGCCCTCATCGAAGCCCTCGACCGTCTTGAGGGAACCCGTATCCGCACCAACATTGTCACAGGCGACGAAGAACAGGTGGACGGTTTTGGCCTGATCGACGCTTCATCCATCCGCCGTAAACTCGGCCTCGACGGCCGCCTGTTGCATTGCGAAATCAAGCTGTCGGATTGGGTCTTTAACGCAATCAAGAGCAATGATGTTCTGACACTACACCGTGATTATTTCCGGCTACGCAAACCGTTGGAACGACGCGTTTATGAACTAGCCCGCAAGCATTGCGGTCAGCAAACAGCATGGAAAGTCTCTCTTGAGATTCTGTTGAAAAAATCAGGCTCTCAAAGCCCAGAAAAGCTATTCCGACAGATGATAAAAAATCTCGCAGCGAGCGATCATCTGCCAGATTACCGTGTCGAATTCGATCTCCAGAAAGACATGGTAACATTTATCAATCGCGGCACGATGAAAGCTGCCGAGCCCGCAGCAGAGGCTTGGATGGGCGCGCTCGATCCTGATATTTACGGGGATGCTCGGAACGTCGCACCAGGTTGGGATGTACACCATCTCGAAAGAGAATGGCGTATGTGGCTGGGTGATAACGAGATCGCCCCGAAGAATCCCGAGCGGCATTTCATCAAGTTCTGCGAGACGTGGTTTGCTAAGCGCGGTCAACCCTGATTGTGCAAATATACAAGCATACTTCTACGTGAAATAGGGGTCAGCGCTCTCCAAAAGGATGGCGCCCGTGCTTACGCATCAGGTCATCAATGGCTTCCCCAATCAAACCCTGAATAGTTGTATCAGTATCAAGGGCGAGTTGATGTAGTCCCTTGCTAACCGCTGGGGAAAAATATCCCACCACAGCCCGCTTACCTTCTCTCGGATTGCGCGGGCGGGCTTTCTCTACCACTGCTTGCGCTTCCGGTTCCACAACCGATGGCGCGACCGTCTTTTTGAGACCAGCAAACCGACTCATGCTGTACGTCCTTAACTTAGAAATTTGCTAACGTGTTTTTGTATCATCTTGTTTGTGTGATGGCATGTTAACTTGATCACACACCCAATTCCACAACCGTGCCACATCAGCAGCAGCCTTGCTTTCCGGCTCCGCTTCCTGCGCAGTCTGACCGGAACCAACGCTATGATGAAAAATCGCACGCTCTGACAAGACAACAGGAGCAACAGGGATGCCGAACTGCGCCACGACCGCAGCCGCCTCTCTATAAACTTGAGGCGCACGAGGAGGCCCTGCAGTAAAAATCACAAAGGCAGGCTTGCCACTGGCTCGCACAAGTTCTGCCGTTGTTCTGACAGCATCCATATCGAAAGCGCGTGGTCTACATGGAATCAATAAGAAGTCAGCGACACGGCACGCCTCACGCGCCATAATATCGGCATGAGGCGGGGTATCTATTATTGATAGCTCTGCGCCTAGTTCAGAGGCTTGCTCCAGCTTTCTTGATAACAAGGCGTGGGCTGCACAATCCACCACATCCGGGTCGGCATCCCCTCGCCACGCTTTCCATGAACTTGCAGTCGCTTGAGGGTCTGTATCGAGGATAAGAGAAACGTATCCAGCGGCACTGGCACTGGTCGCCAGGTGCAGGGCAAGCGTCGTCTTCCCAGCCCCCCCCTTCTGACTAATGATCGCGATTGTTTTCATGCCATCATGTTTCCGTGTTAACATATTAACTCATTATCATGATATTTTGATAACTCAATATCTAACTCACAAAAAACGAATAATTTAATCGAACCGAACATTTCATATATCTCCAGCCGATGTGTTGGCACTCATTTCAATGTCATCGTGTTAACATGAGAGCATGAGAGCATGAGAGCATGAGAGCATGAGAGCATGAGAGCATGAGAGCATGAGAGCATGCTGACATCATATTTGCTCTATATACAATAGCCTAATAATGTTCTGGCTGATCCGCAATGAGAGCTGTCAAGTCCCGACCTTCATTGATCAGAGGGCAGGCGGCAGATGAGCGAGGATCTTGAGATACCGGGTCACGTGCCGCAGTTCGTCTAGCTGCTCGGTCGAAGTCAGTAACTCGCATTGTCCTGCCTGCCATAGCCCGAGCAGATACGCTGGCAGGGATTTTTCAAAAAGCAGGGCACTGATGAGAAGATTGGTCTTGGTGGCCAGACGCACGCTTTAGCTGGACTTGTCTGTTGCCAGCGTGGCGGTCACGGCCTCACCGATCAGGTCCTCCAGCGCGTCCGGCTCCATATCTGCGAACCCACTCCGGGCTTCCGCCATCGTCCTGTCGAACACACGCCAGCGCACTGCCTCCTCGATGAAGCGCGACAGGTCGCCTTTCTTCATGCCATGCTGCGCCAGGAAACCACGTACGGCGATATCGGTTTCGCGGGAGACCGAAACCGTCCAGCGGACCATATCAGTCGACATGTCGGTGCTTATACGCTTGTTGTGATTTCCCTTTCGCAAAATGCATTACCCCCACATTTTCCGTGCGATATCCTGCTCCTCGGCGCCGACGGCATCGGCGTAGATGGCGGTGGTGGAGAGCTGGGCGTGACCGAGCCATTTCTGCACCATGTTGAGGGGGATGCCGCTGGAGACGGCGGCGACGCCGAAGGCATGGCGCAGGCCCTTGGGGGACGCGGCCGGGCCGGACAGGCCGGCGGCGTCCATGACCGCGTGTACCGCCCGCCAGCCGGTCATGCGGGACCAGGGCCACAGCCGGGCGGCTGCTCCACGGTCCCGCCGGCGCTGGGCCTCGCGGATGCCATGCACCAGATCCAGGGCCTCAAGCAGGGAGGGGGGCACCGGCACGGCGCGATAGATCCCGTCCTGGCGCTTCTTGAGCGTGGCGAACACCAGCACGCCGCCGGCGAGGTCCACCCGGTCCGCCGTCAGGGCGAGGGCCTCGGAGAGGCGGCAGCCCGACCAGGCCAGGGTCATGCACAGCGTGCGGGCCTCACGCGGCGCCTGCTCGGCCGCGCGCAGGAACCGCGCCCGCTCGGCGACCGTGAGGTATTTGCGGCTCCCGTCGCGGTCGAACAGCTGCATCCCGCCGGGGGTGCCTGCCGGAATCACCCGCTGTCCCGGTTTTCGGGTGCCGCTCATCCGGCTGCCCTGTCGCGATAGCCCCGCCGGCGCTTGGCCCGAAGCTGGCGGGCGAGGGCGTCGAGCGCCTGCCCGGCATCATGATGCAGTTCGCAGACCTGTCGGCCAGCCGTCCCGATCCGCCCCCACTGCCGCACCAGGGCGGTGCCGCCAAACAGGTCGGGCTGCAGCGACAGATGGTAGAAGCGCCAGCAGTTGGCGGCCGGGTCCACGCGCACCAGCGCCGCCGTTTCGGGAAACAGCGACAGCTGGCAAGGCGGCCGGACAGGGGCCTTCGGGGCAGGTCTGGGCATGATGTCCTGAAAAGTGTAACACATATCCCCCGCCCAGGACAGGAAAACCGCCGCCATCGCGGGACAGGCTGCCGGTTTCAGGCCCGGCCTGTTACACTATTACCCATAGTGTAACAGGTCATGGGTCTGCCACCCCTTGAGACGTTATCACTCTCAATCCAATAGAGCCGACAACTTTAGGGGAACTGCCAGTCCGCTTTCCGACGAATTGTGTTGAAAAGCAGCTGTTTTCGCCAATCTCGGCGCCGTTTAGCGTCGGATCTTGTCAGCCTGCCTTAGCCCGGCTTTTCTGGAGAACCGTTCGCCTACGGCGTAAGTCTTTTCTTGCAATATTGCTGATTTCTAATCGAATATGCGCAATCGTAATCGGTTTTTTCGAATGAGGCGTGTTTCTAATGACGGACGTAGAAAGGTCCACGCTGCTTGGCGGGCGATGGCTCGGCGATAACTTTGGTATCGATCCCTGCTGCGGCTTTCCCGTGACTAGCACGGTCGGTTCGCGCCGGGAGAGCCGCCATCATGGCTTTAAGAGCTACGAAGTTTATCCGGAAAGCATGCGACCCGTTGAGACCCCGGCCGGACATCTTCAGTTCCACCTGCGTTATGAGCCAACCAACCTCGAACTGCTGGCGCGGGTATTCGAGGCGTCAGGTCCTGACTTCGTGCGAGTCTGGATAGAGCGGGAACCGACGGGGCAATACGCGCGCCGCGCCGCCTTCCTTTATGAGTTTCTGACGGGACTAGAACTAGAAACCGAAACGGCGGTCGGTGGCAACTATGTCTCCGCGTTGAATGACAAGCTGGTTGTTACCGCAAACCAGAACCAAGCCATCAATATTAAAAAGTGGCATGTGCGGGATAACATGCCAGGGACAAGGTATTTTTGTCCCTCCATCAGAAAAAGCCGGCCGCTGGAACTTGCCGCAGGTTTCGACATCGCCGCCAGATATACCCGCCTGCAGGAGGATTTCGGCGATGACATGCTCGCGCGGGCGGCAGTCTGGCTCACCAATCGTGAGAGCAAGGCAAGCTTTGCTATCGAGGGCGAGGCTGACCAGACCGACAAGATTTCCCTCTTCAGCCATGTGCTGGCAACCAGAACCGGCAAGGGTGCAATCCCGCTTCTCGGTCCGGCGCTCATTGAACTACAGAAGGATATTATCGGCTCGAAGACGTTCATCAGCAGTTTCGGTCCCAGAAAATCACCAGTTTTTGTAGGCGAGAACACGATACGTGGGGAGGTCGTGCATTATGTGGCGCCACCACCGGAAGACCTGAAGAACATGCTTGATGGACTAGCGGTCTTCCTCGAAAAAACCCAAGGGCAGTCACCCATCCTACGTGCTGCAGTCGCCTCCTTCGGCTTCGTCTACATTCACCCCTTGGCAGACGGGAACGGTCGGACACACCGCTACCTCATCAATGACATTCTCTGCCGGGATAACGCTATCCCGGATGGTGTCATCATTCCGGTGTCCGTTGCCATTATGGACGACAAGACGAGCAGGCGTCACTACGATGCGATCCTTGAGCGCGTCTCAATCCCCCTGATGAGGGTCGCACGCCCGCATGTGTCTTTCGCGTCGGAAAATAAAACCTATCCGGACGGCATTCAGTCCAACCTCGTGTTTACTGGCGATGAAGCTACTCGGCCAGCTTGGCGCTATCCGGATCTTGCGCCGCATGTCGACTATCTTGGGCACGTTATCAAACTCACAATGAACGAGCACATGCAGGAGGAGGCTGACTATCTCCGACGTCACCATAGGGCACGCGGGCTAATCAAGGCCGTGCTGGACATGCCGGACAAGGATGCCGACCGCATCATTCGGAGCTTGCAGTCCAACAACTTTATCGTCGGCAAAGGCCTACGGAAAGAATTCTCAGGACCTGAAGTCATCCGACAAGTCACAGATGAAGAATGGGAAAGCTTTGTTGAGGGCGTGAGATCGGCCTTTCAGACTGACTGAAGCCTGACAGGGCGAGTAAAAGGACAAGGCGCCGTGAACCGCTCTGGATTTGACCGAAACCAATCCTCATACACCTTGTAGCTACATCCGCTTTGAGGCGTCGGAGTACTGCGCTCTGACGTCGGGAAAACGGGCATTAACAATCTGTCCGATAATCCATATTACCGGACAGGTTCGGGGCGTGAAGGGCTTTTGCGTTCACGTCCTCTGCGGCCACCCGACCCACTGCCACAAAAGGGCATCGCTGTCAGCACCCGGTCTCAACAGGGATCGCTATACAGACCAATGCTCCTGCAACAGCAGCATTGATTGAAAGATATCATTATGATATATAATAATCATGAATGTGACATCTGACCAGATCCGCGCGGCCCGAGCCCTGCTCCATCTTCCCCAGGAGGAGCTGGCCAGACGTGCTCACGTTTCGGTCGTCACCATCCGCCGCCTGGAATCACCTCGCACGGCAATCCGCGTAGCGTCACTCGCCACTGATACCATCCGCCAGGCCCTCGAACAGGCCGGTGTGGAATTCATCCCGAATGGGGTCCGCCGCCGACAGATCGGACCAGAAAAAGCCGTGCTCCTGACCCGTCTGCAGGCGATCAGCCGGGCCAGCGCCACGCGGCTGCAGGGGACTACCCCGCTTACTGATGAGGATCTCTACGACAACAATGGCCTGCCGACGTGATCGTCCTTGATACGTCGGTTCTGGTCGCCATCCTGCGTGGTGAACCGGATGCTGACGATTTCCTCGCCCGGATCGTCGACACCGATCGCTGCCTGCTCTCCAGCGTCAGTCTTCTGGAAACCAGCATGGTGCTGGCTGGGCGTAGCGCGTCTCCAGACGCGTGGACCGGCCTTGATCAACTGATCGAAGCTGCAGGAGTGGAGATTGTCCCGTTTTCCGCAGAGCAGGCCGCCCTGGCACGCGAGGCCTTTATCTGCTTCGGCAAGGGGCGGCATCCCGCTGGACTGAATTTCGGTGACTGCGCCAGCTACGCCCTTGCCAAGGCACACAATCTTCCCCTTCTCTTCAAGGGGAATGATTTTCCACAAACCGATATCGCAACTCTAACCTAATGCACTATTTCCCATAGTGTATTATGATTACAGGACTTTTTCTTATCTTGCGTAGTCATACCAACCGTTGATTGCTATAACCTATGAGCCCAATTGCGCAGTCCGATTGACATGATGCGCCATGGTTGATCGACGAGCTGGTTCCAGGCATGGCAGGCGATATCAACGATATCGTCATAGGTTCTGAAGATCCTGTTTGAGAGCCATGTATTGCGCAGGAACTGCCAGAG
>NZ_NOXG01000041.1:0-9250 GCF_003207955.1 Novacetimonas pomaceti
GATGATGCGGTCGGCATCCATATCCGGCATTTCAACAAGCTCCTTGAGTGCCTGCCGGGCATTATGGTGCGACCGGAGATATATGGCTTCCTCTTTCATGTGGTGCTTGATGGTCATCTCTAGTGCTGCGCTGAGATAGATAACGTGGGGGGCGAAATTGATATAGCGCCAGGCCGGTCTCGCCAGATCAGGGTTCGAGAAGTCAAGATTGGATTTTATCCCATCAGGATAGGTCTTCATGTCACGATCGAAAGAGACATGATCCGTGATCTGTCGCATCAGGGGTTTTGAAACCCTGTCCAGAATCTGGTCGTAGTTTCGCCTGCTCGTCGGGTCTCCAATGATGGTAGCTGAGATGGGAAGGATGATCTGGTCGGGGATGGCGCCGTCCCGCCTGAGAACGTCGTTTATCAGGAACCGGTGTACACGGCCGTTCCCGTCAGAAAGAGGATGGATGTAGACGAACCCGAAGGCTGCCACGGCGCTACGCATGACAGGAGACTGTCCTTCCGTCCTGTCGAGGAAAATTTTTAATCCTCCAAGCATATCCGCTACGTCTTGTGCGGGAGGCGCGAGGTAATGAACAACATTCTCGTACCTCATCGTGTATTCTCCAACGAATACCGGTGACAGCCGCAAGCCAAAATGCTCGGTTATTGTGACGTCACCGAGGATGTTGCGTTGCAAGTCGGCAAGGTCAGTATCTGTCAGGGGGACTGCCCCATGCCCTGTCCTCGTGGCGAGTACGTGGCTGAAGCGCTGGATCCGGTCAAGTTGGTGCTCCTCGCCTTCAATGGTGAAACTTGCCTTGCTTTCACGATTTGTCAGCCACACTGCGGCCCGGGCAAGCATGCTCTCGCCGAATTCCTGCACCAGTTCACCGTAACCGGCAGATACGTCCATCTCCGCAGCCGTCTTGAGTTGACTGGAAAGCGGGATAAAGGGACAAAAAAAGCGGTTCCCAGGCATGTTGTCACGGACGCGCCATCTGCTGACGTTGCTCATCTTGTCCGGAGAAGCTGTTACCTGAAAAGATGCATCCAGGGCGGAAACGTAGTTGCCGCCGAGGTCGACTGGCGGCAGGAGCGTTTGTCCGGTGACGAATTCATAGAGAAACGATGCCCGTCTGGCATATTGTCCGGTCGGTGCATTGTTTATCCACTCCTGGACAAAACCTGGTCCGATCTTCGCAAAGATGCGCGCCAGCAACTCCAGGCTGGTGGGTTCGTGTCGCAGATGAAACTGCAGATGCGCGGCTGCCGTGTCGGCCGGACGCATGTTTTCAGGATATGTCTCGATGCTGTATAAATTATGATGACTGCTCGACCGGCGACTTCCAAGCTGGCTTTTGACAGCCAGTCCGCCGAATGGCTCTGCATCATATTTCAGTGCGAGCCACATGCCGCCGATCGGGTCTGCCATTGGAATTAAATTCCTGCTGAATTGTCCAAAACCGTTTATTGATGCTTAAAATCGCATATAAACGGTGTCTTGTGTAAAAAAATATATATGGACAGCCGTGGCCACGCGTAGGCTTTCGTCACGTCGCCTTTGTGATCAATAATTCCCATTCGCTGAAGCGCCGCATGATCAGCCTGTTTGCTTCTGGTGTCCGATGATATGGTCCGGCAGGGTTCGGTTGCGTTGACAAAATCTGGAGCCCGACCAAGCCGGATGAAAGGCATTATCTGGCGTGATCAGCTCAGCGTCGCTCCTTTTCTGGTGGGCGGAAAGGCTGGAATCCGGCTTTCCGTTGTTGCATCCCATGACCACCATCCGCCTCTGCCGAAAGTCATGTTGTAGTAGTTTTCCTTCTCGGCTCGTCTGGCAGTGTAGGCCTCGTCCGTACGGCCGAAAACTTCCATTGGATATCCGGCACTTCGCGCAGTGTCCTGCAGGATGAAGTCGGGGAAAACGAGATCCCGTTCCGCGTCGAAACGTAGTGGTTTTTCGAATGCGCGTCCCGCTGTCACGAGGGCATCGGCCACCGCCAGTTCATGGCTGCTTTCGAAAGGAAGCATGCTGCGAGAGACGGTCATCAGGGCACCGGTCCTGACTTCCGCCTGGATCCAGCCCCTCCACCGGCTATCGGGCGTTCCGATGTTTCGTGCCGCCACATAGAGCAGCGCTACAACATGTGCCTGCCGCGCCGCTTCGGGCAGGGCGAGCGTGGCTGCCGCCAGTTGGTGCGACCGGGCAAGACGGTTCCTCTCGGCCGCAGGCACTGTCAGAAAGCAGCGGTAACCGTTGCGCTGGCCGCTCAGGGCCATGGTGAAATTGCCCCTTGGATCTGGTTCCAGAGCCTCCATGAACCCGATCAGGAACAGATGGTTTTCCTGTCCTTCCGTCCGGACAATGGCATGGAGACGCCGTCCGAACTTTTCATGCCCTGGGGCAACAGGGCAGAGAAGATCGGAGATCAGTCTGCCCTGCGCCCGGATCCGGGTTCCGGCAGAGGCGATCCGACCCAGGGCAACCGTCGGTGTGCGGTGTCTGGCAAATTGTGGCCGCCATTCGGTCAGCCCCGCCCGTTCCCACAGGAGATGGAGCAGCCCGAGAGGCGTCATTCGGCGCTGTCGCGCCTGTCCGGGCCGATCTGAAGCAGGCAGCGGCGTGTCATCGACTGGCCGGGGTGGTCCCTTGCGGCGCAGGCCGATCGACAGGGTCACGGCGACATCCCCATCCTCACCCTCGCGAATTACGCCATCTACATAGCTGGCGCGCCCACTTTTTTCCGGATCAGGTTTGTAGAAGGGGCATGTCTTTTCGTGCAGCGGCCCTTCATTTGGCCAGACGGCGAGGTGAAAACTGTGACTGTCCGCCCGGTAACGGATCTGTAGAGGCAGTGCGGCCCCGCGATGCTGGCACAGGCATCGCGCCTTGTCAGAACGCTCCGCGCTCCGGCTCTCGTTATATTTTGCCTTCAGGCGGCGTTCCCAGCGCTCCGGGTCACTCCGGCGCCATTCGAGCTGGAACCTTTCCCCGCCGGGAAGGATGATGATCGTGCCCGTCATGCCGAGGTTTTTTCGCGCAATATCCTGATCTGGGCGAGGATTTCCTTCTCGGTCATCCCGGTGCTGGCAGCGCCCTCCTTCGGTGCGCCTTTTGTCATCGCGTCCCTGACACCCAATATAAGCAGTGCCTGACGCCGGGCTACACCTGGTTGCCGGTCTACGCGGCGTTCAATGGCCTCCAGGCGTCCAAGCAGGTGACCGTCGATGGGAGGTATGGTGCGGGGCGGTGTCCGAAAACCGGGTTTCGGGGTGGAGGCAGCATCACGCAGCATATAGGAAAATGGGGTCAGCATGTCTGTTCCGGCTGCGTGTTCAGTCCCTTCATCGTCACTGGCGGTCGCAACCCGGCGTGGTGTGGCGGCGACTGCTGCACCAATCTGTGCAAAATTGCGCAGGATGTCTTTAGAACCTGAACCGAGGCGGTCGACTGCTTCCTGGAGTGCGCGAACATCCGGCTCGTCGTGTACCGTGGTCAGTTCAGACTGAAACAGGCCGCCTTCGATCGTCGCGAGGAGGGCGAGCAACTGCTGGTCCGGGGGGACCCGATTCAGGTCCAGCGGCGCTGCAAGCATGACCGGCTGGGCCATGCGGATTGCGCCTGACCGCCCATTGACGGCGGCAAAGAACGTCTTCGAATGGACAATGCGACCGGCATACATCGTTATGGCCTCGCCTTCGATGAGCGACTGAAGGTCTGCCCAGGGGATACGGGCGACTTCCCGGACTTCGGCACCCCGTCCTTCCCGGTAACTTCCCGCGGAGTTGCCTTCGAAATGCGTGGCCTGACTGACCTCGATCCGGTCGGACTGCTTTTCGATCCACTCGCGCGTGCGCATGGCATCCTGCAGGCGCATGGCGTGGGTAAGGTTGGCGTTGCCGAGCAGGGTAAAGGCTTTGTCGCCGATGCGTGTCGTGAGACCCGGAAGATCCTGAAACCCCAGCCAGAACATGCAGTTCAGGCCGCGTCCCATGGCCAGCTGCCGGTCCATGCCGTCCGTGACGTAGGCGGAGAGTTCATCGTAGAAAAAATGGAACGGCGCGTCGCCGCTGCCTGCCTTGAGCTTGAAGACCTGCTCGGCGGGGCCGTCGAGGCGGGCGCCAAGAAGCTGGGCCATGACGCCGCGACCGGCCGCGACCACGATCTTGCCCAGTCCGGCCAGCGTATCCGAGGAATTCTCCAGCGCGGGCAGCGTGACGACGAGAATGCGGCGGTTCAGCACCACATCGCGCATATCGATGTCGGGCGTCTGGGCGCGGAAGATATGCCCGAGACTGACGCCAAGCTGCGTGAAGACCCGGGTGAAATACATCTTGGCGTAGCCATGCTGTTCGCTCGGTTTGTTTTCTTTCTGTTCATTCCACGCCAGAGAGGAATCATACCCCGGCAGTTCGCCCAGATAGGCCTGGGCCGGATAGAGGATATCGTCGGGAATTTCGGGAACGCTGATCTCGATGGGATGATCGGAGCCGGGATTGCGGATCAGGAATACGCGATGCCGGGCCAGCGTGCCGATCCAGCGCAGTTCCATGGCATAGCGCATGGTCTCGATGTTGATCGGCACGCCGTGCGTGTCGCGCATCCAGGTCAGCACCGGCGCGATCGTGCCGGCAAGGCCGACAGCACGATCCCGAAAGACACCGTTGGCGTCGTTGCTCGACGGCTCACCAAGCTGGCTGACCAGCATTTCACGGATGGCGTCGGCATTGCCGGTCGCAAACGGATTGAACGTATTGGACTGGCGGATGCCGCTTGCGGTTAGAAAGTTGAGATTGAGCACCTGGTCATCCAGCCCGAAGCGGCGGGCAAGCGCCAGCACATCGCCGTGGACCGTGTTGTCACCCTTGCCGTCAATCAGGATAAACCCGGATCCATGCGCAAGCGGATTGGCGAGCAGGGAGATGGCGGATGTCGTTTTGCCCGCACCGGTCGTGCCTGGCACGGCGGCGTGCTGGCGTCCCGCGTCGGATGAAAGCCAGAGTTGCTGGCCGGTCAGTCCGTCCGTTCCAAGATATATGATGCCTGCCGCCGCCCGCGGCCGACGGGTTTTGGGGTCAAGATCGTGTTTGTCCTTCAGTCCGGAATATCTGGGCAGATGAAAAGGCAGCACGGGTTGGCGGGTCATGACCCAGAGCGTCAGGCAGAGGGCGAGAGGAAAGGTGATCCCGACGATCGCGGGAGCCAGCACGCTGAGCCCTGCCAGAATCATGAGGGCGAACCCGGAACTGCTGGATTGCAGCTCTTCGGCGATCCGGACCGTAAAGGGACGCGTGTCGCGATAGGTAGAGCCGTGTTTCAGTTGCTGGTGGACCTGCGGTCCGCCGATTTCGCGCTTCACCATGCGTCAGTCTTCCAGCCCAAAAGGAGATTTTCCTGTGCCGACTGTGGGGGCCACGGGAGCGGTTGGTGCCGTGGGCGAAACCGGCGCCGTCGGCGCTATCTGCGCCCTGCCTGGGGGGTGCGGATAAGTGACGACAGGCCGCTGCGTCATGATGCGTCGTGCGGCATCAATTTCCGCGCTCGCCGGGTGACCGTCGGGGTTGCCGACCACATTCCCGTCGACCGGCATGCGCCCGCCCGGGTCATAGGTTGAGCGGCCCCCTGACGCGCCTTCGTCCGTCATGGGCGCGCCGGGGAGTGGGGGTAGAATTGCAGGCGGCCGTAGCATGCCAGCGGACCCCGTGTCGGGAACAGCGCGGTCGGAAACCATGGCCTGACGTGTGCCGATGATCAGGATGGCGGCCAGCCCCCCGGCGATGAGCGCGGGGAACGCCTTTTTCAGGCGCGAGCGCCGTGCTGCTGCCGCTTCTGGTAAAGTCGGTGCTGCATCGCTCGTCTCCATCTGCCCGAAATCAGATCCGAGATGGAGATGGAGCGGCTGTAAGCCTGTCCCGTCGAGTTCAATGGTGATGGGCGCCCGGCCATCAGCGTGCAGGATGATACGGGTCATGGGAAGATCCTTGTGCTTCGGGTATCGGGCGCAGGATGGCGAGTGCGTTCTCAACTGCAGGGATGTAAATCGGACGCTGGTAGCGCCGCTCTTCGCTCCAGTGCGCACGCGCGCCGGCGGCCTCGATGCGGGGATTGGGATGAAGGTCTTCGGCCGGGATTTCAGCAGGAAAGCCGAGTGAGTGCAGCGCGTACCACAGTGATCGGTCGATAAGTTTCACGATGGCGAATGAGGAGGGCGCGAGTACGCCCGCCTGACGCCGGGCTTCGTGCAGCAGGGTCATGAGCGCGGTCACGCTCCATCCGCTGCGCTCGCAGACCGTATCGATACAGTTTGTAATTTCCTTGTCCTGCAGGGCAGAGCGGGCGCTGCGCACAACGGACTCTGGCACTGTGAGCGGCGCCAGCGGACCATGGGGACCATCAAGGCCGACGTCGGCCAGACCGGCAGAGAATTCACCAAGCAGGGCGAGGGCTTCCCGGCGCCGCTGGAGGTAGTGCATCGCAAAGGCAACGAGAAGCACCTGTTCGACAGGGGATGCGGCGTTGATGCTGGACCAGTGGCGGCCCAACTGGCGTGTGAACGCCTCGAGCGCGCCGGTTTCACTGTAGCGGTCCTGTGCATCGACAGCGAAGCGCGCGCCCCATTCGGCACGTGTCAGGGCCGGGTCCGCGGGCAGGGGGATGCCATCCGTGGGCGTTACAAGCCTGTCCAGTCGGCGTCGGACGAAGCCTTTCAACGTCGGAAACATCTCCGCCTGGACCGCGATCAGACCTTCCAGATCGAGCGCCTTTGCAAAACGGCCGGGGGCAGCACGCCACATGCATAACCCGCCCATGAGCGCAATCACGATGGCCACCGGCCATTTCAGGGCATTGCCCAGGATCGCAAGTCCATAATAAAGCTGGATCGCCCGCACCAGGTCCGGTCGATATTGCGCGGCCTGCAACTGGAACCGCAGGCGCATCAGGTCGGGATCGGACGTATGCAGCAGGTTGATCTGCCCCAGCATGACCCGCAGATAGAAGGCCGTGATCTGCGTATGCCACAGGCTCCAGGCCATGTAGCTGAACAGCAGGACCCCGACGATGATGATGATCGAGGAAAAGAGCAGATAGTCATCGCTGGATGACCATGGGACGCGGCTCGTGCTCATGAGTGATCGTCCCTGCGGTTTCTGGCCATCATCGTGAGGGCGATGTCGTAGAAACGCCGGAGATACGCATCGCCGTAGCGTGGGGTATGGGAATGGTAGAAGGCCACGGCCTGCCAGAGGTCACCGTGTGCTTCCTGCATCGCCTGACCAAGGATCCAGGCACCTGCCTCGATATTGGCGCACGAACTGTCGCGCAGGGCCGCATATGTTTGCGCGGGCGTGCTGTGCCATCGCCTCGCGATGCGATCGACCCATGTCGTGTTGACCTGCATCGGCCCGAGATCCGCCGTGCCGTTACTGTTCGGGCTGACCATTCCGGGACGGCCGGCCTCGACATAGAGGAGGACGAGCAGCACGCCACGGGGCACACCGGAGATTTTTGCCGAAGCCTCCAGACAGGCTGCAATCTGGCGGCCATTTTCTTCGATGCTCGCTGCGCGGGCGGTCGTGCTGGCAGCAAAAAGGGGAAACGCCCCGAGTGCCGCCAGAGCGAGGCGGGGGATCATGTCGCCCCCTGCAGGGTCGGCGCGACATCAGCGATCCGGCCATGGGCTTCGCCCCAGAAGTCGATCAGATGATTGAGGACCAGGACATCGTCCATCTCTGCAAGCCTCATCGTGACATCGATCAGACATAACATCACGACCGTAAATGAACCGGCGCGCACCTTGCGGACGGCATAGCCGAGCGCGCTGTCGTGCGTCCTGCTGACATCAAGGGCAAAGCCCGTTCCTGTCAGTTCCAGCCACAGGGCTTCGGCACTGATCAGGAAAACGGGCAGATAGGCTTCAGGGTGTGCGGCGTCAGCCGGTGATACGACCACCCGTTTTCCGGTGCCACGGTCCAGCAGTTCAATCGGCTTGCCGATGTCGGCCAGAAGCCGTGTCTGCGCGGCACTGATCGCCGCCAGATCGATCGCGCTCATGAGAACCGCCTCCTTTGCCACGTCGGCAGGGCGGTGCGGACCGGCCCGATGAGGAATCGTCGCATGGAGCGTATCGCAGCCGGCAGCGTCAGCCCGAAAAACGAGATCGTCCCGAAAAACACCACGCCGAAGACCCCGATCAGCAGGGTGGTGAGGCTCCAGTGTGTCACGGAGATGAGAATGGGAAAGCAACTGCGGGCATCGAGAATGAAAACCCGGACAGGATAGGCCGTTGCACGCCACATCACGCGTCTCTCCTTTCTTCCGCCAGAGCGGTGTCTTCGGTGATCAGATCGGCATCAAGCAGTTTGCGGATGGCTCTGCCGAAGGACTGGCCCTGCGCCTCGACCGCGTCGGCCACGACGTCCGGCCAGTCTGTTGGCTCGGTCCGGGTCAGCTTGCGGCGCAGATCACGATCGAAGGTGAGGAATTCGCGGATCGCAACACGCCCGCCGCCCTTGCGGGGCACAAGGCGCTGGTTGATGCAGAACCGGAGCGCCTGAGCGAGGGCCGAGACCAGGTTGTCACGTTCCGAGGGGGGACAGAGCGCGATCGCGCGCTGGATCATGAGGGAGACGCTGTCTGCGTGTAGCGTCGTGCCCAGGATACCGCCCATCATGGCAATATTGATGGCTGCATTCATGGTCTCGCCGTCCCGACATTCCGTGATGATGCCATCGCTCATCTCGCGGCGTGTCAGGCTGCGGGTGAACGTGGGAAAAGTCAGGGTAGGAGGGCGGATCTCCGTCTGGCTGATCCGCGAGCCTGAAGGCGGTCGCAGGTCGTCCAGCAGGAACTCGATGGGCTCCTCGCCGGTTGCCATGTCGCAATATACGGTTGGATCCATGAGTTTTTCGATGGCGAGCCCGAATTGCAACGTGGTCTTTCCGGAACCGGTTGCCCCACCAAACAGGACCATGCCGCTTTTGAGCCTGTTCGTGTCCCGGATTTCCTGTTCGACCATCTGCTGGTCAAGGCTTGCGGGGCGGGCAGGGATCGGACGCATGACGATGTGGACGCCGCTGCCCCGCTTGACCGAAATGGGTGAAAGATTGATCCGGAAACGCAGATTGACCTTGCGGTCCAGTGCCACGCTGTAGGCCGTATCGAGGATATGGCCGACACCAAGCATGGCCATCCCGTCAGAGGCATAGACATGGCCGACGATATCCGCCAGCGCGAGGGAGTCCGTCGCTTTGCATGTGGC
>NZ_NOXG01000042.1:0-9046 GCF_003207955.1 Novacetimonas pomaceti
CCAGATGGCCAACAGCAACGCCGTCAGAAGGGCGGCATAACAACAACCGGGTATAGCTTATCAAGCCCGCAAAACTGTCCGAACGGACGGGACCACCTCTGACTATGACCACAGTCGATCGCGTATCCCCGCACGTCCACGGCTTTTTCGCGCCATGTCTCGACAACGTCATATAGCGCGCCCACGGTGCCACGTGCACCCCACAGAGCCAGTAATGGGACCTCAATCCGCCTGTCTGCATCAAGCATCAGGCCGCCCTGTCGGTCGCCTATGGGGCAGGCCTGCGGGTGGCCGAGGTCGCAGCTCTCAAGATCAGCGATATCGACAGCGAGCGCATGCTGCTCAGGGTCGAACGGGGCAAAGGGGGACGATATCGCAACGCCATGCTTCCTGCAGACCTTCTGCCCCTGCTGCGGGAGTGGTGGAAGGCCGGACGCCAGCAGGGCGTGATGCATTCCGGGGGCTGGCTTTTTCCCGGACAGGACACCATGAGGCCCATCAGCACACGGCAACTCCATCGTGTGGTTGTCGATGCCGCGCGGGCTGCTTCGATCACCAGACGTGTGGGGCCTCATACCCTGCGGCACAGCTTTGCCACGCACCTGCTTGAGGATGGTGTCGATGTCCGCGTGATCCAGGTTCTGCTGGGTCATTCCCGTCTGGAGACCACGGCCCTTTATACAAAAGTTGCGACACGGACCGTGCGGGCCGTCATCAGTCCGCTCGACAGGCTGGGCATGCTGGCGACAACGCAGGCGAGGCCCGACGGCTGATCCCCGGGCGGGGGCGGTCATGACCGCCTCCCTCGAACTGGGGGACATCTTCCGGGCTGCCGGCCCTGCCTGGCGGTCAGCCCATGCCGGCCGTCTCCCCCTGCAGCAGCTCAAGGTCATGTCGGCGATCGAACACTGTCGCACCGCGGCCCTTGGTGGTCATGTCGCGGCCTGCGGGGACTGTGGACACTGGCGGATCGCCTATAACAGCTGCCGCAACCGTCATTGTCCGCGCTGTCAGGGGAACGCCGCGCGGACATGGCTGGCCGAGCGGGAGGCCGATCTGCTGCCGGTCGGGTATTTCCATGTCGTCTTCACCCTGCCGGCGCGGATCGCCGACATCGCGCTCCAGAACAAGGCCGTTCTCTACGCCCTGCTGTTCCAGGCCGCCTCGGAGACGATGATGACGATCGCCGCCGATCCCCGGCATCTGGGTGCCCGCATCGGCATCACCGCCGTGCTGCACAGTTGGGGTTCGGCGCTGACCCACCATCCCCACGTGCACATGATCGTGCCGGGTGGCGGTCTCTCGCCCGATGGCCGGCGCTGGATCTCGTCACGCCCTGCCTTCCTGCTGCCCGTTCGCGTGCTGGGCAAACTGTTCCGCCGCCTGTTCCTGACCCGGCTGCGCGCACTTTTCGATGCCGACCGGCTGGTCTTCCGGGGGCAGCTTGCCCCTCTGGCAGACCGCCGTGCCTTTATGCGGTATCTGGCTCCTGTGCGCAGCACGCGCTGGGTCGTCTACGCCAAACCACCTTTTGCCGGTCCCAAAGCGGTACTGGCCTACCTGTCACGCTATACCCACCGTGTCGCCATCTCGAACCGCCGCCTCCTGGCGTTCAACGAAAACGGCGTGACGTTCCGCTACAAGGACTACCGGCGGGACACGGCCCACCAGCAGCAGGTCATGACACTCGCCACGGATGAGTTCATCCGTCGCTTCATGCTGCATGTCCTGCCACGGGGATTTCATCGCATCCGCCATTATGGCCTGCTGGCCAGTTCCAGCCGCAAGGCCAGCCTCGCCCGGGTGCGGGAACTGCTCAAGGTCATATCCACACCAGCGCCAGAAGTCCCGGAAGCCGAACCGGCCACGCCACCGCCGTGCCCATGCTGTGGTGGTCCGATGGTCGTCATCCAGATCCTTCCCCGATGGTGCCAGCCCCGAGGGCCACCACGGGCGACTGATCCGACCGGGGGATCACCATGACAGCCCGCAGAGATTACAGCATGACCGATCCCGATGTCGGAGTGGTTCCGCCCCGGCAAACCGTATCTCCTGTACGCATCACTGGAAAACCCGGGAAAATCGCTGCCTACACTGCCAGTTCTGTCATCGCGTCATGCAGATCCGGTCACAAAAACCCGTTCCAGTTCCACAAACGCACCTGTATGCTCTGGCTCTGGCTCTGGCTCTGGCTCTGGCTCTGGCTCTGGCTCAGCCTCTCCCCTGGGGCGGCGCCAATTGCAAATTCCCCATAACTGAGTCCCGGTGTCGCGGGTTCGGTCTTCCCAGACTTTCGTACGCCTCGCGGCGCCCGAAACCCTTCAGGTGGAACGAACCCGCTGCGCGGGATTGGCGCGGTGTGCAGGTCTGTCACCACGGCGTGAGCGATCTGTTTTATTTGGAACTGTCCTGATCGGGCCAAGCATTCTGGCTTCTTCCCACCAGAAGGAGCCGGATGATGACAGAATCCCTGTGCATTGCTGCAATCAGTCCCCTTCGCCAGCGCCTGCTTGATGACATGGCGGTGCGGCGGTTCTCCCGGGAGACGCAGCGCAATTACCTTCGCGATGTCGGCCGTTTCGCCACGTTTCTGGGCCGCTCGCCCCACACGGCAACAGTCGAGGATGTGCGCCAGTTCCAGATTGCGCAGAACGCGACTGGCATGCCGACACCGACCATGAATGCTATCGTGTCAGCGCTTCGGTTTTTCTTCACCCAGACGCTCGACCGCCCCGACCTTGCACGCAGGCTGGTCCGGGTGGCGCAGCCCCGCAACCTGCCCGTCGTACTGAGCCGTGATGAAGTTGCCCGGTTGCTCAACGCGACCGTATGCCTCAGTCGCATCATGGACCAGATCGATGCCTGCTGCAGCGCGGTAGTCTTCGCATGCTGCATGACGCATTGCCGGGTCGGCGTAGCATCGACGATATTCGGCCATGACACGCGGATCGACCGATCCTGGTATCTTGATCTGTCCTGCAATGTGGCTTTCGAGAAAAAAGTCCGGATCCCCGCTGATCAGCCTTTCAGGCAAGGGGGCGGGCTGGATCAGAAAAAACCACCAGAAATAGCGTCGGGCGAATTCCATATTGGTCCGGGCATACATCGTTGCTGTCGGTGCGATATCGATCAGCACCAGTTTTTCCACCGACTGCGGCGCATCCAGCGCCATGCGGTGCGCCACCCGTCCGCCCCGGTCATGCCCGACAACCATGAACCGTTCAAATCCAAGCTGGTGCATGACGCCAACCTGATCAGCCGCCATGGCCCGCTTGGAATAGTTGGCGTGATCCGCCCCACCTTCAGGCTTGGCGCTATCGCCATATCCCCGCAGATCTGGGGCCACGATGGTAAATCGTTTCGCCAGTGCGGGCGCAACCTTGTGCCAGGTCAGATGCATCTGCGGATGACCATGCAGCATGAGCAGCGGCGGTCCGTTTCCGCCGGTAGCCGTGCGGATCCGCACGCCATTCACCTCGATATCCCGCCAGCTAAAGCCCGGCAATAAATCGGGGAATTTCCTGATTGCGGTCATGCTTTCACCTGCATTCGTCCAGTGGCACACAGCAAAAAAGCAGAATATCAGGAAACCAGTATTTCCCCTGATGAAGACCTGTTGATTATCTCCCTGCCGCGACTCACAACGGCGTCACTGGGTAGATCAGTTGGGATATCCGAGAGGGTCGATTCGCAGAGCCTGCGGAAATAGACAGGGCTATGTCACGCGTGATCACAGACGTCAGCCCCCAGTGTAACCACAACATCCAGATGAGGACTTTGGCGGGCGTAGCCCACGCCACGACATTATCCCGAGAGACCGTAAAACGTACATCGACGGAGCCAGCATCTCAGCGCGCTACCCGACCAAGTGAAAGTTCTGAACACCTGTTCCAGCCTACATTCCCGCCAGAGTCCTCATGGAGTTTCTTTCAGAGGCAAAAACTGAGGACTCTGGCGGGAACATGCGACGCGCAAGGTTAATTTCTGAGATATGCCAGAAATCTGGAGCCGAAACAGATCGCAAAACGGCCCTCGAAGTGAGGACTCTAGCGGGGTTTTGTGCGCCAAAAACAGGTTTATCCGCCGAACATCAAGGAAAATCGGGCTGTTAGAAGCCTCCTAACCTGAAAATTTCTCAGTTTTGAGGACTTTGACGGGGCGCCAAATTAGCGCTATCTGCAAATCGAGGACTCTGACGGGAAACTTGATGCCCTCAGAGATACCGATTCGCTACACCTCCCTTTTGCGAGGTGACCAACAGGGTACTGAGGACTGTAGCGGAAAAACTGAGGACTCTAGCGACACGTGCTTACGGAGCAAGCACGATTCGCATAAGTTATCCCGAGGACACTAACGGGACAAACTAATATTAGAATACAATTAGTTTTAACTAGTATTAGATCCCGCTACAGTCCTCAGAGACATTCTGAACAAATCCGTGCATCATGGACGCAGAATCGAGCCAACATACATATGCCTAGGGGAGCCATGATGGCGGAAGTGCATGACTTGCTTCAGGAGCATGGTCGACAGCATGTACTCCAGCTAGACATGGACCGCCGCGTCGTTGATGCGGCCGCCGCATATCTGACGGACGAAGATGCCGGACTAGGTTTCATGTATAGCGGCTGGGCACAAGCACCGCTCCCACATAAAAAACAACCCGACTCTGCACCTTGGCAAGTTCGCACCGACAGAGTTACCCTTCTCGTAGAACCAGGTCGACGAACGCTTCCGAATGGGGAACTTCAATGGATTGGTGTCCCATACGGAAGTCGAGCCAGACTTATACTGCTATATCTGCAAACCGAGGCTCTAAGAACCCAGAGTCGCGAAATTGAGCTCGGAAAGTCGCTTCGCGACTGGCTTAAGAAGATGAACATCTCTCCTGGCGGCAAAACGATAGCCGACGTAAGAGAGCAGGCACTCCGCATCACGCGCTGTCGTCTCACTTTCGAGGTCCAACAAGCAGGAAAGTCAGCATTAGTCCAACAACTTATAGTCGATAAGGCACTGTTTACGGAAGATGGCGAGGACTCTAGCGGGGGACAGCTTTTAGCGCGGACGAAGCTAAGTGAAACATTCTACGATCAGCTTCGTCGACATCCTGTTCCTATCCAGGAATCCGCAATTCGAGCGATCAGTAAACACTCGATGGCTTTAGACATATATTGCTGGCTTGCATATCGGCTGCATGTCCTCCAGAAGGACACGCCAATCACTTGGAAGGGTCTTCACGCCCAGTTCGGCGCTGGCGTAAAACGCCTAGACCATTTCCGTGATACCTTCTGCGCTCAACTCAACTTGGCGCTAGCAGTATATCCAGAGGCGGTAGTCAAACTGAGTGCTGTAGGTCTGACATTAGTTCCCTCACCTCCACCTGTTGAGCCAAAACGCACGGTAGTCACGTTTCCTAGGTCCCGCTAAAGTCCTCACTCAAAGTAGACGATGAAAACATCTGCGTCGCATAGAGGCAAATCAGTAGACTAATTGCGGACGAACAGTCGACGGACCCGCTATTTGTCGACAAGGTTCGGGATATTGTCGGTCTTTACATGTCGCCACCGAACCGCGCGATCGTGCTGTGCGTCGACGAGAAATCCCAGATCCAGGCGCTAGACCGCGAACAGCCCGTCCTGCCCATGGTACCGGGCGTGCCGGAACCACGTACCCATACCTATCTCCGGAACGGTACGACGTCGCTGTTTGCAGCCCTCGACATCGCAACAGGTGCGGTAATCGGCAAATGCTACAAACGTCATCGTACCATGGAATTTCTCGATTTCCTGAAACGTATCGCCGCCGAGATCCCTGATGACCGGGATGTTCATCTCGTGATGGATAACTACGCCACACATAAAACGACCACGATCAAGACGTGGCTCGCCCGCCGCCCGCATTGGCATGTTCACTTCACGCCCACCTCGGCTTCCTGGATCAATCAGGTAGAGCGCTGGTTCGCCGAACTGACGCGCAAGCAATTCCAACGCGGCGTGCATCGGTCAACAACTGCACTCGAAGCCGACATCACAACTTTTATCGATGCACATAACAAAAACCCACGGTCGTATCGGTGGGTCAAATCAGCCGACCAGATCCTCGCCTCGGTGAAGCGCTTTTGTCATAAGACAATGAGCCGAACTTCAGATTCAGGTGACTAGTACTAGGCACTCTCGCGTGTAGTCGTCCTCAACGGTCAGCACGCGGAAGCGACATCCGTTGTCCAGCGCTAATTAGGACCGTCGGGCACCGGCGTCGGCGAGTAGGTGCCCATTTCCTGTTTCAGGACACCACACTAATGGACCGACAACCCTTCCTTGCGATACAACCGGAACAGCTTTTTGTGGATCAGGATTACTCCTTCGCATTCCAGAAAGATGTGCCGACCCTGATAGGGAAACTGGCATCGTTCGCCCGCAAGGTGGCGCGGTAGGCCGCGCACCTCGGTATCGCATGGACGGTACGACGCATAGCGCTACGTCCTCGGGTCGACGGTGATGCGACTACAGGCCCGCCCCCGCCGTTGCGAGTAATCCCGTTTGGACACCGCCTTGGTCAGAGCATTATGCCGTAATGCCGGGCGTCTCACGAGTTTCCTACTTGCTGCTCCTCAAGCTTCGAGACCTCCAGCCCACCGTATTTCGATCGTCTTGTGTAGAAGGTCGCGTTGCCGATCCCGTAATAGATGCAGGGGTTGGCCTCCTAATGCTCTCTCGGAACTTTTACTCGTCACCGATAAGTTCATCGATTTCACGTAAGCGCTTTCGGATGGCAACAAGCTGTTCCAGCATTTGGCGCCTAGTGGATCTAAGGCGCCGCGCCTCTGTTACGAGCGCGGCAAAATCAACATGAGATGCAGGCCGCTTGATTGACTTTCGGAATGCTATGATTGCAGAACGAGACGCGCTGGGTCCGACGAGGCCCTTCTCGCGCGCCGCTTCAAGTTCCTCTGGTCCCAGTAAAGTCAGCTGATACGCTGCACTATATGAACCCGGTAGTAACGTCTCGCTAATTCGGCCACTATCCACCATGCTTGCGATCCGACGCAACTGGGAGGCCACCGGTTCGGAGAAAGGGAAAAAGCGTTCGAAACTGGCTTTAAGACGGTTTTTTTCTTCTCTCGAAAAAAGTGCATTTTCTAGCGTATTTAATGCTCGGCCGATTTCCAGAAAGGAACGCGCAGCCTTTTCCCACGCAGATGTTACGGCGCGCTGGGTATCAAGAATGATCCGGATGCGGCCCTCGTCCTTCGCAAGGTCCGTTCCGGAAAATACTGATGCAATTGTCTCCAGGGTTTCAGAAGATACGGTGGTGAGTTCATGTAGCTCGCTAGGACGCGCATCAGATGGCTGTATTTCGTCAGCATCAAGGCCCTGCAAGGCTCGCAGCGAGATGCCGCGCGTCGAATTGGCTTTGCTCACAGGTCCAACTCCTGTCGCAAGTATGACCAGAGTGCGCCAAACGCTTCCGCGTTTTTGGGCCGACTTAGATCCATGACGCCTAACCCTTTACCATTTGCGAGTGATATTTCCTCTGCTTGGGCGATTTCTACGGGACACACGGGTCCGACATTTAGCAATTTGGAGCGGATAGTCGCGTAGGAACGAGTTCGAATATTCGCCCGATTAATGATGAACGCTGCTTTCGCACCGCTCTGTTTCAAATGGCGCATCCACGGTATCACGCTGTCTAAATCGTCTTGGCTTTGCTGGCATGGAACCAGAACAAAATCAGAACTTTCACACAAGCCCAAGATTGCTGTCATGTTGATTTCGATCGAGGGCGGCGTGTCGATGACAATAAAATCGGCCGAGGATTGCCTCGCCATTTTCAGGGTGGATCGCCAGTCATCAAGGGACGCGCGATGTACAGGAATATGGGACACGGCCGGAATACTCGCACGGACGCGTTCCCTGCGTTCCGCCCATGTGGCTAGAGTTGCCTGTTTATCCATATCCAGTCCTAATACTTGTCTGCCAGATTGAGCAGCTAAAACAAGTATATTCCGAGATAACGACGATTTTCCAACACCACCCTTTGGCGATGATAGCATCACGATGGATTGTTTTGATGGAGAGGGATGTTTTGTCATTGGGACCTTATCGATGCAGGAGTTCCGCGGACCGCCACCGTATAGAAGGAGTTTTTACAGGACAGCTTTCTGAATACAAGAGAAGAGTTCCAAATCTTTTACGCCGTAAAATTTTTACCGCGTAAAACGCTTTTGTCTGTTGATTTGATGCGTTGCTTGCGCAGGACGTATCGTCTGGGGATACAGTTAGATTACCTATGGTCGGGAGCGCTAGAGCTTTGAGCCGATTGCCCATTGTTTGCCGAAGAGGAACGGCCAAAAAAAGGTCTAAATAAGACAAAACTGCACCAGATCGACCAGCACGCCGCAAGGGGTAGCTCCTCCCCGTGCTCGGCGTCTGCGTCGCCTGCGCGCGGGTCCGGTGCTGCCGCTACGCGGCACCCTTGCCCCGCACTGCCCGACCCGGTTGCAATGAGAACTGAAGGAAAGAGTAATCAGGCGACACAACCTGATTAGCACGCCCGTTCCTGACATCCCGAAAACCTGACCCGGAAACATCCCGGCCTGCAGAAGCAGCGCCGGGTGCCGGCGTTTGTACGGAGCACGGCCATGTCGTTCCAGCTCAACCTCTTCGGCACAACCGCTCTCGCAGATACCCAGAACGACCTTTTCTGGGGCGAACTTGAAGGCGAAGACGGCACGTCCCCCGTCCCGCCTGCCACACCGGCCGCGATGGTCCTTCCCAAGATCGACTTTCATATGGTGGCCGACCGAGGCCTCGCTGACACCTGGAAACAGCGGGCCCGTGACAACGCGCTGGCAATCGCGCTGCTCAAGGAGATCGAAGAAGCAGACCGAAACGCTTCGTCCCCCGAACAGATCGTCCTGTCACGCTTCATCGGCTTTGGAGCTGGAGAACTGGCGAACAACCTGTTTCCATCCGGGAGCGATAGCCCCCGCCCAGGCTGGGAAGAGATTGGCGAGGCGATCCATGCCTCCACAACAGACGTTGAA
>NZ_NOXG01000043.1:0-8848 GCF_003207955.1 Novacetimonas pomaceti
AGCAGAATATCGTCAATATTCCAGATCGGGCTCCTGTGGGATGACTGAATTCTACAAAATGACCCGAAATTGCCTCAAGTGTGAGAAATCCGCGTCGATGCCCTTTCGCGCCACGAAAGCGATCCCTATACGCTGGCCATGTTCTCCAACATCGCGCGTCAGCTGTCTCATGTGCTCGAACGGCGGGAAACCGCAGACCTCCTGCGCCACGAGGCCACGCATGATGCCCTGACCGGCCTGCCCAACCGCAAGGCTTTTCTTGCGCGGCTGGATGCCATCATGGAGCGCGACCGGAAAACTGGCCACGATCATGCGGTAATGTTCATCGACCTGGACAAGTTCAAGATGGTGAACGACAGCTTCGGCCATCATGCAGGCGACATGTTCCTGATCGAGATCGTCAAGCGTCTGCGCCGCGTGTTCGATACCGAGGAGAACTGCTTTATCGCCCGTCTGGGCGGTGACGAATTTACCGCCATCATGACCGGCCCGCGCGACCGGGCCGCCCTTGAGAAGATCGGCGCGCGCATCTGTCAGGAACTGGAGGGGGAAATGGTGATTGATGGGCATCACCTGCGGCCCTCAGCCAGTATCGGCATCGTCACGTCCGATCACGATCATAAATCCTCGGCCGATATCGTGCGCGATGCCGATCTCGCCATGTATGAAGCCAAGCGTCGTGGTGGCGACCGGGTCATCCTGTTTACACCAGATCTGCTGGCACGCATGCACCATGCGCTGATCCTGCAGGGCGAATTGCCTGATGCGCTGGAACGCAACGAGTTTCTGCTGCATTACCAGCCCATCATGGATATCCAGACTGGGCGCGTGGTGGGACATGAGGCCCTGCTGCGCTGGCGTGACCGGCGTGGCGTGCTGCATGACCCGGCAGCCTTTATCCGCAATGCGGAAGAAACAGGTCTGATCGTGCCCATTGGCAACTGGGTGCTGGAACAGGCGCTGCGGCATGTGGTGGCCTTCAATCGCGATCAGGTGCCGGGACATGAAATCGCAGCCCATGTCAATTTGAGCGCGAACGGGCTTCGCCAGCCTGACATGCCGCGACAGTTACGCGAACTGCTGGCGGCAACCGGCGCGAAGGCTGAATGGATCGTGCTGGAAATAACCGAGGACGTCCTGCTTCCGGACATGGATGCTTCCATCCGCCACCTTGCCGCCCTGCGCGGTGCGGGCGCACGGATTGCGATAAACAGCTTTGGCGGCGGCCGCAGTTCGCTCTCGCATCTCGGCATCATGCCGTTTGACATCATCAAGACCGACCGTGGCTTCGTTAAAACCATGAACACGCATGGTCATACAGTGGATGTGCTGCGCCTTATGGCCGATCTGGGCGAAAGGCTGGACAAAACGGTCATTATCGAAGGCGTGGAGACGCAGGCTGAGCAGGAGCAGCTAAGGGCATTAGGCTTTCGTTACATGCAAGGCTTCCATATCGGCCCCAGCCTGACGTTATGCGGTCGGCATGCCAAGAAAGGCATGTCGGTCGTGTTCGCCATACCATCGTCGAAAACAGATCCGTCATGGCGGATCGGCGACATTCACAAACTCGGTGCAGCGCATGACCGGTCTGTATCGCCAACCTGACTGCAACTCCAGTTCGTTACGGGGTTCGCCGAAATTGGCCGCCCAGGCATCGAATTCATGCAGGTAGCGCTTATGCAGCGCCTCAAGATCTATATCCCGGCCGGGCGTCCGCGCCGACGGTACGAAAAAGGCCCTCGACCTGTGGATCGAACAGAATGTGGGCGTCAGGTTCTGGCTCCGCGTCATGAACGAACTCCGGCATCGCGGCGTCGAGGATATTCTGCTGACCGTGGTTGACGGGCTCAAGGGCTTTCTTGTATTCGCTGCACCGAATGTCATGGGGTCACCGGAAACGACCCATGTTTTTAAGGTTCTTTCCAAGCATCTGACGCGCTCTAAACACTCTGTAAGGGCTTTAGAGATTGGAGATCATCCGGAAACATTCAAACGATCCCGACAAATCGTCTGCTGATGCAGATATTTTTTCAAATATCAACATCGGGAAATGGATTGATGTCCCGACCAGCAGGGGCGCAGGACCCCAATTCCAGCGCCCGGTCTTCCTGTCGGCATATGACCCGCCAGCAATGATGATAAAGCGCCCTTATATTCTGCGGGATATCTGCAGACCTCACCGGTCCGGCTGCGGCACTTCGCCTGCATCTTGCTTTCTGTCCGACAGGAAGGAGGATCCGTCTTATGTCTTGTCCGGGAAAAATGCTTCAGCCATCAGGCTGCATGCTGATTTATGCCCATTCCGGCAAGACGTGTCAGTTTCTGGTCTGCGGCTTTTTCTTCCTCAAGCGTCTGCTCAAGAACGTTCGCGCAATCCGCCCGGCCAAGCTGTTTGGCATAGGCGATAAGGCTGCCGTAACGGGTGATTTCATAATGTTCGACGGCCTGGGCAGCCGAAAGCATGGCAGCGTCACGGACCTCGGGATCATCGCAGTCACTGATGATGTCCTTTGCCTCGGCAAGGATGCCATCCATTGCCTGGCATGTCACGCCCTTGACGGGCTGACCATGCATCTGGAACACCTGCTCCAGCCTGCGTACATGCCCCTCCGTTTCCGTCAGGTGGTTCTGAAACGCGGCCTTCAGTTCCGGTGCGGCAGCCTTTTCCGCCATGGTGGGCAGGTTCTTGACGATCTGGTTTTCGGCATAATAGATGTCCTGAAGCGTATGCACGAACAGGTCATCAAGGGTTTCTATCGGTTTCGAAAACAGGCTCATTGGTTCTCTCCATTTTTCGAAAAGATGCCGGGCATCTGATTGGCACAAGGCAGCCAATGCGCTGATCGGGGCATTCAGTTGCCGGGGAATGCCAGCGGATCGCCGGCATTCCCCGTATTCAACACGACATCAGGTATTCTTGTGGCTCTGCTGGCCCGCCTTGACGTGTTGTTCGTGTGTGCCGCCCCGGGTGCCGGTGCCGTGTTCATCAGTATCCTTCTCGCCATGCGACATGCCGGCGTTCTTGTGGCTCTGTTGTCCGGCCTTGACATGCTGTTCATGCGTGCCGCCCCGGGTGCCGGTGCCGTGTTCGCCAGCCTCTTTCTCGCCATGTGACGTGCCGGCGTTCTTGTGGCTCTGCTGGCCGGCCTTGACATGCTGTTCATGGCTACCACCCTGATTTGTCATTTTTCCATTCCTTTTTTTCTGATCTGGGACGATCGTTCATCCGACCGCTCCATGACAAACCATCTGGCCCGAACGCAGTTTCGGGCAGCCAAAGAAAAATATAATATTTCTGGAAATAAAAAAGATACCATACGGTACATATATTATATTTCTGAATTTATATTGATGATTTCACTTCATGAATGTCACGATGCCATTAAGGATGTAATTCAGTAAAATTTTCACGAAATCCGGATATGCTACCAATATTTACCTGCAATATCGTGAGTTTATTCGCTTATATCTTACGGAATGTCGCAGGAACGTCCAGAATATCATATCTGGAATTTTATAAAATTCCTGAAATTAATTAAGGAAAATCTATACACAATTATCTTCTTGATGCCGAAAAATTAACGGCAAAAGATTGTAAAGAGATAAATGTTGTCCAAAAAGAAATTTTTATGAGTTTGTTTTGGCATGCACTCGCATAACTGGCAGCCTTCGGATATTCCGAATTCTGCAACATTCCTGAAAAAACCTTGTACCAACATAAATAATTTCCGATACTCTGCATGTATTTTTCCAACGGATCAATAAGCAGCATCATATCTTCGATCTGCCGCTGTCCGTCTCATTTCTGGACCTGTTTTCAGGAATGGCCCGATCTGACTGGCATGAAACGAGGGATCAGCCCATAGACATTATCGAATGTAATTACGGCAGACCATATCGACCTCTCGCCCACGATGCATTTCATCGCATCAGAAAATATCCGTTTTAGACAGCCGCAGGCAGCAGGAGCAGCGGCGGTCCGCCCTCACCTGTCGCGGCCCGGATACGTACGCCATTGACCTCGATATCCTGCCATCTGAAACCGGGTAGCAGTTCCGGGAATTCCCTGACTGTGGTCATCATCGCACCTGTACCTGTCCGGTGACTGGCAACATGAAGGGGCACGGTATCAGGAAATCCGTTTCAGCCCGCGATAAAGCCCCGTTGATTACCGATCAGCCTCCACGGGCATGGGCGATTACACATCACACGTCTGCCGAAGACAATCATGGACAGGATGACAATCCGGCGCAGGCGATAGCGAACCCTCATCAATGAAAAGCATTAAGAACCAGGCCATATCATATGAGGACGCAATGACAGCCACCCGACGCAATCTTCTCGCCCTTTCCGCCCTGGGCGGTGCCGCGGTCATGATGTCGCGACCGGGGCAGGCCCAGGATGCGCAACATGCCGGGGACGTCACGCCGACCATGGGACGCGTGCCCCGCGATACGCTCCCACTGAACACGATGCAGCCGGGCCAGCGGTTCCGTCCCCCGACACGCCTTGGCATCGGAGGGGTGCCGATTGGCAACGGCTTTGCGGCGGGCACGGATGAAGATGCCGAAGCGGCCCTGGAAGCAGCCTGGGCTTCGGGCGTGCGTTATTTCGATACATCGCCCTGGTATGGCCTTGGCCTGAGCGAGCGGCGTTTCGGGCATTTCCTCCATACGCGGCCACGGGATGAATTCGTGCTGTCAACCAAGGTCGGCCGCCTGCTGACAGCAGCCCCCAGGCCGCCTGACGGCACGATGTGGCACGATCCGTCCCCTTTTGCCTATCGCTATGACTATACCGCGGACGGGATCCGGCGATCGATAGAGGACAGTCTGCAGAGACTGGGCATTTCGCGGATCGACATCGTCTATATCCATGACCTGTCGCCTGAAAACAGGGATATGGGGGACCGGTGGACAACCTATTTCGATCAGGCCGCCAAAGGCGCAATTCCGGCCCTGACCAGAATGCGCGAGGAAGGACTCATCAAGGCCTGGGGACTTGGGGTGAACACGCCGCAGGCGGTCCTGCGCACCATTGAAATGGGCGATCCCGACATTGTCCTGCTGGCAACGCAGTATTCCATCCTGCGGCATGATGAGGCACTGGCACACACATTGCCGGCCCTCGCGCCACGCGGCATTTCGGTTGTTGTCGGGGCTCCCCTGAACGCAGGCTATGCGGCTGGGCGCAACCGTTACGATTATCAGGGCACAATTCCGTCCGGGATGGCCCATAAGCGTGCGGAGATGGAGGCCGTCGCCAAGCGGCACGGGATCGACCTGCGCACGGCAGCACTGCAGTTCGCGGCGGCGCATCCGGTTGTCGCAGCCGTCATTCCGGGCGCGCGCAATGCCGCGCAGATGCAGGCCAACGCACGATCCATGGAGGTCTCGATCCCGTCCGCGCTGTGGGATGAACTCAAACAGAAAAAGCTGATTGCTCAGGCCGCTCCTGTCCCCGTTCCGCTGTAGGGAAGGCTGGAACGGAGCCGTCAGGGCACGTCGTCAGTTGATGCTGATAATCGAAGGAACAAGCCGACAGCAGCAGGGATGGCTGATGCCCCTCCTGTCGTAGCGTGTTGCGATACTCCTGGACGAGGGATCGATAAAAGGTCGGGATACGGGGCATGTCGCTGAATCCCCCTGAGGGACCAATCACGTACCGGCGTCATAGATTTGTTCTGAATACGATATAAAACTACTTTATAGAGTTAAAATATCTGAAATATTACAAATACAATTCGTGTAAATTATTCACGAACTTGTGTTATTTATGAATTAAATCTTTCCCATTCGTGAACCGATACACATCCTGTTCCAGACAGCCAACCCCGTGGCGCAGACCGCCCGGGAAGGGAGAGCAGACAATGTGTGTCATCACGACATGCGCCAAGAACGAGAATAAGTCTGCAATAACATGGAATAACTTTCCCGCCCTCATCAGGCTTCTGGCCGTTATGGTGGGAATGCTGTTCGCCAGTTGCACGCTCACTTCCGAAGTATTGGCCCAGACAGAAACCGCCAAGACCACCTTTACGACCCATTACGAACCCGCCGCCTTTCCCATGACCGAATCAGGGCAGGTGGCGATCGGCCCCCTCGTGCCGATGCTGACCGCAACGCCCCACCTGTTCGGGAACTGGGGCGGGATACAGCCATGGCTGACGCAACGGGGCATTTTCCTCAATGTTACCGTCAACGAAGAATATATGGGCAACATTACCGGCGGCAAGCAGCGTGCCAACGTACTGGCCGGTCAGGTCGCAGCGGCGCTGGACATTGACTGGCAACGTCTTGCAGGGGTTCCGTCCTTCTGGACCCATATGCTGGTCATCAATGGACACGGCAACAGCCTTTCCAACGCCATGGGCGATTCAGTGACCAATCCTGAAGAGATATATGGCGCGCGCGGCAACGTGGTTGCCCATCTGGTGGACATGTATGCCGACAAGGGATTCCTGCGCGACCGCATCATCCTTTCGGTCGGTGTCATACCAACAGGCAGTTTTTTCAATCAGGATTACCTTGCCTGTTCGTTCATGAACGTATCGGTATGCGGCAATCCCGCGCCATCCAAATACGTGCCGGGCGGACGGGACTGGCCTTCGGGCAACCTTGGGGCGGTCCTGCGGGTACGGCCGACATTGCGGACCTACATCATGGGCGGCATCTTTGCCGTCAGCCCCCATGCCTATAACGGCGGCATATCGGGCTGGGCACTGGGGCAGGACGGGCTGGGAAAGCTTTCCTCCCAGGTCGAAATCGGCTGGAGCCCCTCCTTCGGCAGGCATCATCTGCTGGGGCACTACAAGATCGGGTACTGGTATGACAACTCCCGTTATCCCAACCTGTTTTCCGACATAAACGGCAATTCGTTTCAGGCGACGGGCCTGCCACGCCGGTATGAAGCCGGCATGAATGCGGCGTGGCTCATGTTCAACCAGATGATCCACCGCAGCGGAGATGGGCTGGCGAATGGCCTGATCGTCATCGGCGGCGTTGATTACACACAGGGTAACGAGGTGGCCATGCGGGATCATGAATGGATCGGCCTGCTGCAAAGCGGCACCCCCTGGGGCCGCCCGCTGGACCAGATAGGCGCCATGTTCCAGTATATGGAAATGAGCCATACCGTGGCCCTGCAGCAGGAATCCTCGCTTGCGCTTGGCCTGCCCTACCTGCCCAACCAGTGGGGCGCCGTTTACGGCATACAGAGCCATGAAAACGTATGGGAAGCCTTCTACAGCATCCATGTCGCCCGTGGCACGGCCTTCCAGCCCGATTTCCAGTACCTGCAGCGCCCCGGGGCCACAACGACCTTCCACGATGCGGCGGTAATCGGGTTCCAGTTCACCACCAATCTCTGAACGGTCAGCCGCAGGCATCCTGAATGCCTGCGGGCACGATAATCTTTCCGGGATCGTGGAACATTGTTGCGAAACACAAGAACAAAAAGGAATGCAGCATGACGGAATATGTGGGCGCGATAGACCAGGGCACAACCAGTTCCCGGTTCATGATATTCGACCGGAAGGGAACGATCGTTTCCGTCGCGCAAAAGGAACACCGCCAGATCTATCCCCATCCGGGATGGGTTGAACATGATCCGATGGAAATTCTTGAAAATACCAATGAAATGATTGGCGCCGCCATGGCACGGGCCAATCTGGGCGCGGACAGCCTGGTATCGGTCGGGATCACCAACCAGCGTGAAACCGCCGTCCTGTGGGACAGGACGACGGGCCAGCCCCTTCATAACGCCATCGTATGGCAGGACACACGTGTGGACCAGCTGGTCCACGAATATGGCCGCGACGGGGGGCAGGACCGCTTTCGCGCCATTACGGGCCTGCCGCTGGCAAGCTATTTCGCGGGCCTGAAACTGCGCTGGCTGCTTGATAACGTGGAAGGCGCACGCCAGAAAGCCGAAACCGGGCAGGCGCTGTTCGGCACGATCGACAGCTGGCTTTCATGGAACCTGACAGGGGGCACCAAAGGCGGCATCCATATTACCGACGTGACCAATGCCTCGCGCACCCAGCTGATGAACCTGAAAACCTGCGCGTGGGATGAGGGCATGCTCAAGGCATTTTCCATTCCCCCCGCCTGCCTGCCCCGCATCGTGCCCTCGTCACAGGTGTATGGCACGATCACGATCCCCAGCCTGCAGGGCACGAAGCTTGCCGGTATTCTGGGTGACCAGCAGGCCGCCCTGGTCGGGCAGACCTGTTTTTCACCAGGGGAAGCCAAGAATACCTATGGCACCGGTTCGTTCCTGCTGATGAACACCGGCACCGATCCGGTCCAGTCAAAGGCGGGACTGCTGACAACGGTGGCCTACCAGTTCGGCACGGAAGAACCCCGTTACGCGCTGGAGGGATCCATCGCCATTACGGGCGCGTTGGTACAGTGGCTGCGCGATAACCTGAAGCTGTTTGATCTGGCGACACAGATCGAACCGCTGGCCCGCAGCGTGGCGGATAATGGCGGCATTTACATCGTGCCCGCGTTTTCCGGCCTGTACGCCCCTTACTGGAAGGAAAACGCCCGCGGGGTCATTGTGGGACTGACCCGCTATGTCACGCGGGCGCACTTCGCACGCGCAACGCTGGAGGCAACGGCCTATCAGGTGCGCGATGTCGTCGCGGCCATGGAGGCGGACAGCGGCATCGTGCTGAGCAGCCTGAAAACGGATGGCGGCATGGTGGCGAACGAACTGCTCATGCAGTTTCAGGCCGACATCCTCAACGCGGATTTCTCACACTTGAGGCAATTTCGGGTCATTTTGTAGAATTCAGTCATCCCACAGGAGCCCGATCTGGAATATTGACGATATTCTGCTTCTG
>NZ_NOXG01000044.1:0-8750 GCF_003207955.1 Novacetimonas pomaceti
GCATCGGGTTTTCTTATAGCTTACGAAAATTTCTTTTGTGCAAAACAGACTTTTTCATAATCTAACCCGATGTACAACCCTTCTGTGAGATTTCCGCGTCGATGCCGCCATCCGTCATGCGCCCGATGTCATGGTGACCGTATCGGGCCGCACTGTCGGGCGGGCGCGCGGCGGCATGGCGGATACGATGGCGCGTCGCCTGATCCGGCAGGATGAAATGCTCGACGAAAGTCTTGAACCCGCCACGACATGCCTGCATCGCGCGCAGGCCCGCGCGGCATTGCGCCGCCTGCGCGCGATGTCCCCTTCCACCCGATCGCGCCACGAGGCAGGCGGGCATCTGGCCCGTCAGCTGGGCCTGCCCCTGCCCTACGTCATCGGGGTAACGCAGGAGCGTTTTTTTGGCATGGCGTGGAGCCAGCTGGAGATGGCAAGCCCGGAGCTTCGGCGCATGCCCGTCAGGCGCTGCGAACTGGATATGCATGTCCGGCAGGCTGAACGGATCATGCGCCAGTTACTCGCGTCACGATCCGCCGTCTGCGTGTGACGCCCCCGGCTGCGGGCAATGCGGCGCATCGTTCAGGACATCCAGCCGATAATGGGGATGGCGGCGGGCATGGACCACCCGCATCCCTTCGGCGGCGCATCGATCGATGAAATGGCCGGCGGCTTCATCGCCGTTACACGGCGTATCGGTCGGGCCCGTCCAGTTGACCAGCATGACGGGCGCGCCCGCCTGCCGCACATGCAGGCACTCTGTCGCAAGCTGCCCGATATCTGGTGGCGTAAGGAAATACAGCAGTTCCGAAATCACGATCAGGTCACACCTGCGCGGCGGCAGGGCGGGAAAATCCCCAGGCAGCAATCCCCTGTGAAATGAAATCCCCGTCAGCCCGGCACAGCGGCGCCGGGCGCGTTTCAGGGCGGCCTCCGCCACGTCCACGGCCGTGATCCGGGCGCACTGCCGCGCAAGCTGGGCCGTCATGACCCCGATGGAACAGCCAAGCTCCAGCGCGTGATGGAAATGCCGTCCCGCCAGCAGGGACAGCGTTTCGCGATACTTGTCACGTTCGTACGCCCGCGTCCCGAATCCCCATGGATCCGCATGGTGTTCGTACATCCGTTCGAACACGGTGCGCGACCAGCTTGCGCCCGTCATGGATCGACAAAGACCTCGAAATCCGTGATCAGCGTCTCCAGCAGTTCCTCAGGCAGGGTGAAACCGGTGGGATCATCGGTAATCAGGGTGCCATACTGGCTTTCATACATGCCGACGGCGCGCGCCTTGGCCGCACGATAGGGCGCGATATCCAGACGCATCCCCGTGGGCCGTTCATGATCCACCTCCGTCTCCGCAGGGATAAGCCAGCCCCACACGGGATAGGCCAGCACCCGCAGCCCGCTGGCCTGCCGCAACGCAACAGCCATTTTCCACGCCGCCTCATGATCGCAATGCGGATCGGCCCACCACGGGGCCAGCACCACGGCGCAGCCATGACTTTCCGCCAGTCGCGCCAGTTCCCGCACGACCTGTTCAAACATCACCCCTTCATGCGGGACCCTGGTGTCGGGAAGGTTGAGAAAAATAAGGCGCTCCGGTACAAGCCCGAGACAGGACGCAGCATGCAGCGCCTCATGCTGCCGCTGCGCGCGCAGGCGCGGCGCGGGCCAGGCATGTGAATGGGGGTGGGAGCCCACGCCATCGGTCAGGACCACCACGACCGGCGGACGGCCCGCCGCGCAGCAGGCGGCAATCAGCCCCCCGCAGCCAAGGCTTTCATCGTCGGCATGCGGGGCAAGGATCAGGGTCGTGCCGGGCGCGATCGCCGATAACGGCGCCATGGGCAGGTCGCGCAACATTGCCTGCAGGACACCGGCCTTCATCGCATGTCCTCCACCCGGGGCAGGTCGCGATGCGTGAACCATGCAGCCCCTTCGCACAATGTTTCATCCGGGGCAGGCTGGCGCAGATAGGTCGCAAGATCGCGCGTCAGCCGCTCGACCACGTTTGTCCGGGTGAACGCCGACAGTCCCAGGCCACGCTGCACCAGTTCGATGACCTCCAGCCCCGCGCGTTCCACCGCGATGCGGGCCAGATTTACGGTGGCGACGATATCGCCCGCGTCCCGCCCGTCCTGCGTGGCAACGACCAGCGCGGCCTTTCGTGTCCACAGATACGCGGTTTCCGTGGCGATCAATGCCTGACCGATGCGGGCCTGCTGGGCCGGGCTGTCCGCGCGCCCACGCTCCGCCAGCTGAAGGCGCAGCAGGCTCGCCAGCCGTTCGATCCCACCCAGCGCGACAGCCATGCCACGCCATGCGCCGGCGGAAAATTCCGGCTGGCGCAGGTAATCCCCCGCCTGCCCGATCACCGCATCGGGGGGCAGCGTCATCGCACCGAAATCACACCGTCCCGTTTCCGCGCCACGCATGCCCGCAAGCCCGCCAAAGACAGGGGATACATCGCGACCATCATCCAGCGTCACCAGCAGCATACGCGTCGTCCCATCGCGCGTGCGGGCCGTCACAAGGGCGCGGGTGACATGACGCGCGCCCGAGGCAAAGATTTTCTCGCCCCGCAACCTGATGGTCCCGCCCACCTGTTCCATGCGCAGCGGTGTCGCACCTTCGGTCACCCATACGCCAAACAGGGCGTCATCATGCACGTCCATGGCCGCACGGGCCAGCTGATCGGGGGTGCCGTAACATGCGATCAGGCGAAGGGCGTTGATGTGCCCTTCCACGATACGGCCAAGCGCCAGACTTCCCTGCCCCACCAAGCGCAGGAGCTGCAGCAGCCCGATCATCCCCTGGTGTCCGGTGCCCAACCCCTGCCCGCCCAGCGTATGTGGCAGGGAGGCGGACAGGACCCCCAGCTCGCGCAGGCGCCCCATGCCCGCAGTCGGGAACGCAGCCTGCGCGTCATTGGCGCCTGCCTCCTCCTCCAGTTCCGCGCGACAGGCCGTCAGGGCTTCGAAGGGAAAGGTCATGGCCGCAATGCTCTCTTTGTCAGGGACTGCGCGATGCGCTGGCAAAGGAGAAAACGGCTTACTCTCTTGCCTGCCTGCCCAGAGAAACAGCAACCGTGTGAGTTTGGTTCCCCCTGATTTGCGATCGGGGTCTGTCAAAATGTGCAATGACGTCCGGCATCATGCCGGCCACCCCTTTGATACAGGCAAAACCGCCAGATGCCGAAAGGCGGCGCGGTTCAGTCGATATCCCCCCGCACCTCCGTCTGGCCGCTGCGTTTGAGCAGGACCAGCGCGACGATGTACACCGCCAGCCCCCCGGCCGAAAGCATGGCCCCGCCAATCCCCAGCGCGCCATAGCCGAACTTGTTGGCCAGCAGGAAACTGCCGAGCGATGCGCCAAGCGCATTGGCGATATTGAACGCCGAGTGGTTGAGCGATGCCGCCAGGGTCTGTGCATCGCCCGCGAAATCCATCAGCCGCGTCTGCAGCGCCGGGCCAAGGGCATTCACGAAAGCGGGAATGAGCAGCACGTCAAGCATCAGCGCCATTTCGTCATGCAGCACGAAAGGAAAGACCAGCATGACAAGCGCGCTGCCCGCCAGCGCCAGCAGCGCGGCAAGGTTGAGGTTACGGTCAACGATCCACGCGCCGACATTCGCCCCGATCAGCATTCCCGCCCCGCAGACGATCATGTAGATCATGATCAGCCATTCAGGCACATGCGTCACGTTCTGCAGGACACTGGTCAGGTAGGTATAGATGGCGAACATGCCGCCAAAACCGATTGATGCCGTCAGCAGGGTCAGCAGAAGCTGCGTATTGGCCAGCGCCCTGACTTCGCGGAAAGGCGAATTCCTGCGGTTGGGCACATCGGCGGGAATATAGCGCCATATGCCAAGAACCGTCAGCAGCCCCAGCGCCGCAATCAGGAGGTAGGCGATGCGCCAGCCGAAATGATCGGCCGCGAAGGTGGAAAATGGCGCCCCCACAAGCGTGGAAATGGCGATGCCCGACAGGATGCGCCCCACCGCCCATCCCCGGCGCCTGCGTTCGACCATGGAGGCACCGACCAGCGCGGAAATGCCGATCAGCGCGCCATGCGGCAGGCCGGTAATGAAACGGGCGACCTCCACCAGTTCCGGGCTGGGCATGACCACGCTCAGAAGATTGGCGAGGCAGAACAGCGTGAAAAGCAGCAGCAGCAGTTCGCGCCGCGACAGCCGCGCGCCAAGAATGGTGATCAGCGGCGCGCCGATCACCACACCCAGCGCATAGGACGTGATGGCATGCCCGGCATCAGCGGCCGACAGCCCGAGCGACGCCGCGAATTCCGGCAGCATGCCCATGATGGCAAATTCGCCCGTGCCGACGACGAATGTACCAAAGGTAAGGATAAAAAAGGCGGCTTTTGCGCCATGTGGCGCCACGATGGGCGAAACACCGCCCGCGGCAGGCACATTTTCTGTCATCTTGTGCAATCCGGTAGGAAAAGATTCAGGTCGTAAGGGTTTTCGCGGCGATACGCGCGATGTCGATATCGTCTTCCGTGCTGGCGCCCGATACGCCAATGCCCCCCAGCACGACGCCATCCGTCCCCTTCAGCACAAGCCCCCCGCCAAAGCTGGTCAGGCCGCCATTGGTGTTCTCCAGCGTGTAGGCACCGCCATCGGGGTGGCCGATCCGCGCGAAATCGGCGCTGTCCATATGAAACAGGGCGGCCGTGCGTGCCTTCTTGCACGCCACGTCGATCACGCCCAGCGGCGCGTTGTCCATGCGGATGAACGCCATGGGCCATGCCGCTTCATCCACGATGGAAATACATACACTGACCCCGCGGCTGCGTGCCTCCGCCAGGGCAGCATCCATCATGGTCATCGCGTCGGAGAGTTTCATTTCCTGGTTCCGGAACCTGTCGCAAAAAAAGCGCAGGGTAACCACGACCGGACAGGGGTGTAACGTCCCAATAATTAAAATCCCGATTTGTTCAACATTGCTGAACCGTGGCGCGTTCCACATGCTTCATCATCATCCATGCCAGGCGCACCAGACGCGCCGGCGGCAGTCGCGATGACGGACCGGTTACCGCGATGCTGGCCCGTACCTCCCCATTTTCGCGCCATGGCACCGCGACCGCGTTCTGGCCGGGGCGATAGGTTTCAAGGTCGAGCGCATATCCCTTGATGCGCACGGCCTCGATTTCCTGCCTTACGCCAGCGTCCAGCGCGTTGGCGCGCGTGCTTAGCACGCGCTTGCCCATGCCGGGGACGAAGGCAAGGAATATGAGCCCCACCGCCGATCCCTCCAGCGCCTCGCGACGCTGCACGCGCGCGGCCGCGATGTCGGGATCGTGCGGGTCGATAATGTCCAGATAGGCCGCCTTGTCCCCGCTGGGCACGCCCAGATGGACGGTCCCGCCACTTTCACGTGCAATGATTTCAAGCGTGGGGCGCATGCGGTCACGCAGGGCATGGTCATCGCCCACGATACGCGAAAGGTTGAGGATGCGTCCCCCCAGATGATAGCGCATGTCGCCCGGCCGCCGCTGTACATAACCAAGATGCGCAAGTGTCTGCAGGATATTGTGCACCGTCGTTTTCTCGATGCCTGAAATCGCGGCGATCTCGCGCAGTCGCGCGCTGCCACCTGCCTGCGCGATGATTTCCAGAAGGGCGGCCGAACGCTCGATGGACTGGATCAGCTTTGGTGTCTTGCCCATGGAACTGCTTTTCTGTCCTACACTCACGGGGCCTGTCATGGGCTAAGGCGCGACCCGTTCACACCCGTTCCGTCATTCCCCTTTCGCGCAGTATCCGAACCAGGGAACCGTGTCACCCCGTCCGGCCATCCCGATCCCCTGCGGTGCGGCCCATGGACATGGGCGTCATGGGCCGCAGGGACGGTTGATCCCGCCCATCAACCCGGCAGTCCGGACGGGGGCGACCCTGCCGCGAATGGTTCAATTTTTTGTTTTGGCGCGCGATCAGGAGCATGACCAGCCAGCGTCACGATTATCCCGGCGGCAGGTGCAGCCCCACGCAACTCCCGCAGGCAGGAGGACTTTATAGCGGAACGAATCACGGCTTACATTGCCGGAAAGGACGGACCGATGTCGTTCCTTCACAACCTTACCTGTCGCCGCTGTTTCAATCGCACATTCGCAACGGCGCTTGTCGCGACCCCTCTTGCCGCCCTCGCCGGGCGCAGGGCCAGCGCGGCGGACAGGAAGCTGTCCCCTGTTCCGGGAAACCCGAATTCCGTGCGGAGTCAGGTTCTTGACAAGGCTGCGGACGCCCTGCAGGTCAAGAAACCGATCGATGCCATGAGCGAGTATCTGAACGGATTTCATTTTTACGCCGACGATATGGGCCGTCAGGTCGAAGCCAATCATTTCTGCACGCATCTGAACGAGGATTTCCATCAATGTGTCATTTATGAAGCCAACCAGACAGACGCCAAGCTGCTTGGGATTGAATATATTGTCAGTGAAAGAATATTCAAAACGCTTCCAGAAGAAGAAAGGAAGCTGTGGCACAGTCACCAATATGAAGTAAAATCCGGCATGCTGGTTGCCCCGAATGTCCCAGATTTGGGGGAGCATGCTTTCATGGCTGACCTTGTCACGACTTATGGAAAAACATGGCACACCTGGCAGATAGACCGGAATCCCGATTTTCCCTTCGGCATTCCCCAGTTGATGATGGGATTTACAGGGGATGGCCAGATCCGGCAGTCCCTGCTGGATGATCGGGACAGGCGCTTCGATATTTCCACGCAGAGCGAAAGAAGGAACCGTGCCGATATTCCGCTGCCGGACATCGTACCCGGCGCAAACGCATGGCAGGGCGGCAAGACAATGCAATTGCAGCTGGTCGAGATGCCGGTGAAAAACCTCAGGACATGAATTCACACATGATTATTCTTGTCCGGAGAAAACAGACTGCATGGACAGAAGGCCCTATTGGCTGGATTGTGTCACCTGCGATGATATCCCTGAAGATTGTCTGAAAAAACCAGCAGAATATTGAAATTATAAAGATTTTTTGGTGAAGATTTTTGCAAAAAGCTTCGAAAGACATAGCATTCCCGAAAAAGGTCGATACCCCACAAAACCTTTGTCATTCCCATCAACAGGTTGTTTTCAAACAATGTGTCGCGCAATCAGATAATTCCTGTCCGCAACATCATGGCACCGTGGAAAAGCGATCCGCCCCGCATCCGATAAGGCCGGGCACGGCAGGACGGCAATAAAGGAAGCGCCGTCCCATTCAGATCAAGGATCCATGAAACGAAAACTGGTGATATCGTGCTTCCGGACCCGGCGGACGAAATCTCCGCAGGGCGGGGTCATGATACAGCGGCACAGGAGATCGTCTGCAAATGCCCACGGCCAAAACATCCCCTGCCGGTTCAGGGAAAGAACCGCGCGGCGCGGTCAGCCTGACCCATCCGGAGCGGGTTTACTGGCCGGATGCCGGTATCACCAAGCAGGACCTTGCCGATTACTATGTCATCGCATGGCCACGCATCGCCCCGTTCATCATTGACCGTCCGCTGGCGCTGTTGCGATGTCCGGAAGGGATCGGGGGACCGCGCTTTTTCCAGAAAAATACGTGGAAGGGCATGAATGCCCATATCCTGACGCTGAACGATCCCATGGAAAACGCTGACGCGCACCTGATCGGCATTCATGATTTCGACGGTCTTATGGGGCTGGTGCAATCCGCGGCGCTGGAGATCCATCCATGGGGCGCATCCCCTGATGACTGGGAAAAGCCTGACGAACTGATCATTGATCTCGATCCGGGGGATGGTGTCGGGTGGCACGCCATCATCACGGCCGCACGGGAAGTGCGCGAGCGCCTCGGCCTTTTCGGCCTTGCCGCCTTTGTCAAGACTTCGGGCGGCAAGGGGCTGCACGTCGTGGTTCCCCTGAAACCCGGGGCCGACTGGGATATGGCAAAACGTTTTTCTCAAATGCTGGCGCGCGAAATGGCGTCCGACAGTCCTGAACGCTATGTCGCCACGATTTCCAAGGCCAAGCGTCATGGAAAGATACTGCTGGATTATCTGCGCAATCAACGGGGCGCGACATCCGTTGCGCCCTATTCGACACGCGCACGCGCTGACGCGCCGATTTCAATGCCGGTTGCCTGGGCGGAACTGGACTCACTGACCGGATCGGCGCAATTCACGGTGAGCGACATATTGGGGCGTCCCGCATCGTTCCGCACGGATCCGTGGAAGGATTTCCATGCGGCACGGCGTCCGATTACAACAGCAATGCTTTCCACGGACCACGATTAAGGGCTGTTTTCAGGTATTGATCGGACGGGCCGCTTCCCGCGCAAGGTTGTCGCGTCATGGATGGCGGCAGAACGGACCCCGGCCACATGTGCGAACGTCCGGATCAGGTTACGCGATGAATGCGCCGCGTCCTATCCATTTTCGTTTTTCCTGCGGGTTTCGGCGGCCTTCCGGGCCGTGGCGGAACGTTCCCCGGCCGGACGGCGCGCGGCTGCCGCCCCGCCTGCCTCTCCCCCCTTGCGGGCGGATTCATGCGTCACGGCATGTCCCCGTCCTGATCCGCTTTTCTTGCCGCCACCCGTTTCCTTGTTGACCGTGGCCCAGGCCCGGCGCTCCGCCTCCTTATCATTGACGCCACGCTGTTCGTAGCTTTCCTCGACGCGGATTTCTCACACTTGAGGCAATTTCGGGTCATTTTGTAGAATTCAGTCATCCCACAGGAGCCCGATCTGGAATATTGACGATATTCTGCTT
>NZ_NOXG01000045.1:0-8708 GCF_003207955.1 Novacetimonas pomaceti
GCCGCTTCAACAGGGCGGAGACATGGCGTTCGTGATAGGAGACGCCAAAACGCTCTTCGATGACCCGCTGAAGATCGACCCGACGCCAGCGCACCACGCCGTCCCGGGCACGGTCAGGCCCTGTCGTGACCAGCGCCGATAATTCTGCCAGTTGGTCCGCTGTCAGGCGGCAGACCGACCCGTTGCGCCACCGATCGTGCAAACCATCCGGCCCCGCAGCATTGAACCGGTGCACCCAGTCCCGCAGGGTTTGCCGGTCCATGCCGCCGATCCGCGCCGCTTCGCCCCGGCTGGCACCGTCGCGCACCGCAGCCAGAGACAAAAGGCGCCGTGCAACATTCGCATCCCGCGTACGAGAGGCCAGACGCCGTAACGCAGAAGCCGTATAATCCGTCCGTAAGGCAATCGCACCAGCCATTCCCGATCCTCCCTCTCACGACAGAATCAGAACAGGCCCTTCGCGTCACTTCACAGATGAGTCAGAGACAGTAGCCCTTGGTATTATTTCTTAAGGCGGGATACTTCGGTGTTCCGCCTTTTTTGTGTCCTCGCAAGGGGCTCATACAAAGGAATACTGCAATGAAACTTCATTTCGATCATGCCCTCGTGGCGCGTCTTCTTGCTCATGCGCAAGCCGCGAGCGAACATTCCCCTACCTATGATCAGCTTGTTGACCCGGCCTTTCTCAAGGCTGGCGTATCGTCGGGCCATCCGACCGGTACGGATGTCGACCGTACCAAGATACCGGCAGGACTCATGCTGGTCGGCGATCATGGGGTGTACCTGAGTGCGCCGGTTCGGCGCTGAATCGAAAGTGCGTTTCAAACGCCGGGAGAACTGACGACTCCCGTCCCCACCAACCTTAGTTGAAATCGAAAGGTGACAATGAACATAGCATGGTTGGAGCAAGGCCCGAATAGCCAAGAACGGTTACGGTTTAGAGGGTCAGGGGAAGATGCATATGGTCAAGGCTATACTGCTTTAACTCCAGTTTCGGTGATGATTAACGCCATAGCAGTCATTAAACCGTTTGATACGACTGTTTCGCAAGGGAAGGGTATCATGAGGTTGCCCAGTCCGAAGCCCCTGTCTATCCGGGGATGTCAGTCTTGCGACACTGCCTCCATACGAGGAATGAAACGAACAGAGGACCTAAGTGCGTCGCATCTTTCATCAGCGCAAAGCCGGGATAACCTAAACAGGCTTCCTAAACCTGCATGGTTACAGAGTCACCATAGTAGCCAAATGCTTTCCTGTAATGGGACGGACAACCTGCGTTTAAGCAGGGCAAGACACCGTATAAGGTACGAGCGATCGCACCGAAAGCGTCAGGTCTTGGGTGAAGGGTGGCAGCTCCCAAAACAGTATCCTCTAACGGAAGACGGGTTCTGCTGATGCAAACTGCTATCGTCATGAAGAGATTGGATACTCTTCCAAAGCTCTCGAAAGCCGGAAAGTCGATTAACGGCCTATTCCGCCTCATGACCTGCCGTGATCTCTGGAAAGCGGCATATGAGAAGGTTGCCCAAAACTCGGGCTCCCTGACCCCCGGTATTGACGGAGATACGCTTGACGGGTTTTCGCTCGACAAGCTTGAAGCGTTGATTAGCGAGGTCGTGGAAGGACGTTACCGACCAAATCCGGTTCGTCGGGTCTACATACCAAAATCAAACGGTAAACTCCGACCGTTGGGGATTCCGAGTATTCGGGATCGCCTCGTGCAGGAAACTTTGAGGACGATCCTTGAAACCATATATGAGCCGATTTTCTCTAATCACTCACATGGGTTTCGTCCAAATAGGTCCTGTCATACTGCACTGGAGCATATCCAGAAGGTGTGGAGAGGGACAAAATGGTTCGTTGAGGTCGATATTGTTGGGTATTTTGACAATATCGACCACGACATTCTCGTGAACCTGCTTCGCAAGAGGATTGCTGATAAGAAGATCATTGATCTGATTAGACGCTTTCTTGAAGCTGGATATCTTGAAAACTGGAGGTTCAGCAGGACTTACAGTGGAACTCCGCAAGGTGGCATTGTCTCGCCCATTTTGGCCAACATCTATCTTCATGAACTCGATTTGTTCATGGAAACATGGATGGAGGCTAAAAATAAGGGCGTGAAACGTCGCCGGGAGCAAGAATGGAATCGTCTTTCGAAGTTGATCAATTACAGACAGATGCAAATTCGTCGGATCGTACGATCAGAAGAAAGTCTGTCAGTAGGAGATCAGGGCAGGATAGCGGCTCTCAAACAGGATATAAAAGTCCTCGATAAGGCTCGCAAATCTGTGCCTGCGCTGGCATCACAGGATCCGGATTATCGGCGCTTTCGTTATGTCCGGTATGCTGATGATTTCCTCATTGGTGTTATCGGCAGCAAAGATGATGCCCGGAGAATGATGGATGCCGTTCGACAATTTCTTGGAAACCTGAAACTTAATGTATCTGAGGAAAAGAGCGGCATTCGACATGCCTCGGACGGAGTAGAATTTCTTGGCTATGACATCCATACTTGGAATTCAAACCAGGTAAGGAGCGTGAGGGACACTCTGGGGCGCAACTACACGAAGCGTAATCCAGACGGTCTGATCACGTTGAATGTTCCGCGGACGAAAATCCGCCAGTTCTGTCAACGCCACGGTTACGGTTACCCCGACACGCGTTGGGGTATTGACCGACCGGCATTGATCAATTCGAGCGAGTACGAGATCGCTTCACAGTTCAATGCGGAATACCGCGGGTTTGTTCAATATTACGCGCTGTGCGTGAATGTGAAAGCGCAGCTTCGTTCGCTTCAGTTCGTAGTACAGACAAGCCTTCTCAAGACACTTGCCAATAAGCGACATAGCTCGTTGGCCAAGGTTTTGACTTCCGTCCGTAATAGGGATGGAGAGTGGTATGTGGCTAGCCGAGACTTAGGTGGGAAATTAAGGAGGGTGCGGGTATGGAAGCTTCGGCATCTCACTCGTCCGTCCGTGAAATTCGCCAAGGTCGACGCACTACCAAGATACATTGCGGCTTTTGCTCGCACGGACTTGGTAGATCGACTGTTTTCTGAAGAATGTGCGCTTTGCGGAACATCAAATGTTCCGGTTGAAGTGCATCACGTCAGAAAGCTGAAAGATCACGTCAACTCGCCTTTGATGGCACAGGTCAGAGCTGCTCGCCAAAGGAAGCGTATCCCGCTCTGCATAAATTGCCATCGCAATGTCCATGCTGGGCGGCAACGTGATCTTCGAATGAGAGCGTAATCGGGGGTGGAAAGCCGTGTGCAGTGAAAGCTGCCCGCACGGTTTGGAGGGGGACGTGGCATTTGCTCTCTGAGCGGTGTCCACGTCTACCCTATTGTCGAATGGTTATCCGGGCTTCAGTGACGCTGAGGGTCAGGCGAACCTTGTCGCCTATGCCGTCGAAGCGGACCCGCGCACACGTCCTGACGACTGGTACGATGTCAAACGCGCGTCGTTTGGCGGTGACGATGGCGCGGAATTTCTTTCTGCCGACACCATCCGCAAGGCACTGGAGGCGACTGTGGGCAGTCGTTTGTGGATTGATGTCACGCCTGCGCGGATCAGTTGCCCCTATCTGGCATCCCCGCAAAAAAACGATCCGGACGACCGGATGGCGGATCTGGAAAGGCCTGCTCTGAATAAAAATACAATAAAAACAAAATATATAAATAAATAAAACAGTAAAGGTAGGAGGCGTGCACCACAGTCCAGCCTGCCGCGCAAGGGGTGGCTCCTCGCCGTGCGCGATGGCTGCGCCATCTGTGCGCGGCTCCGGTGCCGCCGCTGTGCGGCGCCCTTGCCCGCCAGTCTGCCCTGCAGTCGCCGGAAGGGGTCGAAACCCCCGAAAAAAGGATCTGGAAATGGCACAGAACCGCATCGCGCCGCCGTCCCGCCCCGCCGTCGAAATCGCCAAATTCGTCGTCATCGTGCTCCTCTGGACGGCCTCCATGGTCACTTTCCTCCTGCTGCCCGACGTCTTCCTCGATCCGTGCACGGGCATCATCGATCTCAGGTGACACCACCCTCGCCATTCGCTGCCCATCCGCGCCGCCCTTCGGGGCGGCGTCTGCATTTTCTGGAGACTGATCATGGCCAGAACCGAGCGTACCGACATCCACCAGTCCGTCACTGACCGCATCATCCGCGAACTTGAAGCGGGAACCGTGCCATGGGTCTGCCCGTGGAGCCGCGCGAAATGCGGCATTGCCCTGCCGCGTAATGCCGCGACCGACCGGGCCTATTGCGGGATCAACATCCTGATGCTGTGGGGGGCGGTAGAGATGCAGGGGTTTTCTACCCAGAAATGGCTGACGTTCCGCCAGGCGCATGCGCAGGGCGGCAATGTCAGGAAAGGCGAGAAGGGAACGACGGTATTTTATGCTGACCGTTTTACGCCAAAATCGGAAGCGGGTTCCGACGAGCCACGCGAGATCCCGTTTCTAAAGCGGTTTACGGTGTTCAATGTTGACCAGTGCGAGAACCTGCCGGAGAGCATGGTCGCGCCGACCGCGCCGCTGCCGGAACGCGAAATCGTGCCGCACGCGGAAGCGCTGATGCGCGAAACCGGGGCGGACATCCGTATCGGCGGCGACAAGGCATTTTATGCCCCGGACGGGGACTTCATCCGGGTTCCGCCCCAGCAGTCCTATTTCAACCAGATCGATTGGTACAGAACCGTCTTTCACGAGATCGGACACTGGACCGGGTCCGAAATCCGGCTGTCGCGCACCTTTGGCAAGCGGTTTGGTGACCATGCCTACGCGGCCGAGGAACTGGTCGCAGAGATGACATCAGCTTTCGTGTGCGCGGAACTGCAGATCGAGCCGACGGTCCGCCATGCGGATTACATCGGGAACTGGCTGGCACTGCTGAAGGCTGACAAGCGCGCCATTTTCACCGCAGCGAGTGCTGCTTCAGCCGCGGCCCAATACATTTTCAGCTCATCGACACGTCGGCTGTCCGTCGAGGACGTGGCTTCTGCCGCCTGAAATCTACCCCTGAAAATCTGTGCGCCCGCATGGGCGCGCTAAGCGATGGAGTTCATCATGCCTGTCTTTGCCCTGATTGCCACTCCCGCCGTGCGCATCCGTTCCGACGGCTGCGCCATCCTTCAGGCGCTGCCGATGGAACACCTTGGTGCACGGGGGATGACAGAAGCCCGGACGCTCGCGGAAATCTCGACTGCCGTAACGCTTTACGGTGAGAGGACCGCCGGCGCGCATCCCGGGCGCTCGTTTTCCATCACTGTGCATATTCGCAGGGGCGATCGTAAGCCGCGTGGCTTTGATGCAGCTTACCGCACTGGCGCCCTGGGGACCGACAGATGGGTTCTCATGGTCGATAACGACGCCGAGGGCGCGCGGATCCTGTATGGGCGATTTGCGGCCGGTGCTGAAAACATGGCTTCCTGCAAAGGAGACGTGGCATGATCCGCCAGTATTATACGTCTCCATTCCAGGGCGGTAATAATCCGCTCCGGGTCGGGACCATTGCCAGTGGCACCATCTTCCGTCTTCCGGCTCCTGTTTCGGGGCATCCCTATCGGACCCGGCCGTGGATCGTGGAATGCTTTCTGAACGGCACGATGGGGGCGGCTGCGCAGAACCCCGTCACCGGTCTCTGGGAAGACCGTTATATGCGGGGCCGCTCGGATCTGGTCGTATTGCGCAGCCTCGCCAATGTCCGCCGCGTGACCGTGGCAGTGCGCTATCTGGAAAGGATGAATGAAGAGGGCCTGGGCGAGGGGCATTATCCGGATCTGCCGGATGTGAACCGCTTTCATAACGGCTATCGATGCCGGAGCCAGGTGTCATGACGGCGGGGCCGATCCTGTGCGAGCGGCTTCGAATCCCGCCTTTCGACCCGGTTGTCCTGAAACCCACCCAATGGGCGACAGCCCAGCAAAAGGCAAAGCGTGGTAATGCGATCCTGCGGTTCATCGCACTCGGAATGCCTGCAGAAAAATTTACCCCGGCCCTGTATAACCGGCTGAGCAATATGTTCGGATTTATCGCGCATTATAATCGGACCGGCTTCGCGCAGACATGGTTCGACAATGCAGCCACACGGCGCGATTTCCTCGATCAGGTTGCGCGATATCCCTGCTGGGGCGACCCGACTTTTGTCTGGTCGGATGTAGAGAAGGAAATCGGGCAGCGCGTCCGGGAAAACCTGCTGGTCGAGGCATGGATGACCCGTGCCCGCGAGGAACAGGTTGCGCGCGAGAAAGCGGAGCTGGCCCGTCTGCGGGAAAGCATGGCGGAACAGCGACGTCAGCAGATGCACCCGTACCCACCGTGCAGTGCGGGCTGCTCTAGCAGCCTGTCGGGTTGGGCATTTTGCGGCTGATAACGCCGAGGCTGACCCGGCTTATGCTGCGTGAAGCCGTGCCATTCTTTTGCAGTTGTATGCGAGAGCGACGAGTGTCCATTCGGTCGTGACTTTTGCAAGGCTGCGCAGACTGAATCTTCTGAACCCCATGATGCTTTTGATAATTCCAAAGACCGGTTCAACGGTCTGTTTTCGTAGTCTGTAAACATCTCCGGCTTCTGTGGTTTCCAGCCTGTCCTTCATGGCAAGCCGCCAGGGTTCGGTTATCCGGCGTGGCTCCGTGTTTTCAGGAGGTGGCCGGAAATCATATGGCCTGCGGGCGCGAGGCCGTCCGATGGCGACCAGCGGATCGATGCCTTTTTTCCGCAGGTCCCGGACCGCCTGCCCGTTGGCGTAACCGGTGTCGGCGAGCACTGTCTTTGGGAGACCGATCGTGTTTTCCATCGACAGCACGGTGCTGGCAAAGGACGGCGCGTCCGCTGATGTGGCGACAACGCCGGTTGTCACGATCAACTGACTGCCTTCGGCGCAGACCACGGCCTGGGCATTGTAAGCCTGCCGGAACTCGTGAGCGTCCGAACGCCGCATGAGGCGGCTGTCGGGATCGGTCAGACTGATCTGCCGGTCGGGTGGTGGTTCATCATCGGGCGGTTTGGGCGCCCGGCCGCGACGCCCTGTTTTTGCGTCATACACCGCCTTCTTTTTCTCGTATGCCGATCGCGCCGCCTCGGCCTGCGCCTTCGCATCTGCTTCCAGCCGGGCGCAGGCTTCGTCCAGCTTCGCTTTCAGTGTTTCCCGTCGGGCAAGCGCTTCCGGCAATGCCTGCGGATCGCTGTCTGTGGCATCTGCGTGCTCCGCCTGGTCCATCAGTTTCGCGATATCCACCGCCAGCTGTTCGCGCAGCGCCCTGATCCGGTCGTAGCGCAGGGAACGGTATTTCGAAGCGTCGGCATCAATTTTCGTGCCGTCGATCGATACTACACCCAGACGCAGCAGACCCGTCTCGCGCGCCAGAAGGCGTGGCGTCTCGCCCGTCCTGCTCACGCGACAGGATCACGAGAATATGGTTCATGGCTTCCCATCTTCCCTCGCGGATCCAACGGTAGAAATAGCCCTGTACGGTCGTGAAGGCCGGAAAGTGCCGAGGTAACTGCCGCCATTGGCAGCCGGTCGTGACGATATAGAGGATCGCCTCCATGACCCGGCGCAAATCCGTACGTCGTGGTCTGCCCAGCCGTTTCTTCTCGGGCATCAGCGGCGCAATCAGCGCCCACTCCGCATCGCGCAGGTCGCTTGCATATTCCAGGTCGTCCCTTTGATACTGCGCTCGGGTGATTTCAGTCCAGGCCATCTTGATCTTATCAGGTTATCGCAAACCCATGAATCATAACCCGCTGAAATCACTCAACTCATTTTAGGTCAGACACTAACAGACCCAAATCCTATGTATCACTGAAATAATCGTCCGTGTAATCTTTTGTCTCCGGTATCAGAGATAAGGGGTAACTAAATTTCACGTCAGAATCTTTAATATACAATATGGGTCGTTCCGTTTTTTCCCATGAAAACATTTTTCGACCAAAAAGATACTGAATTCCTACCGAGTTCCGAAATACATAAGGAAGAGTGTTTCCATATTGATAGATCTTTACCATTTGCACTGATCCACCTATTAGATGCAAATCATCTCTTACCTCTGAGTCTTTTAACATGTTATGTAGTGCTACAACAGGCTCGTAATTTAATGACACCGATACACTTTTTTTGGTCTCGGCATATAATGATGAAAGTACTTTTTTGAGTTCCTCTCTATATTTGTCTTTGTAATCTCCAATAAATATTAATGATTTATGCTTATCCTTGAAAGGGAAAAGTAACTGTGTTGTTTTTCGGTGATATACAAACTTTCCGACATCGTAAGAAAAGTAACCAATTATAAATTTTGAACTCTTCCATGACCAGCCGCCAAAAAAGATTTTTGTTTCCTCCAACTCGTTCGCTTTATCAGAAGCTTTCAAATCCCAGCTATTAATTAGGTTATTCAATATTTTTCCAAGAAAATCTTTGATCTCAGAAACATCAAAACTTCGAGTGCGAGTTTTAATAAAATTATTCAACGCCGAACTTGCCTGAACCGACAAAGGGTAAGCAATCTGTGCATCACCACAAAATCCTAAACAGCAGTCTCCTCTTTCAAGAGGGAATATTTTTTGGCATTGATCCATTGCCCCGTAACTTCTAAGCCTGCTATCGGATATTATAATTATACCAACCATTGTTTGGCCTGACTCACGGGGTACCCATCGGTTTAAAAATGTGATTCATAGGATGCAGACCATTCTCTGAAGGAGGCATTCTGGATGG
>NZ_NOXG01000046.1:0-7826 GCF_003207955.1 Novacetimonas pomaceti
GCTCATGGAAGGACCGTAAGGCCGTGGCTGCCGACCTGCGCCGGATCTACGGGGCCGCCACCGCTGACATGGCGGCCGCCGAACTTGATGCGTTCGAGGGGAAATGGGCCGGGAAATACGCGTCGATCGCCCCGGCATGGCGCCGGGCATGGCCAGAAGTGATCCCGTTTTTTGCCTTCGATCCGGCGATCCGCAAGATCATATACACTACGAACGCCATCGAGAGCCTGAACCGGGTCATCCGCAAATCGATCAAGACGCGCGGTTCGTTCCCGACCGACGATGCCGCAACGAAGCTGATCTACCTGGCGATCCGCAGCTTCGAGAAAGACGGGCGGAATGTTCGGGAATGGTTTGCAGCCCGCAACCAGTTCGCCATAATGTTCGGCGAGCGCTTCGCCGCTTGAGTATCTGAAAACCCATGGGCCAGGCCAGATACACAGACTTCAGGACACTCCCCGATCACGAGGCGGGTTGACTACAAAGATCCATGCCATCTGCGACGCTCTGGGCAATCCGGTGGAACTCGGCATCACACCGGGACAGGACGCAGATATCACCCAGGCGGAACCGCTTCTGGAAAACATCGACCCGGATGCTTTCCTTGCTGACAAGGCGTATGACGCGGACAGGTTGATCGATCGGCTGATACAGCGCGGGATTACCCTGGTCATCCCGCCAAAACGCAACAGAACAACACGACGGAAAACCGATTTTTCCCTTTACAGCGAACGAAACCTTGTTGAGAGGTTATTTTCAATAAACTCAAGCAGTTTCGCGCTATCGCAACCCGCTACGATAAACTGAAGTCAACATTCCTTGCAGCCGTGCAGTTCGCCTCAATCATGATCCTGCTTAACTGACGACACACCGTAGCTGGGCACTTTTAAGGTGCGCCTTGGCGAAGCGCTTGCCGACTGTATGGACGAGGTCGGAAGACATCGAGTAGCCGCGTGTATGGCTTGCCCGAGCACCGTGGCTGACATCCTACAGCGCGGGGCACGGCGATCACGGCTTCATGGGACACGAGAGATGGGCGGACGGCCGTGTCGTTGAGACCGTGCGCGACTGGCGTACCGAGGAGATGTCGCTCCACGTCGTGCGCCTGACATATGCCACGCGCCCACGCGTGCGGAACTCGTGCAAAGCTTCATGGTCTACCTGACGAGACGCTGGATCGAAGGTTTCGTCGGAAGAGATGCGATGGACTAAGACCACGAACGTCCGCTCCCGAGCAGGTTAGACGGGCGGCGGCGCGTCTTAGATGAGGGAGATAGCGGACCAACTATATGGAACCAGCATGGTGCGGGTCCGTAGGGCGCCGAGCCTAAGCGCATTGGTGACGACCGTGAGTGGGATGGCAAGAGCGGGGGCCACGATCAGGCGGTGCGTGAAGTCCTTCAGCTCCGAATTGTCGTCAGGCTGTTCGGTCGGTTCCTCCGCCTCCAGCGCAATGCCGCAAAGCGCGCAGTTTCCAGGATGGTCCTGCCGGATCTGCGGACGCATGGGGCATGTCCAGATCGTGTGGCCACCAGTAGGCGGCCAGGCAGCGGTCTGGGGCGCATGGCGGTTCTGATCATGGCAGGCCATATCATGAATCGCCTGGTCGTGGCCCATTCCCTTCTTTGGTTCCATAGTATCGGGGCTGCTCATCGGCTGAAGTGTCATACCGCATATCGGGCATTTGCCAGGATGCGCTTCCCTGATGTCCGGATGCATCGGACAGCTCTAAACGGCACCAGATGTGGACGTATGCTGACCGTCCATCTGCTGTTTTCCTGACATGCGGTCTCTCCCGATGGACGCAACGGGTGAAGACGAGGAAGAAGAGGCGTCTCGGTCAGACATTTAGAATGTCATGGTACATCCGCAGTCGAGCCGAAGGAAGAGTAAAGGGTCTGAAGCCGTTACCCTATTGATTGGATATGAAAACGTGCCTCAAGGAGGCGTCATCGGTGTGGGACCCGATTTGGTCATGGCCAGTTTCTGCGACTGGATCTCTGTCTCTAACCATCAGGGGTTACGTGGCGTCGCCACGCGGGATATACTGTTGGGAGAAGGGCAACGCGGATATGCCGAGCTAGTGTCTGTACAGAAACTGCAGGCTTGTTCTCTACATTCTCTTGTGTCACCCGTTTAAAAAAAGGGGATTAGCGGAGTTCCCACAAACTAGTGTATGAGTATAGCTGGTACTGTAACAATATTCGGGGGCTTTTGGCATTCTGTTGGGCGGGGCAGTCAGCCCGTGATCATTGGGAACTGGGACTTGATCAATGACTGAGACGTGGGTTTCAGGTCCGGGAGATTTGTATGATTTACAAGATAAAAGAAAATAACTTTCTGATATATGACTTATTAAATGGTGTAAAAAATAAAAGGAGTGGAAATCAATGGGTATTGAGCACGTAGTTGTATTAATGCTAGAAAATCGGTCATTCGATAGTATGTTTGGACAGTCGCCATCGTCCACCGATCCGATCGACCGACTAACGGGAACGGAGACTAATCCCTGGCATCATCCGGACGGCTCCGTCGAATCGATAGCCGTGTGGACTACGGACGGAACCGACCGTCAGGTGGTGCGCATTCCAGATCCTGATCCCGGTGAATCATTTAAAGACATTTACGAACAGATTCATGGACGCCAGGAAAAGGGCAGCTTGGCTTCGAAATTACCAGACATGTCAGGATTCGTAGATAATTATATGGCCCAGCCTGATCGCCCGGGTTCGCATAGTCCTGAGTCAGTCATGCATTTCTTCACCCCCGATCAGCTACCTGTATTGACGACGCTGGGTCGGGAATTCGGCATTTCAGACCGTTGGCATGCATCTGCGCCATGTCAGACATGGCCAAACCGTATCTTTGCGCATACGGGCACGTCTGGTGGATGGGTCAATAACTATCCGGACAAGCTCCCGTTTGAAATGCCCACCGTATTCAACAGATTAAGGGAGGTTCATAAGGATTGGAAAATATATTTTCATGACTTTGCGCAATCGACGACTTTGTCCTCTCTTTGGGAATTCTCGCTCTCGAATTTCAAATATTTTGAGGAGTTTGAGAATGATGCGAGAAAAGGGACTTTACCCGCGTATAGTTTCATCGAGCCGCGATATTTTGCTCACCCCATTTTGAGAAAGATGCCCAATGACCAGCATCCGGCGCACGATGTCGTATACGGGGAGGAACTCATTGCATCGGTCTATAATGCGGTTCGCAATGGTCCCTTATGGGATAAGACACTTTTAATCATTACCTACGATGAACACGGAGGATGTTATGATCATGTGACTCCACCAGCAGCAGTATCACCCGACGATAAACATCAAGATGGTTTTAATTTTGATTACTTCGGTGTCCGTGTCCCTGCAATAATCATCTCACCATATGTAAAGCCGGGTCACGTATTCAGGCCACAAGGCAATACCCCTTACGATCATACGACAATAATAGCGACACTTAGAAAACTATTTGGTATTCGTTCTCTAACCAAACGTGACCAGGCAGCGCCGGACTTTCTTGATGAGCTTCTTAAAACACCTGACAATCAAGGTCCAAGCAGCGTTCAGGCTTCAACGTCTTATTCGATGCGTGATTCGATTGATGCCGTCAAAGAGCCTTTAAACAGCCTTCAGATCAGTCTGGCGCAGGCAGCTAGACAATTGCCAACCGCTGGCGCTGATCTCGCGCTTCACAACAAGCGCGTCGCGGCGATGACGACTGCTCAAACGTACCCGTCGACCGTTGGAGAGGCATCTCTCGAAATTCAGGCTCATATGAACGCATTTACAGGACGGAATGCATAATTGCCGCTTGGTTGTTTGTCGCTCTTCAAAAAGAGGGGCGCCCGTTGTTATGGTTGGTGATCGACGTGACGTAATGGTCCCAATGGCTTCCGTTGGGACTTTTAACCGACTAATATCGTCGCAAGTCCTTCATTTATTCTCGGTTTACGACCATGACGTTGCGGTTGCTGGCAAACGCTTTTCATCGTCGATGACGGTTACGCGGGAGGGTAGACTGTCTGACCACTGCCAGAAGACCAGCTTCCTGTCATTTTCCATTGCTCCGGGGGCAAAACTCGGGACGATGATGCCAGCCACACCATTGGCTGTGAGCATTTTTGCGAGTTCCCACGAGGGCGGCATCTTGCCCTGATCGGCAAGATCTTCCCAGGGGCAGGGGAGGAGAAACCGCGATTATCAAGATTGGACGGGTCGGTCAGATCGAGGACGGGTTCGCTATCGACGTCATAGCCACAGATGGTCAAGGGCTGAGGCTTGAACGGGAAGCCTTGCTGGGCCTCGAGCCAGGCAGTCTCCATCCGCAGAGATGTGTAAAGGGCAGGTGTGCCGTCCAGGTTGAACCGGCCTCCATGAAGCGCCGCACCGTCGCCTGACAGTGGGGTGAAAGACCAGCGGGGATTATGAGCCCGGAACACCCGTCCGGTAAACCTCGCGCGTAACCGCCGGTTGCAATCCGATCGAGATAGCGCGCCGGACGGCGTCGGCGTATCTTTCCCGAACGAGCGCCTCGACAGTCTGATCACCGAAGGAGGGCAGGGGCTGTGACCGATACCATGCGAAAGCCTGTTGGGCTGAGCCCGCCCATGGCCGGACACGATTGAGGATCTCGACCATGTCGCGCAGCCTCGCCTGGGTGGTGGGGCGGCCGAGGCGGGCACTTTTGGAGACGGCGTCGCGGGACAGGCCCAGGGTGGCAGCCAGTTCGCCACGAGTGATATGCAGCATGCTACTCAGCCGTTCGGCCGCGATCAGTCCGGACGGATCGTAGGCGTCAGTAGAGAAACGTGGTCTCGGACATGACAGGTTGCCTCATATATTGACCATAGAATGGGATTATATATGAGGCGGTCTGTCCATGACAAGGATTCCAATTGGATATGCCCATGCGTTTTGGCATGATTACCTTGTCACGCGGCGAGACGGGGTATCTTGCTGTCCGCTAATCGCAAGTATCATTGGTTGCCTTCCCGAACAATCAAACTTGTAAATCCCATAATATTTGTTATGCCAACAATGGCTTTGTACCGATAATTACGAATGGACGAAAGCTATGCCGGGCGTCTTCCCGGTCCCTGATAGCGAGAGCCGGTCAGACGCATTGCTTTCCGGTGACGTGTGGCCAGTCTCTCATGTTATCGTCAGGGAATGGTCACAGCTTTGATACAATCACCCGACTGCCGCGTCCGCCACGTGTAGTCCGCGGTTCAGGCCGACTTCTCCCGCAGCGTGCGGGCCGCGCGTACCATATTGACGAGTGCCGGGATGACCTCGTTCCACTGGCGCGTCTTGAGCCCGCAATCCGGATTCACCCACAGACGTTGTGCTGGAATGCGCTCATTCGCTTTCTCCATCAAAGTAACCATCTGCGCTTCGGTGGGGATGTTGGGTGAGTGGATGTCGTAGACCCCCGGTCCAATCTGATTCGGGTAGTTGAACGTCTCGAAGACATCAAGCAACTCCATGTCGGAGCGCGAGGTTTCAATGGTGATAACGTCTGCATCCATGGCAGCGATGGCGGCGATAATGTCGTTGAACTCTGAATAACACATATGTGTGTGGATCTGGGTTTCATCAGCGACACCATTGGCTGCAATGCAGAAGGCCTCCACCGCCCACGTCAGGTAGTCCTGCCATTGCGATTTGCGCAGCGGCAGGCCCTCACGCAAGGCAGCCTCATCAATCTGGATGACGCGGATACCGGCCTTTTCAAGGTCCAGGACCTCATCCCGGATGGCGAGCGCAAGTTGAAAGCATGAGGCCGAGCGCGGCTGGTCATCTCGGACAAAAGACCAGTTAAGAATCGTGACTGGCCCAGTCAGCATGCCTTTCATTGGTTTGTCGGTAAGGGATGCTGCGTAGCTGATCCACTCTACCGTCATTGCCTTGGGGCGGCTGATATCTCCGAACAAGATCGGCGGTTTCACACAGCGCGAACCGTAGGACTGAACCCATCCATTCTGGCTGAACACATACCCCTCAAGCTGCTCACCGAAATATTCGACCATGTCGTTGCGTTCCGCCTCGCCGTGGACCAGCACGTCCAGACCCAACTTTTCCTGCTCGCGCACTGCATGTTCGATTTCACGACGCATGGTTGCCTTATATGTTCCTTCGTCAATTTTTCCGGATTTGAACTGACTGCGCGCGAGACGGATTTCTCTGGTTTGGGGAAAAGAGCCGATGGTGGTGGTCGGGTAAAGCGGCAGTTGCAGCAGTGCGGCCTGTTTTGCTGCGCGAGCAGCAAATTCACTCCTCCGACGGCCAAGCGATTCAGTGATGGCCGCAATGGCATTTTTTACATCCGGATTGTTTACGCGGGGCGAACTGTGGCGTGAGTCCAGCGCAGCCCGATTGGTAACCAGTTCTGACGTCACAGCAGAACGCTCCCGGTCAAGAGCAAGGGCCAGCACGCGGATTTCGTCCAGCTTCTGCACGGCAAAAGCCAGCCACGAGCTGATCTCGGCGTCCATCTTCTCTTCGGCCGCCAGATCCACAGGCACGTGCAGCAGGGAACAGGACGGCGCGATCCAGAGCCGGTCTCCCAGCAGCTTTGCCACAGGTTCCAGCCAGTCCAGCGTCGCTTCCAGGTCCGTCTTCCAGATATTTCGGCCATTGACGATCCCAAGGGAAATTATCCGATCTGGCGGGCTCGTCTTTACCAGTTCAGAGACCTCCTCCCGCGCATTAATGGTATCGAGATGCACGCCCTGCACGGGGAGCCTGCTCACCAGGGCCAGATTTTCGCGCAGCTGACCGAAGTACGTGGCCAGCAGCAGTTTGACCCGGCGGGTATCAAGCGCCTGATAGGTCTGCACAAAAGCGTTCTGCCACGATGCATCCAGTTCCGTTACCAGAACCGGCTCATCGATCTGCACCCACCCGGCACCCGCCTGAGCAAGCGCGTCGAGCAGTCTGGCATATACGGGCAACAGTCGCGGCAGCAGATCCAGCTTGTCCGAACCATCTTTGGCCTTACCGAGTGCAAGATAGGTTATCGGGCCGATAATGACCGGCTTCGTCCGGATACCCTGCTTCCGCGCTTCGTCCAACTGGCTCAGCAACCGCGAAGCATCAAGGGTAAACGTCGTCTCGGCATCAAATTCCGGAACGATATAATGATAGTTTGTATCGAACCATTTAGTCATTTCACCGGCGGCGACACCGCCGCAGCATCCGGTGTTTTCTTCACCAACCGCTGCTGAGCGACCGCGGGCAACCCGGAAATAATTATCGAGTTGGTCACCATGGAAGTCACGCACACGGGTGGGCAGGTTTCCGAGCATGAAGCTCATGTCCAGCATCTGGTCGTAAAAGGAAAAATCACCGACCGGTGCGAGATCCAGACCAGCCTGATCCCGCCAGTGGCGTGCGCGTAGTTCCGTGCCAACCTGCTCCAGCATGGCGAGGGAAGACTGGCCTTTCCAGTAAGCTTCAAGGGCGAACTTGAGTTCACGTTTGAAGCCGATGCGAGGGAAGCCGAGATTATGGGTCGTAACCATGAAGATTTATCCAGATGATGTATGGCTTCTGGAAGATAGGGTGTAATCATCCGGCGAGAGACGCGGGCGTATTCAGGCGGCGATGGTATTGTGGACCTGCTGGTGGGCTTTCCAGTGCCAGGGCAGGAGTTCATGGAGGCGTGGATTGGGGATGTCATTGATCCGTGCCAGGACATCGGCGAGCCATGCGTGGGGATCGACGCGGAAATCTCACAGAAGGGTTGTACATCGGGTTAGATTATGAAAAAGTCTGTTTTGCACAAAAGAAATTTTCGTAAGCTATAAGAAAACCCGATGC
>NZ_NOXG01000047.1:0-7159 GCF_003207955.1 Novacetimonas pomaceti
GGGCAGGAAAGCCTGGTTGTTCGCCGGGTCCGATCGTGGCGGAGAGCGCGCCGCCGCCATGTATTCCCTGATCGTCACCGCGCGTCTGAACGATGTCGATCCCCACGTATGGCTCGCCGATGTCCTGGCACGGATCAATGACATCCCCAATCCACGCCTCCATGAACTCCTGCCCTGGCACTGGAAAGCCCACCAGCAGGTCCACAATACCATCGCCGCCTGAATACGCCCGCGTCTCTCGCCGGATGATTACTCTGAATCGAACGGGTCTGCTTTTCAAATCATAACTGACTGTAATGCGGCGAAAATCGAGCTTTTACTCACCAACTGTTTTGCGAAGGTCAGAGAAACGCATCAAGCCGATGCAGCAGTTCTGCCGGTGCTTCTTCCTGCGGACTATGACCACAGTCGATCGCGTATCCCCGCACGTCCACGGCTTTTTCGCGCCATGTCTCGACAACATCATATAGCGCGCCCACGGTGCCGCGTGCGCCCCACAGAGCCAGTAATGGAGCCTCAATCCGCCTGTCTGCATCAGCTGCATCATGGACGAGATCGATGCCTGCTGCAGCGCGGTAGTCTTCGCATGCTGCATGACGCATTGCCGGGTCGGCGTAGCATCGACGATATTCGGCCATGACACGCGGATCGACCGATCCTGATATCTTGATCTGTCCTGCAATGTGGCTTTCGAGAAAGAAGTCCGGATCCCCACTGATCAGCCTTTCAGGCAGGGGGGCGGGCTGTATCAGAAAAAACCACCAGAAATAGCGTCGGGCGAATTCCATATTGGTCCGGGCATACATCGTTGCTGTCGGTGCGATATCGATCAGCACCAGTTTTTCCACCGCTTGCGGTGCATCCAGCGCCATGCGGTGCGCCACCCGTCCGCCCCGGTCATGCCCGACAACCATGAACCGTTCAAATCCAAGCTGGTGCATGACGCCAACCAGATCAGCCGCCATGGCCCGCTTGGAATAGTTGGCGTGATCCGTCCCACCTTCAGGCTTGGCGCTATCACCGTAACCCCGCAGATCTGGGGCCACGATGGTAAAACGTTTCGCCAGTGCGGGCGCAACCTTGTGCCAGGTCAGATGCATCTGCGGATGACCATGCAGCATGAGCAGCGGTGGTCCGTTTCCGCCGGTAGCCGTGCGGATCCGCACGCCATTCACCTCGATATCCCGCCAGCTAAAGCCCGGCAATAGATCGGGGAATTTCCTGATTGCGGTCATGCTTTTACCTGCATTCGTCCAGTGGCACACAGCAAAAAAGCAGAATATCAGGAAACCAGTGTTTCCCCTGTTGAAGACTTGTTGATGACCAATCCGCAGACGACGCAATGACTTTCGAAGCCGCAGGCATCTCTGGCTATGCCTCGAGAACGCGGCTGATATCGTCATGGGCCACTGTGCCCTTTAATTACTAATCAGTCCAATGAGTAGTCGGCCTACCAAAAACAAAAAGGACGGTCAGCAAAAAACACTCTAACCAGCAATGATTGCAGAACCGTTGGCATGCCGATGACATCACGTTTACAGTCATCAGGTACACAAGCAAGACCGTCCTATCGACACGCAGTGCCTCCACGAGCTACATGCCCAGCCTGCTTGTTCTGAAATCGCTTAGTTCTCTCAAACGCGCCCCAGCACGTATTTCGGACACAAGGCACATACACTCGTGCAATGGTGACCCAGCATTACCACTCAGACCCAGCACTGGTAATTCACGCAGAAACAAATCTGATACGCTGACTGCTGCAGGTTACGCATCCTAAGCAAAAGTTCATTCTTGAACGGGCCAGTAGCGATCCGTCAGCAGTTTAACTGCCTCCTCCATCTCTTCGCGAGAACGTAGTTCCGCCAGCATGAAAGTGACCTGCAAACGCTTAGGCGACTTCGCATCTATTTTTACGATCTCTTTGCCATCCGTATCGCGAGTGATAGCAACGGCGCCACGTTTAGGCGAGCGCGCGCTGCCGCGACGTAGATGTCCCAGTTCCGTTGCTACCGCACTCTCGAGTTCGCGAGCCACTGCAGCAGGTTCCACAAGGTAGTTCTGATCTTTGCTTCGCAACGCAGCAATACGTTCAGCAGCCTCGTAGACCACTTCGCGTGATGCACTGTCTTTAATAAGGGGCTTTATCTGCATCACATGCTTAAGCCGAATATCATGCGGGCTAACAAATGCCCGAGTGACTGCTTCAGGCAATCTAGCAAGGTCGAGGTACCGGCTTAACCATGCTTCAGAGACGTTCAACCGATCTGCCATCGTTTTTTGGCGACCATGATAGTACCGATCCAGACCCAACAAGTAATCCTTTGCGCGCTCGTAATCGGTAAGATCCTCACGCGCCCTATTTTCTAGGTCCGCAATACGGAAGGCTTCCTCGTCCTCCATTTCACGAGGCTCAACAAGGAACTTAATGTCACGATAATTATTGGCGTTAAGCCACGAAACAGACCAATGCCGGCGTGCGCCACAGATCACTTCGAAATCAAAATCTGGGTTGTTGGTCAATCGCCGAACGATGGCCGGAACTTCTTGGCGTCCCTGCGCACGAATGCTTTCGATAAGTTCGCGACAGTTTTCATAGGACAACGCGGCGTAATCACGATTATGACCCTCCCACATTTTGCATCGTGCAGGGTCAATAAACTCGTGAGTACGAGTAACAACTTTACCGCTAGCAACTTCTGCTAATCGGTTAGTACGATCATTAATGATTGACCGATTTGGACGAGACTGGCCTTGTCTACCGGTTACGCCTGAAATTGCAGCTGTTAAGCCGTCCGCAAAAGCCCTGTTTTTCCCCGACATTTATCCCTCCTTTTTCACATTACTCGACCTGCAAAAAGTTCGAATAATGCTTTGAAAATGCGTGCTTCGCTTCTCGCTCCGCCACCAATCCAAAATTGCAACGTTGCAATTTTCAGAAATTGACGATTTGAGAGAGTTCAATGAACCGCCATCTCCAAGAAAAAATTACACCAGTCCTTCCTTGCGAAGCCGCTCCTGATGACTAGGCCACATTCCCCGAATATCCGTTTCAAGCTCCTTACACACTGCGTTCAGATAGGTAAGGCAGCGATCACGAACCGACTTGCTTGTGATCGCTCCTTGCTGTTCGTACACAGTCATGAGTCGAGCTGTGGCATTGTCGATTTCAGCAGAATTTTTCAGAGGGGCTCTAACTAGATGATGGCCGAAAATAGCCTGCATCAGCTTGATAAGTTCCTTGTGAATCGATTTGTTCTCTTCTACCCGAGAAGCCACGAATTTGAGAAACTCTAGAGAAGGAGCCCTGTCAAACTGCGCTAGCGTCCGCAATGTCTCCTCCAGCATCGACAGGAAGGCCGTCGTTGACGAAAAGTCCATAATTGTCGGGGGCACCGGAACGACCAATGCATTTGCTGCCCTCAGCACAGAAAGCGAGATTGCTCCCAAGGCAGGAGGAGGATCCATAATTATAACGTCAAAATTTGGCGCTATAGACGCCAGCCCTACCGACAACCGATCCACAAGCCCAGGCTCGCCCTGAGCCATCCGCGCGGCGATTTCATACTCAGATTGAAACAGCCGAAGATTAGACGGTATCAGATATAGACCATCGAAATGCGTAGGTTTGAGCGCGTAGCTCAGTGACGAACGTTCATCGTGCCGCAAAAACGGATAAAGCGTCTCATCCTCAGTAAGGTCTAAATCTGGCACGTAACCAAAGAGCGTTGTTGCTGACGCTTGGCTATCACAATCGATCAGCGCCACGCGATAGCCTTGGATCGCGAGATATTGCGCAAGGTGAACAGCAACCGTTGATTTCCCGACACCGCCTTTAAAGTTTTGAACAGCTATGATTGCCGGCGGGTCGCCTGGATCACGCCACGGACGCGTGCCAAAGATCCCGCGCATGTCGTTGACCTGTTCAAGCGTATATCCCACACGCCTGTTATTGGCTCCCCGTTCAGGTTTGGGTAGACGACCATCCTTTTCTGCGTCGCGTATGGCTGCGGGCGTCCGGCCTACGAGTTCTGCAGCCTGGCCAATCTGAAATGTCGGTTCTCGTCGCTCGCCGGCTCGCGCGGCAACAGCGCTTTCCCTCAAATTCTCCAGAACTGCCGCGGCCTTATCCGCCAGCCCTTCAACCATTTGGAGACTCGTATATCCGGCTTGCTCGAGATCAGCTGTCATAAATCTTTCTTTCGATAAACGTCCGTCGTGCACTAACTTTCGATTTCCAATGGATAATGTCTATCTTTTCGAAAGTCGATACTTAACTCGATAGCCATTCCCTTTTTTTAATGCCGACAAAGCGCGACGATCATGTGCCGGATTAGGTAGCGAACATAAAAACCGAAAAGATGAGTGTCCTGACCTCTTGGGGGAGCATGTGATAAGATGTACGAGGTATCCTGACCTTATGGGGGATGCCAATCAGCGCACGTCGCTATCCTGACTTCTTGGGGGGAGGCAAGGTACAAATGCTTACCCTGACCTCGTGGGGGATATTTGTCCCTGCATCAATGAGAACAGCGGAACACTGAATTCCACCCCTAGCCAAATGCAATAGCTTCCAGTCGAGCATATCTCGGTGGCGCTGCCAAAATAAGCAACCAGATCAGGCCTTCAGTTACCCAGTCACTTTCGCTTTAATCTTTAGTGAGCTTTTTTTTTCGAAACTTTCTTTGCCACATATTAGAGATTGCAACATTGCAATTTGGGACAAATACGTTCAGTTGCCTCAGAGACATCGGCATAGTGCTGTCAGCTGGGTTACCCATACCGTCGCTTAGTGCCGACCGGGCAGGTCAGTTACTTGTGGAAAAAGGCTAGTAACCTCGCGTTTTTCGCAAGGAAATCCATATACCTTCAAACAATTGCAACGTTGCAATCCACCCACACTGGGCAATCATCTGGCGTGGAACATCGTCATGGCAGCCACGGCAGCTATGAACGAGATCTAAAAAAGAGACGAAAGCCCGTTAAACTGCGAATCGCACTCATAGATTTCATTAAAAAACACGCGCAAGTCCCATAGATACCGGTTTGCGACCGTCAACATGAAAGTTCTTAAAATAACGTGTGGATACTTCCCAAAACTAGCTATCTTAACTGACCGTCCCCCACGAGGTCAGGTTAGATCCCCCACGAGGTCAGGTTACTATCCCCCAAAAGGTCAGGCTAGGTCCCCCACGAGGTCAGGAAATGCTCTAAAAGTCGTTGGTTTTCCTAGTATTTTTTGTCTTGAATCAGAATCACTTGAATAGAATCAGAATCCCCCGCAGCACGCTGCGGTCGTGTTTATAAAAATCTTCATAAGAAACCTTACTTCTCAGCACCATACGCGGCCGCGAGAAGGCGCTAAGATCCCCAATTTCCGCTTCACCTGACCTTATTCTCATTCTAAGGTCAGGATACGAATCGTTCGTCCCGTTAGGTGCTGGATAACCCGCCCATGCAATACGCATCCGAAAGTGATGAAGCTCCAAAGCGCGCCATGCGTGTTGCTCGCGCTCTACAGCATAAGGGTGCCGATGAGTTCGCCAAACCTGGACACCTTGTAGAGATACGTTTCGTCAGAGGCCAATCGCTAAGCCTGACTGCATCACGTCTACTCGCGTTGATGATCCTTGTAGCCGGTGGCGATGCTTGGAAGCCAGTGGTCCACCGCATGCGCAAAGCAGACATCAGGCGAGGTCACAAAGGTAACGAACGCATAAGTGACATGCTTGAAGAACTGCATGGTACTCTATTTGCCGAAGACGACATTTCCTGGCGAGGTAAAAAAGCGACGCGACGATTTTCTCTGATTGCCTCTTCAAGGGAAGAAGTTGAAGACACAGAGCCTGGAAAAGAAGTCGGTTGGATCGAGTGGGAATTTACTCCTGATGCCCGAAGACTAATCCAAGAGTCTGAAACCTATGCGGTCATGAATCGCACCGCTGTATTGGGTTTTCGTTCGGCTTACGCGCTTAAACTTTACGAAATCGGGGCCTTGCGCGTGAAGAGACGTCAAACCGTGTGGAAAGGTGACGTCATCGCATTTCGTGCTGCCTTAGGGATCTCACCTAACGTCTATAAAGACTTTGCTCAGTTGCGGCGAAAAGTATTGACCGTTTGCAAGAATGAAATCGACGAACTGGCGCATTTTACGGTCGAGTGGACGGAAATAAGACAAGGAAGAGCAGTAAGAGAACTCGAGATTGTTTTCCAACCTAAGGAAACCCCAAAGGTCATAGATCATCAAACGACTACACGCGAATTAGAAACACAACGCAATCAAGTAGTACGACCCGCGGCTGCGAAAAGCGATGGGCAGGTAATGTTCCCAGCCGGTTCTCTCCAGTTTGGAGCCGACCAAGAGATATTCGCTAGAATAGCGCGTTCCTCTGGCGGGGGCTGGGATATCGACCTGATTGCCGATGCATTCCGAGACCATCTCGGTGAGCGACTTGGCAAGCTGCATGGTTCCAAGCTTAAAGCGGCATGGAAAGGCTTTTGCGAAAGTTATCACAACCGTCGAGGCAATCCGTAAACGTGAGCCGAGAACGCTTCTATAACGCTAGAAATGCGAAATAGGGCGCGATAACGCAGGTCGTCTCTATGTCAATTTAGAGGTTTCTCAAAAATTGCAACGTTGCAATTTTCCAGCGACAATCCATTTTAACTATCGGTCGACTGTGAAAATTTAAACGACTGCAACATAGCGATCGGACATGCGACTACCCGCTTTTTCGTAAGATTCAAGCTGAACGGGTGGTAAGTCTGCTTCCAGAAGAAGAATAAGATTAAGAGATTAGTCCGCAAAGTCATTTAGGGATTGGCACCAGATCGACCAGCACGCCGCAAGGGGGAGCTCCTCCCCGTGCTCGGCGTCTACGTCGCCTGCGCGCGGGTCCGGTGCTGCCGCTACGCGGCACCCTTGCCCCGCACTGCCCGACCCGGTTGCAATGAGAGCTGAAGGAAAGAGTAATCAGGCGACACAACCTGATTAGCACGCCCGTTCCTGACATCCCGAAAACCTGACCCGGAAACATCCCGGCCTGCAGAGGCAGCGCCGGGCGCCGGCGTTTGTACGGAGCACGGCCATGTCGTTCCAGCTCAACCTCTTCGGCACAACCGCTCTCGCAGATACCCAGAACGACCTTTTCTGGGGCGAACT
>NZ_NOXG01000048.1:0-7065 GCF_003207955.1 Novacetimonas pomaceti
GTCCCCGCAAGCAGGGCCGCCTCGCCGCGCGAGGCGCCATCATAAATCGCCGCAAGCGCCAACAGGCGACGCGACTGACCCGCATGCCGGCTTCTGCGCACAAGGCGTCGCAACTCCGAACTATCATGATCGTCACGCAGGGATAGAGGGCTGCCCATCCAGAATGCCTCCTTCAGAGAATGGTCTGCATCCTGTGAATCACATTTTTAAACCGATGGGTACCCCGTGAGTCAGGCCAAACAATGGTTGGTATTATGTACCCTGGATCGTCGTCTTGCCGAAGCGGGGCCCCAGGTCGGTCTGGCGACTACGCTCCTATGATCGATCCTTGATTGAGGACCATTGGAAAATATCGCGAATTTACGATTGCGGTTCCAGGACGCATTACGATCGCAGGGAGTGTCCTGAAGTCTGTGTATCTGGCCTGGCCCATGGGTTTTCAGATACTCAAGCGGCGAAGCGCTCGCCGAACATTATGGCGAACTGGTTGCGGGCTGCAAACCATTCCCGAACATTCTGCCCGTCTTTCTCAAAGCTGCGGATCGCCAGGTAGATCAGCTTCGTTGCGGCATCGTCGGTCGGGAACGAACCGCGCGTCTTGATCGATTTGCGGATGACCCGGTTCAGGCTTTCGATGGCGTTCGTGGTGTATATGATCTTGCGGATCGCCGGATCAAAGGCAAAAAACGGGATCACTTCTGGCCATGCCCGGCGCCATGCCGGGGCGATTGACGCGTATTTCCCGACCCATTTCTCCTCGAACGCATCGAGTTCGGCGGCCGCCATGTCAGCAGTGGCAGCCCCGTAGATCCGGCGCAGGTCGGCAGCCACGGCCTTGCGATCCTTCCATGAGCAGAAGTTCAGGCTGTGGCGCACCAGATGGACTATGCAGGTCTGAACCATCGCCTCGGGAAAGGCGGCGGTGATGGCCTCGGGAAAGCCTTTCAGCCCGTCCACGACCGCGATCAGGATGTCCTGGATGCCCCGGTTCTTCAACTCGTTCATGACCGAAAGCCAGAATTTGGCGCCTTCATTCTCGGCGATCCAGAGCCCCAGAACCTCGCGCACCCCCTCGCGGGTGACACCGAGGGCGACGTAAACCGCCTTGTTTTTAACGGTCCGGCTGTCAGCATCGCGGATTTTTACCCGAAGAGCATCGAAGATCACGATGGGATACATCCGATCCAGCGCCCGGCCCTGCCACTCTCGGACCTCGTCCAGCACGGCATCGGTGACGCGGCTGATCAGGTCGGGAGAGACCTTCAGGCCATAAAGATCAAGCAGATGGGTCTGGATGTCCCGGACAGTCAGGCCGGCGGCATAGAGACCGATGATCCTGTCGTCGATCCCATCAATCCGGGTCTGGCCCTTCTTTACAAGCTCCGGCTCGAAACTGCTGTCGCGGTCGCGCGGCACCGTCACTGGAAAGGCGCCGTCCTGGCCTTTCAGCACCTTGGTCATGGAGCCATTCCGCCGGTTCGACTGGCCCGGAGGGGCAGCCTTGCCTTCCTCATAGCCCAGATGCGCGCTCAACTCTGCACCCAGCATACGCTCCATGAGCCGAATTTTCAGCTCCTTCAGCAGCCCGGCGTCACCAAGCAGGTCTTCAGGACGCTTCACGCCCGTCAGCAACTTGTCCAGGAGTTCGTTCGAGATGGTCATTCATACTTCCTTTCGGTGAAGTATGGACCAGATCAATTATACACAGAAGATCGGACACTCTCCGATCGCATGCAGTCACACATTTGCTTTATCCCCGGACTGACACGCAGGCTGCATCGATTACGGGTCAGCGCCCTGACATGATACAGGTAGGTCATATTGGACTGAGGACACCGCTTAGTGGGACCGGACGTAACGGCCGAAGCCGTTCATCAGATAGCCCACCATCCTGCCCTCAAAATGAAATCCTCAGGATGATCTCTGCAGGAGATGCTCCAATTGAGCGATCAGGGCAGGCAAAGCCTCTTCTACCGTACGCCAAACAATCCCATAATTGATCTCGAAATAGCCGTGCGCGATCCGGTTCCGCATTCCGCGCATTTGCCTCCACGGAATATGCGGATAACGCGCTACGTCATCCGGGTAGGCAGCCATAACTTTGGTCGTCGCTTCCCCAAGGATAAGCAGGCTCATGACAACGGCCTGCTGGGTCCTGCGATCCTTCAGAAAATCTTCGACCGCCATGCCTTGCACGAAGGAGCGGGCGTCGGTCGCTGCCTCGTGCATATGTCCCAGATAGTCAGTCAAACGAAAATGACGACTCACAAGGCACGCGCTTCAGACAGAACCTCATCCCGGAAGGCTAAGGGCAGATCTTCGGGCGTCCGGAGATCAACTGCTAGTCCCAGAAGATCTTCGAGATCGCTTTGCAGTCCGCCCAGGTCAAAAAGGGTGATTCCCTCGGGCGCATCAACCAGCAGGTCCAGATCACTTCCATCCCGATCCAGGCCATGCACAACGGAGCCAAAGACCCGGGGATTATCGAGTTTCCATTGCCGGGCCAGTCCAATGATGGAGTGACGATGCAGGGCAACGGCTTCAGACGGACGCATGAACACCTCTCCCTTTCCACAAAGCGGTTTATTCTATCAGATCGCTATACTCACCCCAAGGGCGCAAAGATTACTTTATATCTTTTTTTCGGCCTCAGATCGTCGCTACGGAACGTCCCGCACCAACGGTGCAATGGTGTATGAGGCTCCTTAAATCAGAGGGAGCGACAGGGGAGCGAGAAAGGAGCGATAAGGGAGCGGCAGGGGAGCGGAAAGGGAGCGCTGTAGTGGCAATGAAGCCGAAAATCCCCACATAACCTCTGAACGCTGGGAACAGGGATACTGACTGTGGCCAATATCGATGTCCAAAAGCGCCTACGCGAACACGTAATTGCCATGACCACTCAGGCAGCGACCCGTTCCGTCCTGCTCTGGCTAACCGAGCATCATGACGCCGTTGCCGCCATCAGACCGCATGGTGGCTCATGGAAGCCCGTCATCGCCGTGATGCGCGAGAGCGGCCTCGATATCTCCGCAGACCACTCCGGCCTCAGGAAGGTAAGGAAGCTCTGGGTACAGGTCAGGAACGCTCGAAAAGGATATGCTGAGGAACAGACCGCCTCGGTAGAAGTCGATCCCCCCGTCCACAACACCCATCCGAGCCGGCTGCCGCAGGACTGGAAGCCCGACCTTGTCGATGATGGCCAGAAAAGCCTCTCTCGCCTCCCCGATGCATCAGCTGTACCCGCACAAATAGTGCCCGCCGAAAAAAACGCACAGGTCGCATCATTGCCCGCGACAGTGCCAGGGAGCTCGGGCAGCGAGACAACCGGGGAGAAGAACTTCCCCATTGGTCGCGCCCGGGCCGAGGCCATCAAGCGGGATCTTCTTGCGCGGCTGAAGCGAAAGGAGCCCGGTTTTTATCGGGAGTAAGGCATGGCATCCGCCACGATCACAGACGCCGCAGAACCAACGGAGCTGGTGACACGCCCAACCCTGCTCGTCGCCATCGGGCGCCAGCGGGTGGGAAAGACGACCTTCCTCAAATCACTGGCCGAGATCACGGCCCAGCAGGGAGGCAGACCGGAGATCTGGAACACGGATTCCATGAACCGCTCGCATACGCTTTCGTCGCTTGGTCCGCAGGTTCTGGAAGCGGACAGCATGTCCCCGACCGGGCAGGCTGCCTGGCTCGAAGGGCAGATCGAGAAGCTGGTTGAATCCCGCCATGATGCGATTCTCGACATCGGGGGAGGATGGACTGCCATGCACGAACTGATCCGCTCATCTCCCCTTGTCGCGGCGCTGGACGAGCTTGGGGTCTCGCTTGTGACGATCTTCATGATCGGTATGGAGAATGCGGACATCGACTATCTGCAGGACCTTCAGGAGCAGCATGGCTTCCTGCCACGCCGCACGGCGATTGTCATAAATGAAGGCCTGCTTCCCGTCGGTATCGACACACCTCAGGCGGTAAGCCAGATCCTCGAAAACGAAGCGGTGCTCAACGCTCTGGACCGAGGCGCCGCGCACGGTGTGTTCCCCGCGATCAACGGGCTGAAGAAAATCGCGGATCGTGGGCAGTCGTTCATGGATTTTGCTGCGAACAAGCCGGTTCCCGGACAGCCGAAAAGCTCGGTCTTCGACAGGCTACGGGTCAATCGCTGGCTCAAACGCGACGTGCCCCTCTTCCTGCGCGACCTCGGAGCGGACTATCTGCCCCGGATGCCGAAGGGACTGCCCGACGTGGTTATGGAGAATGTCTGATGGCAGCCCAGGGCGACATCGAGGCGGCAGACCGTGAATTCGCGGTCCGAATGGAGAACCTGCGCAGGGTCGCCGCCCAATGGGTCGAGCGTCCGATCGCGCCCGAAGTCGAAGTGCTTTCGGCACTGGTCGCAGCGATAGACCAGATCGGCACCCTCTGCATTGAAGCCAGGCGCGCCTCCATCCGCTCCGTTGCCGAGAGCAGGCTGGTGGCCGAACAGCAGCGCGAAACCCTGGCGCAGGACACGATCGCCATCCGCAGCCACCTCAGGGACGGCATTGAAGCGGTGCACACGCTGCGCACCATCAACGAAAAACTGGTCGAGAAGAAACTCCTCACGATCACGGCGGATATGACGAAAGGATTAAGGGGCGCCATCGAGAGCCAGGCCACGGCCATGACCAGACGGTACAACCTGGAGACGGCCTTTCGCATCCTGGGCTACAGTTCCATCGTCCTGATAGCGGGATTTGCGCTCGGACGGATGCCCTGAGCATGTCTGCAACGGGCACGCTCAGGACCGGAACAGAAACGCCGGACCAAGTACTGACACAGGTCGCATGATGCTGGCCGATCCTGTCCGCCTCGCAACAGGAGGCCAAGGTGATCCGGCTCCCCTTCCCATGCCGCCGCACGACGCAAGCGACCGTGGTCCTCGTAACGTGCGGCCTCGTCGCGCCGCCGATCGGGCACGCACAGACAGTAAACGTGCCGGGCGGGCTCCCGACACATGTCAACGCAACCTATCAGGAACCGGGGCTCGGTGGCTGGACCCCGGACACGACAGGCACAGCCCAGGCCACCAGCGGAAGCGGCGCCGTCACCCAGACAACGACAGCAGGCACGTCCGACAGCGATGCGCTCGGGACCCTATACCAGCAGTCATGGGGCTATGCGGCAGCCCAGAACGCCGAGGCGCTGGGCGTCAATCCGTCAGCACTGGCCGCGACCTGCGTGGTGGAATCCGGCTGCCAGAACCTCTACACGGCCGGAAACGGCAGTACGATCACCGGCGCGTTCCAGATGAGCAACGGGACCTACAGCCAGACCCTTGGAGAGGCACTGGCAGCAGACCCCTCGCTGGCCTCATCCATCACCAGCGGCACGGCAGGCCAGCAGGACCCGGCGACGCAGGCGGTGGCTGCGGCGCAGTATCTCAAGGATGCCGCAACCAGTCTGCAGCACAGCGGCATCAGTAACCCGACAGCCCTTGATGCCCGGGCCTATTATAACTTTGGCCCGAGCGCGGGTGCTGAAATCGCGACGGCCGACGACAGCAGCCTCATGTCGTCCTACATATCGAGCACGGCGATGTCGGGGAACAATATCAGTTCAACCACCACGGTCGGCCAATGGCGCGCGGCAGTCGCAGCAAAAATGGGCAGTGCCGCGTCCAGTTCGATCCTGACCGGCTGACGAGGAGTCCAGCATGAGGTTTTCCCACCGGGCCGCGATCCTTGCGGCCCTCACCTGCAGCATCAGCCACCCGGCCTTCGCGCTGCACAGAACCCCGGTCCATGCGCTCGACGGGTACAGATGCATGGCCCTTGATGCACCGGAGCGGATCATGATGGATTTCAGGCATCCGATCCCGCTGCAGAGCGAACCACGGGACGGTGCTCCGAGCATTGCTCCTGCGCTGGCGGTACTCCCGGTCGCCACGGACGCACCGCCTACGAACGGCTACGTCCGGAGCATGACCCTCGCATTGCGTCCCGGCTGGGTCTCGACAAGATGGCTAAAAGCCTACGACGCGGTCCATCCCGGCATGACCTGCACGCCCTACGTCATGAATGACGGCAAGCTTGGCTTCGTGTTCGGCAGGGCGACACAGTAGGTTTGTCATCTCCACAATCCGGCATGCTGCATGACCGACATTGTTTTTCATGGGAGCGGAACAGGGAAGGCCGCTGCCCGCCGGGAGGGCCGCGAGGCGCCCGGGTCAAGCCTGAGGGCATGCCCCTGAGGTGAACCGGGTTGCGCGGAGCGCGGGGCAGCGCCCTGCGATCCGGGCGGCCCTGTTCACTGAAAGGGGCGTGTCCTCACCGCGCGAAGCGCGGCGCGCAGCGGGCTTGAGGCGGGCGCCTCGCGGCGGCATGCTGGTATCAGGGCATTTTTTTCCCGCACGATGGCGACCCCGGACACCAGAAGCAGGAACCCGGTTTCCGGGCTCCTGCGGCGTGGTCTCTCAAGGCGTCGGATCGTCGGGCCACCAGGGGTCGGGAGCGTCCGCAATCTCGCGCGCTTTCGCTTCGGCTGCGGCCCTTGCGGCCTCGGTCGCCTCCCGCCATGCGTCGATGCCGTGGTCGGCAATAAAGTCATGGGCGCCGTCATCTTCGGGATGCGGCATTTCCGGGCCATGATAAAAAGGATTGCGATGCCAGACGTCCCGGTCCGTCAGGACCCATGCGTGGTGGGGCGCAGCACGCGAAAGCTCAAGGGCTTCGTCGCGGTCTGCCATGGATTCATATTCGCTCATGCGGGTCGATCCTTGCGGAAAGGTGCCTTGCCGTGGGTGGCCGGACCCGCTGTGGGTCCGGCCGGGTCGGTCAGAAGCCGAGGGCGTCCATCTCGGCGGCTGCGGCCCGCTGGTCGATGGTGCGGGCATTGCTGGCCGTGTAGGGCTTCCACGGGGTGCCGATCATGTCCTCGTAGGCGGCAAGGGCCCCGCGGGCGGACGCGACCAGGGCGGCGGCCTTGATCCCCTGCTCGGCTGCGAAGCGGCGGGCGTTGGCCGCCCTGTTTTCCAGCCCGTCGACGCCCATCCGGTCCTCTTCGCGATACTCGTTGAACTGTGAGGAC
>NZ_NOXG01000049.1:0-6968 GCF_003207955.1 Novacetimonas pomaceti
AAAATGACACCGCCTCAACCCGGTGCGATCCCGCGCGCCCAAACCATAGAAACGGAAAAATCCACGCAAAATACTCAATGCCGTGAATAAGATGGGCTAACGGTCGCGAATGCTCCTGTGGGACGTAATTATTAAATGTCGCCTTTTGCGCCAGACTCCTGGCTGTCCTCCCGAACGACCGTGCTGTCGATCATGTGCTGCCAGTCATCGATCAATCCGAGTTCGACCAGCGTTTCCAGCAAAGCATCCCAGACGCCTTGCTCAGCCCACCGGCGAAACCGGACATAGTCCGAGTTCTATTTTCCGTAGCACTCATGCATGTCCCGCCATGAGCAACCGACATTTAGGACATAAAGCATTTCATTGAGAAACAGATGGTTATCCTGTGCCGGTCGTGACCAACACCCACGTTGAGGCGCAGCAGGTTGCCAATGATCACCCATTCTTCGTCCGTCAGATCGCCACACAGCCATAGATTTCTGCAAAGACCAGTGTTGAATCATGTCCACGTCAGTCTGAAAAAACCTCTCGTCAATAGGCCCTATTCCCCATCCCTGTGGCAAAGGTTAATCTGGCCAGACGTGATTTTCAGACCATCCAAAGGCTTGCCCGATTATGTCCGCGCTTTCCCAACTGCTTGATACCTATAGAAATCTATCCGTCACAGAGCGCGAGAAAGGCACCTACTTCGAGGAACTGATTGTCTGCTACCTGCGAACAGAGCCGAGCTACGCGGACCTGTATGACCAGGTATGGACATACAAGGACTGGGCAATCCAAGAAGGCTATGTCGCGAAAGACACGGGCATCGATCTGGTCGCCAGAACGCGGGGCACGGGCGAATACCACGCCATCCAATGTAAATTTTATGCCCCGTCCCACAGTATCAGCAAGCCGGATATCGACAGCTTTTTCACCGCCTCGGGAAAAAAGCATTTTGCCCGGCGTATCATTGTCGCCACGACCAACCACTGGACCGATAATGCCGAGGCATCGCTTGCAGACCAGCACCCGCCTGTCAGCAAGATTGATCTGTATGACCTGGAAACCAGCCTGATTGACTGGTCGCAATATCAGCCCAATATTGCTCCTGTCCTGCGGGCGCAGAAGAAAGCCCGCGAGCATCAGGAAACCGCTATCCGCCGGGTTCTGGCCGGCTTCAAGAATCATAACCGTGGCCGTCTGATCATGGCCTGCGGGACGGGCAAGACTTTCACCAGCCTGAAAATCGCGGAACAGCAGGTCGGGGCCGGTGGCCGTGTCCTGTTCCTCGTTCCCAGCCTGTCCCTGCTGTCCCAGACCCTGACCGAATGGACCCAGGAAAGCCAGGTTCCGCTCCACAGCTTCGCTGTCTGTTCGGACAGTGCTGTCGGAAATCAACAAGCAGAAAATAATGACGAAATTCGAATTAACATACACGAATTGCGTTACCCTGCCACAACGGACGCAAATCGTCTGAGTTCGGAGTTCATCAAACGTTGCGACAATACACATATGAATGTTGTATTTGCGACCTATCATTCCATTGATGTCATCAGCCGTGCCCAGAAGGAGCATGACTTCCCCGAGTTCGATCTGATCGTCTGCGATGAAGCGCATAGGACAACAGGGGTCACTTTCGGGGGTGAGGAGAACGATAGCGCCTTCGTCCGCGTCCATAACCAGGATTATCTGGCAGGCCGGCACCGACTCTACATGACTGCCACTCCGCGTATTTACGGTGATGTGGCGCAGGAAAAGGCCGAAAAGGAAGGGGCCATTGTCTATGGCATGAACAATGAGGCCATCTACGGGCCTGAGTTCCATGTCATCACCTTCTCCGAGGCCGTCCGGCGCAAACTGCTGGTGGACTACAAGGTCATCGTGCTGGCGGTTGACGAGGGAACCGTCAGCCGTAGTGTCCAGAAGCTTCTGGATGACCCCGATAACGGCCTGACCGTCTCCGATGCGTCCAAAATTGTTGGATGCTGGAAGGCGCTGGCGACGGGCGGATTGCCTCGTGAAGGGACAACTATCCCCGAACCGATGAAGCGGGCCGTCGCCTTCTGCCAGGTCATTTCTCCCGGCTACAGGGGCAGGACGCCCAAGGTCAGTTCCATCCAGATTGCCGATATGTTCCAGCAGGTCGTGGAGGAATATCAGGAACAGGAAGACATTGAACCTGAAGCCCGTCTGGTATGCGAAGCCGAACACGTCGATGGCGGGATGAACGCCAGCGAAAAGGAAGGCAAACTCGCCTGGCTGAAGGACGAGACCCCGGAAGGCATATGTCGGGTTCTGTCCAATGTCCGTTGCTTGTCGGAAGGGGTGGACGTGCCGGCGCTGGATGCAGTCCTGTTCCTGACCCCCAGGAATTCACAGGTGGATGTGGTCCAGTCCGTGGGCCGTGTGATGCGGGTCGCACCAGGCAAGAAGCGGGGCTATGTCGTACTGCCCGTAGTTATCCCGGCTGGGGTTGAGCCAGACCAGGCTCTGGATAACAACAAGACCTATCAGGTGGTCTGGCAGGTGCTTCAGGCCCTGCGTTCTCACGATGACCGTTTTGATCACATGGTCAATAAGATGGATCTTCAGGCCAGACCTGACACATCCCGCATGGAAGTCATCGCGGTCACGAAGAAGATCACGGCCAAGACAAAGGCCCTGACAACAGGCACAGCCCAGAAAGCCCATTCGTCCTACAAAATTGGAAAGAAGGCTTCATTCCCTGACGACGACAAGCAGGAAACTCTGCAATTTGAAATCGGGGAAATCGAACGGGCCATCTATGCCAAAATCGTCAAGAAGGTCGGCAACCGTCATCACTGGGAAGACTGGGCCAACGATATTGCCCAGATTGCTCAGACCCATATCACCCGCATCAAAACCATTCTGGAGAGTCCCGATAACGTCGAAGCCCGGACCTCGTTCGAGGAATTCACGTCAGATCTACGGACAGAACTGAACGACAGCATCAGCGAGGAAGAGGTCATCGAGATGCTGGCACAGCATCTCATCACCCGCCCCGTGTTCGAAGCCCTGTTCGCTGGCCATAGCTTCATTGGCGACAACCCCATGTCCAAAGCCATGCAGACGGTTCTGGATGCGCTGGACAAGCACAGCCTGCACAAGGAAACGGACAGGCTGGAGGCTTTCTATACCAGCGTCCGTGAACGCGCTTCGGGGATTGATACCTCCTACGGTCGCCAGAAGGTCATCAAGGAACTGTATGACGGCTTTTTCCAAAAAGCCTTCCCGCGCCTGAAGGACCGCCTGGGTATTGTCTACACGCCTATTGAGGTTGTGGATTTCATCATCCGTTCCATCAATGACGTGCTGGAAAGCGAGTTCGGTCAGACCCTTGGAAGCAAGGGTGTCCATATCATGGACCCCTTTACGGGCACGGGTACATTCATCACCCGGTTATTGCAGAGCGGGTTGATTACGAAGGAGCAGATGCTCCATAAATACCGGCAGGAACTCCACGCTAACGAAATCGTCCTGCTGGCTTATTATATCGCTTCCATCAATATCGAGGCCACGTTTTCCGACCTGATGGACGGGAACTATGAACCCTTCGAGGGTATCTGTCTGACTGACACCTTCAGGCTGAACGAACCCCATGACCTCGTAAGTTCAACCCTGGAGGACAACAATCGGCGCATCCGTAAACAGAAGAAGCTGGATATCCGTGTCATCATGGGAAACCCGCCCTATTCAGTGGGGCAGGAAAGCGGGAACGACAACAACCAGAACGTGGCCTATCCCACCTTGGATGCCCGCATTGCGGAAACCTATGCAGAACGTTCCACGGCCACGAACAAGCGCGCCCTGTATGACAGTTATATCCGCGCCATCCGCTGGTCATCTGACCGCATCGGGGATTGTGGCGTCATCGGTTTCGTGACCAACGCAGGCTTTCTGGATGCCAATACGGCAAATGGCTTGCGCCAGTGTCTGGCCGAAGAATTTTCCTCCATCCATGTGTTTCATCTGCGGGGGAACCAGCGGACATCAGGGGAAACATCACGCAAGGAAGGCGGAAAAATATTCGATGCTGGAAGCCGGGCGCCGATTGCCATTTCCCTCATGGTCAAGAATCCAAATGCGCAGGAACAGGGCCGTATCCTGTTCCATGATATCGGGGATTATCTGACCCGTGAGCAGAAGCTGAAACGTATTCAGGAACTGGCCAGCATCAATGGCCTGACGAACGAAGACCTGTGGCAGACGATCACGCCGGATGACCATGGCGACTGGCTACGGCAACGGGATGACAGCTTTGGAAAATTTATTGCCATTGGGAGCAAGGATAAGGATGCGGGACCTGTGCTGTTCAGTCTGTTTTCCCGTGGCGTTGCAACAGCTCGTGATGCATGGTGCTACAATTCATCCCATCAAGTATTAACCGAAGATATGCTGTCCATGATTGATGTGTATAATTCGGAACGAGAACGATTTCAGAGTGAATACCCTGATGCAGCTTCCAAAGAACGATTAGAAAAGGCCAAGAACTTCGTCGATAGTGATCCACGAAAGATAAGCTGGAACCGTTCACTGCTTCGGGATTTTACCCGAGATAAGCCAGCATTATTTAAACCTGAGGATGTCGTGAAATCGGTTTACCGGCCATTTTTCTGTCAGTGGATGTACTTTGATCGGCAAATGAATGACATGATTTACCAGATGCCTCACCTATTTCCTGATGCGAAGGCAGAGAATTTAGTCATATGCGTTCCAGGCTTAGGTGGAGATAAAGGTTTTTCTGCCTTTATGACTAATCATATTATTGACCTAAATCTTGCTCCCGCGATGGGTGGATATCAAGCATTCCCTATTTTCGTATATCACGAAAATAACGCTCCATCAGACAACAACGACCTGTTCTCCGGGGCTTCACAATCGGGACTGACCAGACAGGACGCCATCACCGACGAAGGAATGAAACATTTCCGAGATGCCTATCCCGGTGAGACCATCAGCAAGCAAGACCTGTTCTATTACATTTATGGACTTCTTCACTCTCCCGAATATCGAGAACGCTATGCGGACACTCTGCGGAAGGAACTCCCTCGCATCCCCCGTATGAAGACATACGAAGCCTTCAGAGCCTTCTCCGATGCTGGTCGCAGGCTAGGCGAAATGCATGTCAATTTCGACAGCCAACCCATCTACAAGGGGGTGCAGGTCGATGCGGGAAACAAGCCTCTGACAGCCGCTGATTATCGAGTGACACAGATGAAATACGGCAAGGGCAAAGATAAAACCATCCTGCATTACAATGACCACATTACTGTCACAGGTATCCCTCTCGAAGCCTATGAATACGTGGTGAACGGCAAGCCTGCCCTCGACTGGGTAGTGGAACGTCAATGCGTGAAGACCGACAAAGCAAGCGGTATCGTCAACGATGCCAATGACTGGGCCATCGAAACCATGAACGACCCTCGCTATCCGCTGGATCTGTTTCTCCGCGTCATCACGATCAGCCTGGAAACCATGAAGATTGTGAAGGGCCTTCCAGCCTTGGAAATTCTGGATAACTGATAGGCGATTAAAAAATGTATTATTTTGTAGTTGTACAAATCAATGAAAAACTTTCTAAATCAGATGACTATCGAACCTATATTCAATACGATGAAAAAGATCTTAATAATATAAAAAATAATATTGTTAAGCCATATCTAAAAAAAGAAGATATACATTTCGAAGGTTACTTCATTAAACCGTCAAATATTAGGCAAATATCCATTAAAACATCCGATAAACCAATTACGGTTTTAACCGACGAAGCCAACAGTCGTATGCAGTCAAACGTTATTATGTATATTGACCCTGAAAGTATTGTGCGATCCAAAGACGGTTTGCAAGATATCACGAAATCTGTATTTGATTCGGTTCGACTCACTCTTGATCACCAGTTAGTTCAAAGCAAGGCAGGAAAAATACTTGTCGGTCAATCGAATAGGGTTTTCATTGTTCATGGGCGCGATGATCTCGCAAAAACAGCGACAGCCAGATTGATTGAATCATTGGGGTTAGACGCCATAATTTTACACGAACAGACTAACGCTGGAAAAACTATAATCGAGAAAATTGAGCAAGAAACAGACTGTGGATTCGCTATAATTTTGTATACTCCATGTGACCTTGGCCGGGTTTCATCCGAAGTCGATGAACAACCACGCGCGCGCCAAAATGTTATTTTTGAACACGGATATCTGACCGCAAAACTTGGACGTGACCGAGTATGCGCCCTAAAAAAAGGGAATGTTGAAACACCATCGGACATTAGCGGTGTCGTTTACACCGACATGGATGACGCGGGCATGTGGAAGTTTGCGGTTGCGCGTGAACTTCAAACAGCCGGTTTTACTATTGATATGAACAAGGTCCGTTAAAGAAAATGGCTTTATCACAGATACAGATTATTCGCTCACTTGGAGATGCTTTGACTTGGCTAGAAAAAGAGATCCAGTGGGGAGTCAATCCTGCTGAATTACGCCACCTAACTGGTCGGATTGGCGAACTATATGTCGCCATGAAAACTCGTGGGCAGATGGCACCTGAAGTTAACCAAAAGGGCTATGATGTCGTTTCAGCCGAAGGCGAACAAATATCCGTCAAAACCGTCACGTCTACACAACATATCAGATTTAACAAAAACACTTTCGATGTCGTTCATCGTGTCGTTGTTTTGCGGTTGAATTTTGATGATGACGACATATCCATCGAAGAAGTTGCAGATATGTCTGCATCCGATTTCCTGCCCCTGTGTCGTGAAGCAGAAGGGGTCTATATCTACTCGCCACGTCAACAGAAGGCGGTCGTTCCCATAGGTGACCAGAAGGCCGTCAGAGAGGTTTCCTATGGCCCTTACAGGGTCATCGACGCGGAAATCTCACAGAAGGGTTGTACATCGGGTTAGATTATGAAAAAGTCTGTTTTGCACAAAAGAAATTTTCGTAAGCTATAAGAAAACCCGATGC